>NZ_JBEYCQ010000019.1:0-137503 GCF_040632905.1 Streptomyces sp. NPDC016469
CGAGGTCCCCGAGTCGGGGGCCGCCGCCTCGCACCGCGTGTCCCGGTGTCAGCCCTTGCGGGCGCGGGCCGTCTTCTTGGCGGCGGGCTTCTTCGCCGTCGCCGTCTTGGCCGTCGCCGTCTTCCTGGCAGCCGGGGCGGACTTGGCGGCCTTCTTCCCGGCGGGCTTGCGGGCGGCCGGCACCGCGGCCTCGCTGACCCGGTCGGCGTCCAGGATGTCCTGGAGGAACTTCCCGGTGTGGCTGGCGGGGACGCCCGCCACGTACTCCGGGGTGCCCTCGGCGATGACCAGGCCGCCGCCGCTGCCGCCCTCGGGGCCCATGTCGACCACCCAGTCGGCGGTCTTGACCACGTCGAGGTTGTGTTCGATGACGATCACGGAGTTCCCCTTGTCGACCAGGCCGGAGAGCACCT
Source organism: Streptomyces sp. NPDC016469 (assembly GCF_040632905.1). Classification (NCBI taxonomy): domain Bacteria; kingdom Bacillati; phylum Actinomycetota; class Actinomycetes; order Kitasatosporales; family Streptomycetaceae; genus Streptomyces; species Streptomyces sp. NPDC016469. The sequence continues at coordinate 414 of NZ_JBEYCQ010000019.1, forward strand.
TGATCAGCTTGGAGATGTCCTCGAAGTGCAGACCGGTGGTCGGCTCGTCCAGGACGTAGACCGTGCGGCCGGTGGAGCGCTTCTGGAGCTCGCTGGCGAGCTTGACCCGCTGGGCCTCGCCACCGGAGAGCGTCGGCGCGGACTGGCCGAGCCGCACGTATCCGAGGCCGACCTCGTTGAGCGTGCGCAGATGGCGGGCGATGGTGGGAACGGCCTCGAAGAACTCCAGGCCCTCCTCGATCGGCATGTCCAGCACCTCGGCGATGGACTTGCCCTTGTAGTGGACCTCCAGGGTCTCCCGGTTGTAGCGCGCACCGTGGCAGACCTCGCACGGGACGTACACGTCGGGCAGGAAGTTCATCTCGATCTTGATGGTGCCGTCGCCGGAGCAGTTCTCGCAGCGGCCGCCCTTGACGTTGAAGGAGAACCGGCCCGGCAGATAGCCGCGGACCTTGGCCTCCATCGTCTCCGCGAACAGCTTGCGGACGTGGTCGAAGACGCCGGTGTACGTGGCCGGGTTGGACCGGGGGGTACGGCCGATGGGCGACTGGTCGACGTGCACCACCTTGTCGACCAGGTCGTCGCCGTCGACCCGGGTGTGCCGGCCGGGCACCGACTTGGCGCCGTTCAGCTCGCGGGCCAGGTGGGTGTAGAGGATGTCGTTGACCAGCGTCGACTTGCCGGAGCCCGAGACGCCGGTGACGGCGGTCAGCACGCCGAGCGGGAAGGAGACGTCGATGTCCCGGAGGTTGTTCTCCCGGGCGCCGTGCACCGTGAGCAGCCGCGAGGGGTCCACGGGCCGCCGCACCTCGGGCACGGGGATCGACTTCTTGCCGGTCAGGTACTGCCCGGTGACCGACTTGTCGTTGGCCAGCAGCTCCTTGAGCGAGCCGGAGTGGACGACCTTGCCGCCGTGCTCACCGGCGCCGGGGCCGATGTCGACCACCCAGTCGGCGACCTTGATGGTGTCCTCGTCGTGCTCCACGACGATGAGCGTGTTGCCCATGTCGCGGAGGCGGACCAGGGTCTCGATCAGCCGGTGGTTGTCGCGCTGGTGCAGTCCGATGGAGGGCTCGTCCAGCACGTAGAGCACGCCGACGAGGCCGGAGCCGATCTGTGTGGCGAGCCGGATGCGCTGGGCCTCGCCACCGGACAGGGTGCCCGCGGCGCGGTTCAGCGAGAGGTAGTCCAGGCCCACGTCGACCAGGAACTTCAGCCGCTCGTTGACCTCCTTGAGGACCCGCTCGGCGATCTTCTTGTCGCGGGCGTTCAGCTTGAGGCGGCCGAGGAATTCGGCGCACTCGCTGATGGACATCGCGGAGACCTCGGCGATGGACTTCTCCATCACCGTGACCGCGAGGACGATCGGCTTGAGCCGGGTGCCCTCACAGGTCGGACAGGGGACCTCGCGCATGTACCCCTCGAAGCGCTCCCGGCTGGAGTCGCTCTCGGCCTCGGAGTGCCGCCGCTTGACGAACTGGACGGCGCCCTCGAAGGACGGGGTGGTGTAGGCACGCTCGCGCCCGTACCGGTTGCGGTAGCGGACCTCGGTCTGGATCTTGTGGCCGTGCAGCAGGGCCTTCTTGGCGCGCTGCGGCAGCCCGGCCCAGGGGATGTCCGTACGGAAGCCGAGGGCTTCGGCCAGGGCGTTGATCTGGCGGCCGAAGTACTCCTTGGTGTGGCCGTGGGACCAGGGGTGGATGGCGCCCTCGTCCAGGGACTTCTCCTCGTCCGGAACGATCAGCTCCGGGTCGACCTCCATGCGCGTACCGATGCCGGTGCAGTCGGGGCAGGCGCCGAACGGGGAGTTGAAGGAGAAGGAGCGCGGCTCCAGCTCCTCGAAGGAGAGGTCGTCGTACGGGCAGTAGAGGTGCTCCGAGTACATCCGCTCGCGCTCGGGGTCGTCCTCGGGGAGGTCCACGAAGTCGAGCACGACCATGCCGCCGGAGAGGCCGAGCGCGGTCTCGACGGAGTCCGTCAGCCGGCGCTTGGCGCTGTCCTTCACGGTGAGGCGGTCGATGACGACCTCGATCGTGTGCTTCTCCTGCTTCTTGAGCGTGGGCGGCTCGGAGAGCTGGATCGTGGTGCCGTCCACCCGGGCGCGGCTGTAGCCCTTGGTCTGGAGATCGGAGAACAGGTCCACGAACTCGCCCTTGCGCTCGCGCACCAGCGGCGAGAGCACCTGGAAGCGGCTGCCCTCCGGCAGGCCGAGGACCTTGTCCACGATGGCCTGCGGCGACTGGCGCGAGATGGGGCGGTGGCACTCGGGGCAGTGCGGCTTGCCGATCCGGGCGAAAAGCAGCCGGAGGTAGTCGTAGACCTCGGTGATGGTGCCGACCGTCGAGCGCGGGTTGCGCGAGGTCGACTTCTGGTCGATGGAGACGGCGGGCGACAGTCCCTCGATGAAGTCGACGTCCGGCTTGTCCATCTGGCCCAGGAACTGCCGGGCGTACGAGGAGAGCGACTCCACGTAGCGCCGCTGGCCCTCGGCGAAGATCGTGTCGAACGCGAGCGACGACTTGCCCGACCCGGAGAGCCCGGTGAAGACGATCAGGGAGTCGCGGGGGAGGTCGAGCGAGACGTTCTTGAGGTTGTGCTCGCGAGCACCACGGACGATGAGACGGTCGGCCACGCCGGTCCGCACCTTTCTAGAGAGAAGCGGGGGAACTGAGCCCCTCGCCCAGGGTATGGGGGGTGCCACAGCGGTGTACGGAGCTTTCGACTCCGAGCGTATAGCACGCACATTCGAATTGCGGACGGCTGAGAACTCCTTCACTCGAACGAGTGGCCGGGTCTAGGCTCGGCCTCATGACTGATCATGCGCACGACCTGGCAGCACTCCGTGAAGCGACGGATCGACTGCTCGGCGCCACCGGGAAACTGGACGACGCGGCGCTGTCCGAGCCGTCACGGCTGCCGGGCTGGAGCCGCGGTCATGTCATCGCGCATCTCTCCCGTAACGCCGACGCGCTCATAAATGTTCTCCGCGGCCTGCCTATGTACGCAGACAGCGAAACCCGCGACCGCGACATCGAGCGGGACGCCCCCCGGTCCGCCGCGCAGCAGCTGGCCGACCTGACGGCGAGCGCGGCCCGGTTCGTCGCGGCGGCGGCCGAGCCAGGGGACTGGTCGCGCACGGTGACCCTGCGCAACGGTGTGACGGACGCCGCCTCCCGCGTGCCGTTCCGGCGGCGCGGCGAGGTGGAGCTGCACCACGTCGACCTGGGCGTCGGCTACGAGCTGGAGGATCTTCCGGACGAGTTCACCGCGCGGGAGATCGACTTTCTGGCCGAGCGGTTCACCGGGCACCCGGAGGTCGTGCCGACGACGCTCGCCGACGACACCGGGCGGGTGTGGACGACCGGCGGCGGCGCGGAGGGCGGCCCGGTCGGGGTCCGGGGCACGGCGCCCGAGCTGCTGGGCTGGCTCAGCGGCCGGCGCGACGGCTCGGCGCTGACGGCCGACGGCGGAACGCTTCCGGCGCTGCCCCCGCTATAGGCTGAGGAACATGACGTACAGCGGAGCGGTCAGGGTCGGCGGGCCCGCCGATGTGCACGAACTGACGGATCTGATGATCTCGAAGGTCGCCGTCGGCCCGATGGACAACAACGCCTATCTGCTGCGCTGCCGGGCCACCGGTGAGCAGCTGCTGATCGACGCGGCCGACGAGGCCGGGACGCTGCTGCGGCTGATCGGTGACGACTCGATCCTCTCCGTCGTCACCACCCACCGTCACCGCGACCACTGGCGGGCGCTGGGTGAGGTGGTCGCGGCGACCGGGGCCCGCACCTACGCGGGGCGGTTCGACGCCGAGGGCATCGAGGTGCCGACGGAGGTCCTGGTCGAGGACGGCGACACCGTCCGGGTCGGCGAGGTGGCGCTCACCGCCCGCCATCTGACCGGTCACACCCCGGGCTCGATCACGCTCCTGTACGACGACCCGCACGGGGCGCCGCATCTATTCACCGGGGACTGTCTCTTCCCCGGCGGAGTCGGCAACACGCACAAGGACCCCGAGGCGTTCGCGAACCTGCTGCACGATGTGGAGACCAAGCTCTTCGCGCCGCTGCCGGACGAGACCTGGGTCTACCCGGGCCATGGGCGCGACACCACCCTGGGGGACGAACGGCCCCACCTGCCCGAGTGGCGCGCCCGGGGCTGGTGAGGCGGGGCCGTCCGTCCCCGTACCTGCGCGGCTAGACGCGGTCGCCGGTCTTCGCCTCGCGGGCCTCGGCCTCGGCCTTCTTCTTGTTGGCCATGAGGCTGGTGATCGTGGTGATGATCAGCACCCCGCAGATGACGCCGAGCGAGACCGGGATGGAGATCTCGGGGACGTGCACCCCGGACTCGTGCAGCGCGTGCAGCACCAGCTTGACGCCGATGAAGCCGAGGATCACCGACAGCCCGTAGCTGAGGTGGACCAGCTTCTCCAGCAGACCGCCGATCAGGAAGTACAGCTGGCGCAGGCCCATCAGGGCGAAGGCGTTGGCGGTGAAGACGATGTACGGGTCCTGGGTCAGGCCGAAGATCGCGGGGATGGAGTCCAGCGCGAACAGCACGTCGGTGGTGCCGATGGCCAGCATGACGACCATCAGCGGGGTCAGGACGCGCTTGCCGTTGTTGCGGATGAAGAGCTTGGTGCCGTGGTACCGGTCGGCGACGCCGAAGCGGCGCTCGATGTTCTTCAGGAGGCGGTTCTCCTCGAACTCCTCGTCCTCGTCATCGGCCCGGGCCTCCTGGATGAGCTTCCAGGCGGTGTAGATCAGGAACGCGCCGAAGATGTAGAAGACCCACGAGAAGTTGGCGATGACGGCGGCGCCCGCGGCGATGAAGACCGCCCGCAGCACCAGCGCGATCAGCACGCCGATCAGCAGCACCCGCTGCTGGAGGTGGGAGGGCACCGAGAACTTCGCCATGATCAGCACGAAGACGAAGAGGTTGTCGACGCTGAGCGACTTCTCGGTGATGTAGCCGGCGAAGAACTCGCCCGATGCCTGGCTCTCGCCGAAGACGAGCAGCCCGAGGCCGAAGAGGGCGGCCAGCGCGATCCAGACGATCGTCCAGATCCCGGCTTCCTTGGTCGACACGTCATGGGGCTTGCGCCCGATGAAGAAGTCGACGGCGATGAGGGCGCACAGACCAAAGATGGTCAGCGCCCAGAGGGTCCATGAAACGTCCACTGCGCCTCCGGCAGTTCGCTACGGGCTACTGATCAGCGTCGTCGCTGCCGGAGGTCTCTTCCACCCGGGCGCGCGGGCCGCGCACCTGGGCCGGCGCCCCGGGACCGGTCACAGTCCGTATTGACGGGAACGCCGCGTATGGGAGTACTCCCCTCCGCTCCATGAACGGTACAGGAAAGACCAAGGAAAGGTAAAGGGAAGCCTAAAGAATCTCCAAAACAGCAGGTCAAAGCCGGTTTACCACGCGCTTTACGAGGACTGGTCCGGCTTTACGGGGGCAGGCGGCGGCTCAGCGGTGCCCGGTGCGACGGGCGTGGGCCACCCGCTCCAGCACCTGGTCAAGGACCGCGCTCCCCGGCGGCGTCCTGGGCGGCTCGTACGTCCACGCGTGACCGACCCAGGGGTCGGCCAGATGGTCGTCGGCGACCGGGGTGACCCGCAGCAGCGAGCGCCACAGCGGGTCCAGGACCGGGCCGTACTCGGACGCCTCCTCCCGGTCCGCGACCATCATCAGGTGGACGCCCACGGACGGCCCCTCGTCGGCGAGGTAGCGCAGCTGGGTCACCGCCCGGTCGTCGAAGCCGTGCGGGAAGTCGTTGACGATCAGCAGCTGCTCGGCCGGATCCAGGTCCGGCGGCAGCGAGTCGGCGGCACCGGCCCGGATCGCCATCTGCACCAGGTCGACCCGCCGGGTGAGGTGGGCGAGGACCGAGGACACGCCCTGGGCCCCGGCGGCGGGCGGCGAGGGCAGCACCCCGGAGCGGACCAGCGGGGCGAGCGCTCCGGCGGCCGAACCGGCCGGGTCGATGACGTGGACCGCGAACTCGTTCGGCGGGTAGACCGCCAGCAGCCGGGACGCGTGCAGCACGGCGGTCTCCATCGCCAGCCTGCGCAGCTGGTCCGTGCCGGTCAGCGCGGCGGCCTCGGAGGCCGTGCGTCCGCTGTCGATCCACATGCCACGCTCCAGCGGCAGCCGGACGAGGAGCGGGATGCGCAGGTCGGCGCGCTCCGGGAGGTGGAGGTCGCCGATGCGCAGCGCCATGGGGATCTCCATCGGCACCCGGTAGCCGTGCCAGACGGGGTTGTCCCAGCCCGCGTAGGGGGCCGGGAGCGCGGGCTCCACGACGGCGGACTCGGCGGCGAGCTGGGCGAGGTCGCGGTCCAGCGACGCGCGGGCCCGGTCGGTCAGCTCGTCCCGCCTGGCGCGGGCCTCCTCGCGGGCCCGGTCGCCCCCGCCCCCGATGCGGCTGCGCGGGTCGGACAGGGTGCGCTCCAGCTCCTGGTCCATCCGGGACTCGGCGAAGTCGGCGGCGCTGCGGTAGGCGGCGACGGCCCGGGCCAGGTCCTCGAACATGCCCCACACCTGGTTGTACAGGCGCTCGTCCATGGACCAGCCGGTCGCGTCCCCGGCGACGGGCTGCGCGGGCTGCCCCGGCCGGGCGGGCGGCGCGGCCGGGGGCGGCGGCGGGGGTGCGGTGGACTGGCGGCGCGGGTGCGCGTAGTCGACCGGGCCGCCGGGGGCGGCCGGCTCCGCCAGCGGCTCGGGCTGCGGGGGTGTGGCCGGCGCGGGCGGCGGGACGGGCGGCTGCCCGTTGCCCGGGGCGGGGGCCGGGGCGGGCGCGTGCCTGACCCGGTCGCCCTCCGGGGTGCGGGGCGGCGGCGGGGCCACCGAGCGGGCCAGGCCCCGGGCGACCGCCTCCTGGATCGTCCCGGCCAGCTCGGCGGCCCGGTCCACGCCCTGGTCGGCGAGCATGGCCGCGAGGCCGCCGGCGTACCCCTGGCCGACCGCGCGGACCTTCCAGGCGCCCTGGCGGCGGTACAGCTCCAGGGCGGCGACCGCGGACTCGCTGTCGAGGCCGGTCAGCGTGAACGTGGCGATCTCGGCGCCGTCGAGGGCGGTGACCGCGACGAAGGGTGAGGCGACGGCACCGAAGCGGGTCGGGCCGCCCGCGCCGAGCGGGAGGGCCAGCAGCACCGTGACCCGGTGGACCCCGTCGGGCAGGGCGTCGAGGTCGACGGCGAGGCGGTGGTCGGCGGCGGCCTGCCGGGAGACTTCGAGGCCGTGCAGCTGCGGCGATCCGGGGTGGGCGATCCACTCGGCACCGGCCACTCTGCCGTGCTCGTCGCCGAGCGTGGCACCGGCCACGACGGGCGCCCCGGCCGATATCCGGATCTCCAGACGGGTCTGGGGCAAGGTGTGGTTCTGCCCCCGGACCAGCTCGGCCGTCATTGCCCTGTCCCCTCGACGTGTTACCGCTGGTGTTGACGAAAGTGTGTGTGCTGTTTCGGACCGTGCCGCGATGCGGGCAGCTCCCGGCGGCCGATGCCGCCGGGAGCTGCGCGTGACGCGATGCGGACCTCGCGGTCCGGTGTGCCGTCCTACAGGTGCGGCAGGATCGCCGGCATGAGGTCCTGGAAGGTGCGGCCGTTGGCCGGGGTGCCGATGGCGGTCATCTTCCAGCCGTTGCCCGCGCGGTGCACCTTCGCCATGATCTGCGCGGTGTACTGCCCGCCGCCGTCCAGCGTGTAGCGGGCGAGCTCCTGGCCGTTGGTCTCGTCCACGATGCGGCAGAAGGCGTTCTGCACCTCCTGGAACGTCTGGCCGGTGAAGGAGTTCACCGTGAAGACGATCTGGTCGATGTGGACCGGCACCCGCTGGAGGTCCACCAGGATCGCCTCGTCGTCGCCGCCGGAACCGGCGCCGCCCACGAGGTTGTCCCCGGTGTGCCGCACCGAGCCGTCGTCGCTGGTGAGGTGCCGGAAGAACACGACGTCGACCGGCTGCTTGTCGGCGAACAGGACGGCCGAGGCGTCCAGGTCGATCTCCCGGGTGCGCGAGCCGAACAGACCGCGGCGCGGTGCCGCCTGCCAGCCGAGCCCCATCCGTACCGCGGTCAGGGTCCCCCCGTCGCTCTTCTGCAGGCTGATGGCCTGACCCTTGGTCATATTGACCGTCACGCGCTGTCCCCTCTCCGCATTCCCCGCAACCGTCCTTGTGCGGTTTTCCAGCACCCTACGCAGTGGCGCCACTCGCGCGGAGGGCCTGGGCCGTTTTGTGTCGGTCCTGCAACATGCGGCCCGGGCCCCGGCCGGTCAGGCCAGACCGGCCTCGCGCATCTGGCGCAACTCCTTCTTCAGCTCCCCCACCTCGTCGCGCAGCCGGGCGGCGACCTCGAACTGGAGATCGGCCGCGGCGGCGCGCATCCGGTCCGTCATCTCCTCGATGATCCCGGCCAGTTCGGTCGCCGGGCGGTCCGTGACCACCGCCGCGTCCCGGCGCGCCTTGCCGGCCTTCGCGGACTTCCCTGCCGTCGCCGCCTTGCCGTCGCCCGGGACGGCGTGCTTGCCGAGGGCGGGCACGGGTGCCTTGCCCTCCTTCCCCTGGCGGTAGCCGGTGCCGAGCAGTTGCTCGGTGTCGACCTCCTCGCGCGCGATGGTGGCGACGATGTCGTTGATCTTCTTGCGCAGTGGCTGCGGGTCGATGCCGCGCTCGGTGTTGTACGCGACCTGCTTCTCGCGGCGGCGGTTGGTCTCGTCGATGGCCTGCGCCATGGCCGGGGTGACCTTGTCCGCGTACATGTGGACCTGGCCGGAGACGTTGCGCGCCGCGCGTCCGATGGTCTGGATGAGCGAGGTGCCCGAGCGCAGGAAGCCCTGCTTGTCGGCGTCGAGGATGGCCACGAGCGACACCTCGGGCAGGTCGAGGCCCTCGCGCAGGAGGTTGATCCCGACCAGGACGTCGTACTCGCCGGAGCGCAGCTCGCGCAGCAGCTCGATGCGGCGCAGCGTGTCGACGTCGCTGTGGAGGTAGCGGACCTGGATGCCGAGCTCCAGGAAGTAGTCGGTCAGGTCCTCCGCCATCTTCTTGGTGAGCGTGGTGACCAGGACCCGTTCGTCGCGCTCGGCGCGCACCCGGATCTCGTGCACCAGGTCGTCGATCTGGCCCTCGGTGGGCTTGACGACGACCTCGGGGTCGACCAGGCCGGTCGGGCGGATGATCTGCTCCACGAAACCGTCGCCGCGGGACAGCTCGTAGGTGCCCGGGGTGGCGGACAGGTAGACCGTCTGGTTGATCCGCTGGAGGAACTCCTCCCACTTCAGCGGGCGGTTGTCCAGGGCGGACGGCAGCCGGAAGCCGTGGTCGACCAGGGTCCGCTTGCGGGAGGCGTCGCCCTCGTACATGGCGCCGATCTGCGGGACCGTGACGTGCGACTCGTCCAGCACCAGGAGGAAGTCCTCCGGGAAGTAGTCGAGGAGGGTGTTGGGGGCGGTGCCGGGGGCGCGGCCGTCGAAGTGCATCGAGTAGTTCTCGACGCCGGAGCAGGTGCCGATCTGGCGGAGCATCTCGATGTCGTACGTCGTACGCATGCGGAGCCGCTGGGCCTCCAGCATCTTGCCCTGCTTCTCCAGCTCGGCCAGGCGCTCCTCCAGCTCCCGCTCGATGCCGCTGACGGCCTTCTCCATGCGCTCGGGTCCCGCCACGTAGTGGCTGGCGGGGAAGACGTGGAGGGACCGGTCCTCGCTGATGACCTCGCCGGTCAGCGGGTGCAGCGTGGACAGGGCCTCGATCTCGTCGCCGAACATCTCGATGCGGACGGCGAGCTCCTCGTAGACCGGGAAGATCTCGATGGTGTCGCCGCGCACCCGGAAGGTGCCCCGGGTGAAGGCCAGGTCGTTGCGCGTGTACTGGATCTCCACGAAGCGGCGCAGCAGCTGGTCGCGGTCGATCTCCTCGCCCACCTTGAGCTGGACCATGCGGTCCACGTACTCCTGCGGCGTACCGAGGCCGTAGATGCAGGAGACGGAGGCGACCACGACGACGTCCCGCCGGGTGAGCAGCGAGTTGGTCGCGGAGTGGCGCAGCCGCTCGACCTCCTCGTTGATCGAGGAGTCCTTCTCGATGTAGGTGTCCGACTGCGGGACGTACGCCTCGGGCTGGTAGTAGTCGTAGTACGAGACGAAGTACTCGACGGCGTTGTTGGGCAGGAGCTCGCGGAACTCGTTGGCCAGCTGGGCGGCGAGCGTCTTGTTCGGCGCCATGACCAGCGTGGGGCGCTGGAGCTTCTCGATCATCCACGCGGTGGTCGCGGATTTACCGGTGCCGGTCGCGCCGAGGAGCACGACGTCCTTCTCACCCGCGCGGACGCGCTTCTCCAGCTCGGCGATGGCCGCGGGCTGGTCGCCGCTGGGCTGGTAGGGGCTGACGACCTCGAAAGGCGCCACCGTACGTTCGATCTTCGAGACTGGCCGCATGCAACCACCGTACGACCCGCCACTGACAACGGGGCCGGTTCACCAGTCCGCGGACTCCACGGCGTCGCGCGGGCGGGAGTGGAAGGAGGCCGGGTCGGCGTACGTGCCGAAGCGGGGGACCTGGCCCCGGGCCGGGACGCCGGGGATCCGCGCGGCGCGCGGGTCGTCCCAGTCGGGCGTGCCCATGACCACCAGCGGATCGAACATGACGACGACGGCGGCCAGCACCAGGAAGCAGCCGGGGCCGAGCAGCATGGGCACCAGCAGCGAGCCGGCGCTGTCGCCCGGAACGTGGGCGGCGGTCGTGGCGGACGGGTGCAGGTGGACCCGGAGCGCGGCCATGCCGGTGTAGTGCATGCCGCTCACGGCGACGCCCATCACGACGCTCGCGCCGAGGCTGGGCAGGAAGCCGTGGATGGACACGGCGGCCCACAGCGCGGCGGTCGAGGCGACGACGGCGATGACCACGGAGAGGGCCACGGTGATCGTGTCGTACTCGAACTGCCCATCAAGCCTCATCCCGGCCATGCCGAGGTAATGCATGGAGGCCACACCGAGCCCGGTGATCGTGCCTCCCGTCACCAGGGCCATGCGGGTGGCGCCCCGGTACCCGACCAGGAAGATCCCGATGCCGACCATGACGATCGCGACGGCGAGGCTGGCGAAGGTGATCGGTTTGTCGTAGCCGATCGGCACCTCCTCGACGGAGAAGCCCACCATCGCGATGAAGTGCATGGTCCAGATGCCCGAACCTATGGAGGTCGCCCCGAGAGCCAGCCAGCCGGCCCTGAAGGAACGCTCGGTACGCAGTGACCGGGTGGTGCAGCGCAGGCCGAGCGCCGCGCCGAGGCAGGCCATGAGGAACGCCGCCGCAGGGGTCACCGCCCCGTAGCTGAAGCCGTCGATTGTGCCCTGCATCCTCGTACGCCCTTCGCAGCAGCAAGCCCGGGTCAGGACGATCCCAGGGCCTGTCGTCCCGGCACAAGGCCCGGCAGACACAACAGAAGTGCCGCATCTTATCGACCGGGCCGACGGCAGGTGACGTGGTCCCCGAGATGCGTTCACACGGTGGCCACCCTTCGCCTGTCCCCCGTTCGGGGGCGGCTGGGACGCTCGGCCCGTCCGCAACCCCGACGCAAGGAGTCCACGTGTACGCAGGCACCGCCACCGCCTCCGTCGCCGCCGCTGCCGTCATGGGCGCCGGCACGTTGCTGATGTCGAATCCGGGCGCCCCGGTCGCGGACACCCCGCTGATCCGGCACCCGGTCCAGCAGGTCGCCCCGGTCCGCCGGGCCGGCGACGCCGCGGCGGACCACCCGCGCGTCTACGCCCACCGGGGCGCCTCCGCGTACGCCCCCGAGAACACGCTCGCGTCCGTGGACAAGGCCGACGCGCTGGGCTTCGACTGGGTCGAGAACGACGTCCAGCTCACCAGGGACGGGGTGGTGGTCGTCATCCACGACACCGGCCTCGGGCGGACGACGAACGCCGAGGAGGTCTTCCCGGACCGCGCGCCCTGGGCGGTCAAGGACTTCACGGCCGCCGAGATCTCCCGGCTGGACGCGGGCGGCTGGTTCGGGCCGGCGTACGCCGGGAGCCGGGTGCCGACCCTGCGCCAGTATCTCAAGCGGCTCGGCCACAACGGACAGAACCTCCTGCTGGAGATCAAGAGCCCGGAGAGCTACCCGGGGATCGAGCGGGCGACCCTCCGGGTGCTGGACGAGGAGGGCTGGCTGGACCGGAGCCACGTCCGGGACCGCCTGGTGATCCAGAGCTTCGGTGCCGGCAGCGTGCGCACGGTGCACTCCCTGCGCCCGGACGTGGTCACCGGCTTCCTCGGTGCCCCGGCCGTCTCCCAACTGCCCGCGTACGCCGCGTTCGCCGACCAGATCAACCCCCCGTACGCCGGTCTGTCGGGCGGTTACGTGACGGCGGCGCACGCCTTGAAGGGCCCGCACGGCAAGGCGCTCCGGGTGAACCCCTGGACGGTGAACGACGCGGCGGCCGCGCGCCGGGTCCGGTCCATGGGGGTGGACGGCATCATCACGAACACCCCCGACGTCGTGCGCGCGGCCACCCGGGGCTGAGGCCGCCGGGGCCCGTTGTCAGTGGGCGGCCGTACGGTGGTGGCATGGACAGCAACGGGGTCGTCGAGTGGGCCGTCGTCGAGAGCGACATCGGTCCGTTGATGCTGGCCGCGACGGAGACCGGACTGGTCTGCGTGGTCTTCCACGCCCGCCCGGAGATACGGGACGGGGCGCTCGACCGGCTGCGCGGCCGGCTCGGCGCGGAGCCGGTGGAGGCCCCCGGCTCCGCCCGGCTGGCCGAACCGATACGCCAGCTCGCGGCGTACTTCGCGGGGACGCTGCGGGAGTTCTCGCTCGACCTGGACTGGTCGCTGACCGCCGGCTTCAACCGCCAGGTGCTGCGGGAGCTGGCGCGGGGTGTGCCGTACGGGGCAGTAGCCGGTTACGGGGATCTGGCCGAGCGGGTCGGCCGGCCGGGCGCGGCCCAGGCGGTCGGCGCGGCGATGGGGTCCAACCCTCTTCCCGTGGTGGTGCCGTGCCACCGGGTGGTGGAGAGCGACGGAGGGATAGGCGGCTTCGGCGGCGGTCCGGAGACCAAGCGGCGGCTGCTGGCCCTGGAGGGGGTGCTGCCGGAGCCGCTGTTCTGAGCGGAGCCGTCAGGCGGCGCCCGGGTCCGCATCGTCCGGCCGGTGCGCCACCATCACCGGCTGGAAGAAGCCCGTCGCCTCCGGCTCTTGCCAGGCTGGCTCCGTCAGGCCGGCCCGCCGGGCGAATCCGGTGAGCTGGTCCTGCCCGAGCGCCCAGTACGAGGTGCGGCGCGTGCGCACGTCCCAGCCCTCGTCGCCCTCCGCCGTGGGGTGCAGCTGGAAGTGCTCCAGGTCGTAGCGCTCGCCGTCCGGGCGCCAGTGCCACAGCTGGAAGGTGATGACCCGGCCGCCGGGCTCCTCCCTGACCTGCGGTGATGTGGACGCGGGCCGCTCGCTGCGCAAGCGGTCGTACGGCCGGGTGGTGACCAGCAGTACGCCGCCGGGGCGCAGCACCCTGCGCATCTCGCCGAGCGCCGCCTGCACCGCTTCCGGGGTGAGCAGGTGCGGCAGCGAGTTGTCGGCGCACACGACGACGTCGAAGGAGCGGTCGCCGAACGGCAGCCGGGTCATGTCGGCGGCCGTCGTGCGCAGCTCAAGGCCGCGCGCGGCCGCCTCCTTCGCGGCGCGGGCCGCCGCGGCGGGGCTCAGGTCGCTTCCGGTGACCCGGTGCCCGAGCGCGGCGAGGCCGAGCGCCTGGGTGCCGATGCCGCAGGCGCAGTCCAGCACGTCGTACGCGGCGCCCTCGCCGAGTGCCGTGCCGATCAGGCCCGACAGCGCGGCGGCCTGGCGCTCGATGCCGGCCTGCCAGTCGGCGTACATGAGGTCGTAGTCGGCGGCGAGGCCATCGTAGAAGTCACGTACGGAGAAGGCGTGTTGACCGGTTGTGGAAGGCATGGGCCGACCCTATGGCCTGATCGGCGCGGCTGCCGACGGAAGGTTTCGCGCCACCCGCCGGGCCGGCCCGGCCCTCGTACGTTTGAGTCCCGCCCACCCGCGACAGGGATGTGGACATGTCACTCAACGCGCCCCTCGCCGCCACCCCCTACGCGCCGGTCCTCTCCGCCGAGGTGCGGGCCGCCCTCGCCGCGCACCGGCCGGTCGTCGCCCTGGAGTCGACGATCATCGCCCACGGCCTGCCCCGCCCCCGCAACCTGCGGGTCGCCGGGGAGCTGGAAGGGCTCGTACGGTCCGCGGGGGCCGTACCCGCGACCGTGGCGGTGCTGGACGGGCGGGCCAGGGTCGGTCTCGACAAGGCGGAGCTGGAACGGGTGGCCGAGGACCCGGGGATGCGCAAGCTGGGGCACCGCGACCTCGCCCCGGCGCTGGCGGCCGGGGCGAGCGGGGCGACGACCGTGTCGGCGACCGCCTTCCTGGCTGCCCGGGCCGGACTGCGGGTCTTCGCGACCGGTGGACTCGGCGGGGTGCACCGGGGCTGGACCGAGACGCAGGACGAGTCCGCGGACCTGCGGCTGCTGGCGCGGACGGGGATCACCGTGGTCTGCGCGGGCGTGAAGTCGATCCTGGACGTCCCGGCCACGCTGCAACGGCTGGAGACGCTGGGTGTCGGGGTGCTCGGCTACGGCACGGATACGTTCCCCGGGTTCTACCTGAGCAGTTCCGGCGAGCCGGTCGACTGGACGGTGACCTCGCCCGGGGAGGTCGCCGAGGTGATGCGGGCCCAGGACGCGCTGGGCGGCCCCGAGGCCGCGCTGATCGTGGCCCGTCCCGTACCGGAGGAGGAGCAGTTGGACCCCGGTCTGCACGACCGGGTGCTGGCCGAGGCGCTGGAGGCGTGCCGGGAGCGGGGGATCACGGGGCAGGCGGTCACGCCGTTCCTGCTGGACCAGCTGGTGCGGCACACCGGGGGTGCCTCGCTGGAGGCGAACCTCGCCGCGGTGCGGGGCAATGTGGCGCTCGCCGCCCGCATCGCCACCGCCTGGACGGCGCGGTGAGCGGCGGCCTCCTCGTCGTCGGGGACGTGGTCACCGACGTGGTGGCCCGGCACGGATCGGCGCTGGCCCACGGCACGGACACGGCGGCCGTGATCCGGACGCGGCCGGGCGGCGCGGGGGCCAACGCGGCCTGCTGGGCGGCGCGCTCGGGCTGCCGGGACGTGCGGCTGCTGGCCCGGGTGGGCGCCGACTCGGCGGACTGGCACCGCGGTCTGCTGCGGCGGGCGGGGGTGCGCGGGCTGCTCGCGGTGGACGAGGAGGCGCCGACCGCGACCGTCGTCGCCCTGGTGGACGCCGCCGCCGAGCGCACCTTCCTCACCGACAGCGGCGCGGTGCTGCGGCTCTCCCCCGAGGACTGGTCGCCCGCGCTGCTCGACGGGGTCGCCCATCTGCACCTGTCGGGCTATCTGCTGTTCGCCGACACCAGCCGGGCGACGGCCCTGCTCGCCCTGCGGGAGGCCGTACGGCGGAACGTTCCGGTGAGCGTGGACCCCGCGTCGGCGGGTTTCCTGGCCGGGCTCGGCGTCGACCGGTTCCTCGCCCTGACCGAGCGGGCGGACCTGCTGCTGCCCAACGCGGACGAGGCCCGGCTGCTCACCGGCCTGCCGGACCCCGCGGACGCGGCCGCCAAGTTGAGCATGCCCGCCCGCCGGGTGGTCGTGACGCTCGGCGAGGGCGGGGCGCTGCTCGCCACCGGGGGCGCGGTGACCGGCCGGGTCCCGGCGGAGCCGGTCGGGCGGGCGGTGGACTCGACCGGGGCGGGCGACGCGTTCACCGGCGGCTTCCTCGCTGCCCGGCTGGCGGGCGCGGACGACGCGGAGGCCGCGGCGGCGGGATGCAGGGCGGGGGCGGAGGCCGTCACGACGGTGGGCGGGCGGCCGCCGTTGCCGGGCGAGTAGCCGGACTCGAACCCGCTACTCGCCCGGCAGCCCCGTCCACGCCGGGTGCCCCGGGTCGTCCGCGCGCACCACCGCGTCCGCGCCGTCGGCGGGCGCCACCTCGTCCTCGTACCGCTCGAAGGCGGGGAGGGTCCACAGCTCGTCCTCCGCCGTGCGCCTCCGCAGCGCACCCGCCGACAGCCGCAGGTGGACGGCGAGGTCGAACGGGAACCAGTGCCCGAGCAGCAGCGGCCCGTGCAGGACCAGCACCCCGCCTTCCGGCAGCCGCTGGTACGGGCTGCGGGTGGCCCGGTCCGTCGCCGGGTCCCACAGGTCGGGCAGCACCCGCCCGCTGCCGCCCGGTTCCAGGGGGCCGAACACCTCGCGCCACAGGGCGCCGGTGTCGAACCAGCTGCCGAAGTACGAGTCCGGGTCCCGTCTCCCGTACTCGTACCGCAGACTCGCCGGCCGCAGGAATCCGGCGGTGGACACGGGGAGCACCGCGCGGCCCCGGAGCCGCAGCGCCTCGGCGACGGATTCGGCCAGGTCGCCGGGGCGGGCGGCCGGGGCGCCGTCGACGGCGATCTTCACCCAGGGTCCGCCGTCGGCCGGTTCCAGCGCGTCGGCGTGCGCGGCGAGCGCGTCCGTCAGCCGTTCCCAGGTGATCGCTTCGAATCGCACCCGTCCATCATCGCGCGTCCCGCCCGGCGGCCGGATGCCGGAATCCCGCCACCGGAAACCGCCGGGCCGGTTACGGTCATGGCCATGGATCTTGAATTCGCCCGTGAGTTCGCGGCGCGCTGGCAGGACGACTGGAACTCCCGCGACCTGGAACGCATCCTGACGCACTACCACGAGGACGTGACCTTCAGCTCCCCGATGATCGCGCGGTTCACCGGTGATCCCTCCGGGACCGTGCGCGGCAAGGACGCCCTGCGGGCGTACTGGGCAAGGGGGCTCGAACTCATCCCGGACCTGGAGTTCGAGGTGATGGACGTCCGGGCGAGCGTCGACACGCTGGTGATCGACTACCGCAACCAGATCGGCGGCCGGGTGTACGAGGTGCTGACCCTCCGCGACGGGCTGGTGATCACCGGTCTCGGCGCGTACGGGGAGACGCTCGCCCGCTGACGGCGGCGGGCCGGCGGGCGAGCGCCCCGGAGGGGGTCACTTCGCCGGATCGCACACCACCGCCTCGGCGTCGTCGGAGAGTGCGCTGCCCCGCGGCAGCAGATAGGTCACCCAGAGCACGATGGGCTCGCTGCCCAGATTGCGGCCGATGTGGCGGTGGTTCCGGCCCGACTGCTCGACGAAGGACGTACCGGCCGGCGACACCTCGACCGAGCAGTCGTCCAGGGTGCGGGTGAGCGTGCCGGACTTGACGACGACGATCAGCTGTCCCTTGCGGGTGTGCCAGCCGGTGGAGCCGCCCGGCGCGGTGGTGAAGGTGACGTCCGCCCGCCCCTCGGGCGCGGTCACCCTCAGCGGGCCGGGCGAGGTGCCCTTGGCGACCCCGGTGGCGGTCACCCCGCTGCCGGGCGTGGCACCGGCCGCCGTCGGTACGAAGGCGAGCGCGGCCACGCCCACCGCGGTGACGAGCGTCCGGCCCAGCCGCCCCTGCCGTCCCCGCTGCCCCGCTGCCCCGCTGCCCCGCTCGTTCCTGCTGCCCCGTCAGCCCCTGCTGTCCCTCGGTCCTCACGCGTCTTTCCCGTCGTCGGGTGCCGGGACATCGCACATGTCCCGACGCTATCCGGAAGGGCTCCGCGGGAATCACGCCACCGGCATCCGGCCCAACCCGTGGCGGCCGTCAGCGACCGCGCAGCTCCTCGGCCAGCACGCCGTCCCCGTGGACCTCGATCCGGCCGTCCCCGACCGCCTCCGCGAAGGTCGGCCCGCCGCGCCCCAGCGCGAAGCACAGTTCCGCGTCGAGGACGATGCCCGCGTCGGCGTCGGCGGCGGGGCCGTCCCCGTACACCGGCTCACCGGCCGGCACCTCGCCCGTACGGATGTGGAACTCGCCCTCGTCAAGACGGACGTCGAGCACGCCCGTGGCAGCCCCCTTCAGGGCGTTCAGCAGCGGGAGTGCGAACCAGTGCGCCCGGACCGCGTCCGTGGGCCGCCGCTCGGCCAGCGCGGGGGCGCCCCACTCGGCGAGCGCGGTGAGGACCGGCAGCAGTCCGTGCCCGCGTGCGGTGAGTGCGTACACCGTGGCGGCGGCCGGCGGCGGGAGTTTGCGGCGGGTGACGAGGCCGCCCTGCTCCATGTCCTTGAGCCGGGAGGCCAGGACGTCCGTGCTGACGCCCGGCAGGTCGGCGTGGAGATCGGTGTAACGCCGGGGCCCGGCCAGCAGTTCACGGACGATCAGCAGCGTCCACCGGTCGCCGACCGCGTCCAGCGCCCGGGCACCGGCGCAGAACTGGTCGTAACTCCGGCGGCGGGCCGGGCGGGTAGAGGGCTGTGGCTGACGTGGCATGCGACGCAGTCTAGACATGTTGTTGGACTTTCCAAGCTCGAACTTGGTAAAACCAAGTATCGCAATCGGGTCGGGGAGGCACCGCATGGAATTCCGCCAGTCCAGCAAGCTCAACGAGGTCTGCTACGAGATCCGGGGCCCGGTCATCGAGCACGCCAACGCCTTGGAGGAGGCGGGCCACAGCGTGCTCCGGCTCAACACGGGCAACCCGGCTCTGTTCGGCTTCGAGGCGCCGGAGGAGATCGTCCAGGACATGATCCGGATGCTCCCGCAGGCCCACGGCTACACCGACTCGCGCGGCATCCTGTCCGCCCGGCGCGCCGTGGTCCAGCGCTACCAGGCGATGGGCCTGACCGAGGTGGGCGTGGACGACGTCTTCCTCGGCAACGGCGTCTCCGAGCTCATCTCGATGGCCGTCCAGGGGCTGCTGGAGGACGGCGACGAGGTGCTGATCCCGTCCCCGGACTACCCGCTGTGGACCGCCGTCACGACGCTGGCCGGCGGGAAGGCCGTGCACTACACGTGCGACGAGGCGTCGGACTGGAACCCCGACCTCGCCGACATGGCCTCGAAGATCACCGACCGCACCCGCGCCGTCGTGATCATCAACCCCAACAACCCGACCGGTGCCGTCTATCCGCGCGAGGTCCTGGAGGGCATCCTCGACCTGGCTCGCAGGCACGGCCTGATGGTGTTCGCCGACGAGATCTACGACCAGATCCTGTACGACGACGCCGAGCACCACAGCGTGGCGGTGCTCGCCCCCGACCTGGTCTGCCTCACCTTCAGCGGCCTTTCGAAGACGTACCGGGTCGCCGGGTTCCGCTCCGGCTGGATGGTGGTGTCGGGCCCGAAGCAGCACGCCCGCAGCTATCTGGAGGGGCTGACGATGCTCGCCTCGATGCGGCTGTGCCCCAACGCGCCCGCCCAGTACGCCATTCAGGCCGCGCTCGGCGGCCGGCAGTCGATCAAGGACCTGGTGGTGCCCGGGGGCAGGCTGTACGAGCAGCGCGACCGCGCCTGGCGGAAGCTGAACGAGATCCCGGGCGTGTCCTGCGTGAAGCCCAAGGGCGCGCTGTACGCCTTCCCGCGCATCGACCCGAAGGTGCACCCGATCGTGGACGACGAGAAGTTCGTCCTGGACCTGCTGCTGCGCGAGAAAATCCAGGTCGTCCAGGGCACCGGCTTCAACTACCCGCGCCCGGACCACTTCCGCATCCTGACCCTGCCGCACGCCGACGACCTCGACGCCGCGATCAGCCGCATCGGGCGGTTCCTGGCGGGGTACCGGCAGTGAGGTCCCCGGGGGCCTCACCGAATGGGAGCGGGCCCGGGGGCGTAGCCGGCCCCCGAGCCCTGTGTTGCCGCCTGCTGTCGCACACCGGCACGTTTAAGGTCCCGTGTCAGTTTTATGTCGTCGCGTCCTGCCTTTAGACGACCGCGGACCGAAGCTCCACGGGCCGGAGTCGAACCGGCATCTCGACGCACACGGGCACGGGCCCGGTCGATCCGGCGATAGGCGGCGCATGCTGAGCCTGGAGCGAGAGTCTGAGATTGATCACGGTCTGCCTCTGCCAGTTGGGCCACCCCGGCGCGTGCCCGTGCGCGGTGCACGGAAGTGCCGGGGGGAGGACTCGAACCTCCACCGGAACCGCTTCGTCACGACAAACTTCAGTTTCAGCTTTGCGCTCCTCGCGCACCCCGACGGCTTCGACGGCCGCCGGGGAATCCATGGTCGGTCACCCGAAGAGGTAACCGAAGACGGCGTCACCCACCCTCTGGTCCGTGACGTCCACGCCGTTGGCCTCCTCGCGGGCGAACTTGACGGCCTGCTGCAGCTTCTCGACCCGGTCGAGCAGTTCGTTGACCCGGCGCGCGGGCAGTGCCCCGGAGAACTTCACGGTCGTCCAGTAGCCGATCGGCACGTCCTCGTAGTACACCTCGACCTGCGCCGGGTGCTTCTCGGTGGCCTCCGCCTTCACATGGTTGCGGGGCACCTTCTTGGTGCGCAGGGTGCGGACCGGCTCGGTCTTCCAGGCGTCGGTGGACGGGTCCTGGGTCCACGCCTCGGCGGCGTCGAGCACCGGCAGCTTCCGGACGAAGGTGTTGATGTCGATGAGCTGCTTCTCCAGGAAGAGCAAGTAGGACACCGGTACGTCACTCACCAGGACCCGGCCGTCGACCGTCACGTCGGCGCGGGCCGCGCAGTTCGCCCAGTCCTTCGTGGCGGTCACGTCGAACAGGCGGGTGAGCGTCTTGGCGGTCTCCCGCAACACGTCCTCGGCCTTGACCTGCACCAGCGTCGACTCGGGCGGCAGCTGCTCGCCCTCCTCGTCCTTCGGCTGGTAGGTCCGGGAGATCCCGGCCAGGAGGCCCGCCTTCTGGAGGCCGTGATGCGCCGCCGTCAGGTCCTGGTGTGCCTTGGACTTGACGCCCTTCTCCACTGCGATGATCTGATTGAGTTTCGCCACGCCGAGGAAACTAGCAGCGCCAACAACGCCTGGGCCAAAGGTTTTCTGGTGAGCCGGTCGCCTTCCGCGCGCCGGGGCGCGCCCGCCCGATCGGGTGGTTTCCCGGTGGCGCCCGGCTGCCGCCGCCCTGGGCCGGGGCCCGCTTGCGACAGTGGGGCCCGCGCGTCCGCGCCTCTCCCGTATCCGGATCGAAGGGCTCCCCCATGCCTCTCCTGTCCCGCACGACCGCCGCGACTGAGCCGGCCGGCCCCTCCGACGACCGCCGCCCGCGCCGGCGTACCGCGCTCGTCGCCGCCGCGGCGGGCATCGCCGTCCTGGCGGTGGGCACGCCCGTCGCGTACGCCACCCTGGGCTCGGGCGCCTCGCCGGAGCCGCGCCCCGCGGTGGCGGGGGCCGTCCGGGGGCAGGACTACGTGGAGACCCGGCTGCTCTTCGGCACCGAACGCCCGGACGGCGGACCGGACGTGACCGACCGCCAGTTCCTCGCGTTCATCGACGAGGAGGTCACCCCGCGCTTCCCGAACGGACTGACCATCCAGGACGGCCGGGGGCAGTGGCGGGACTCCCACGGCGCCATCGAGCGCGAGCGCAGCTACGAGCTGACACTGCTCTACCCGGCCTCCGAGGCGCGGGTGCGCGGCCGCCAGATCGAGCGCATCCGCAACGCCTACGAGAAGGCGTACGCCCAGGACTCGGTGGCCCGGCTGGAGGAGCGGCTGACGGCCGACTTCTGAGCCCCGCCCCGTTCGGTCCGGGCCAACCGGCCGCGTCACGCGCCGGGTGTACGGGGCCGGGCAAGCACCCTGGCCGCCGCGTGCGCGCCCGCCACGGCGACCGGGAGGATCGCCAGTCCGGCCGCCGTCCCACGGGCGCCGCCGACCGGGATGCCCGCCGCCCGTAGCCGGCGCAGTGCCCAGAGCGAGTACGGGATGACGACGGTCGGCGAGGTGGCCACGCCCGGGGTGTAGCCGCCGTACGCCGCCGACTGCGCGATGTGCACCACCCCGTGGAGCCCGAATCCGGCCAGGACGGTACGGAAGAGGGGGCTGCGCCCGCCCGTGCGCGCCCCGTCGGCGGCGGCCGCCGCGATGAGCACACCCATCAGGCCGATGGCCGTGTTCACCTCGCGCTGCGAGAGGTCCGCCCGGTCCCACACCCGGTCGGGCACCCATGGCAGCCGCTTCCTGAGCCTCGGCCGCGCGGTCCGGAGCCAGCCCGCCATGGTGGCGATCTCCTCCAGGTCGTTGGCCGCCCAGGCGGCCAGCAGCCCCCAGGTCACCGCTCCGGAAACGCCGGAGTCCCGGTCGTCCTTCATACGCATCCCCCTGCGTGTCGTGTACCGACGATCAGCCGCAGCCTATAATGCAACGCAACGTTGCGTTGCATTATTCCCCCGGAGCCGCCATGACCGCCCCTCCCCCGCACCCCCGCCCCGACAAGGGCCCCCGCGCCGCCGAGGCGATCTTCGACGCCACCCTGCGGCTGCTCGCCGAACGCGGGTACGCGGGACTCACCATCGAGGCCGTCGCCCAGGAGGCCGGGGTCAACAAGACGACGATCTACCGCTGGTGGCCGTCGAAGGCGGCGCTGCTGCGCGCGGCGCTGCTCCGGGCCCGGGTGCTGGACGTCGACATCCCCGACACCGGTTCGCTGCGCGGGGACCTGATCGCCCTCACGGAGCAGGTGGCCGCCCTGGTCACCGGCGTACGGACCCGGGCGGTCGTGCGGGCCCTGGCCTCGGGGTCGGGGCTGGCCGACGACGAGCTCGCCGCGCTGGCCCGGGACTTCTTCGCGGACCGGTTCGCGCGCGAGCAGCCGGTGTTCGCCCGGGCCGCCGCACGCGGGGAGCTGCCCCCGGGGGCCGAGCCGAAGCTGCTGCTCGACCTGATCGCCGGGGCCGTGTGGGTGCGGACGGCACTCAGGAACGAGCCCGTACCGCCCGGGTTCGCCGCCGCCGTGGTCGACGCGGTGCTGCCCGCCGGGCGGACCTGAGCCCTCGGGGCGCCGGGGCTCCTCAGCCGCCGGTCAGCTCCAGGAGGGCGCCGACCGGGTCGTGGTCCGGCGTGGCACGCGGCCACCACTCGTCCTGGCCCGGGTCCGACTCGTAGCCGTACCAGCGGCCGTCGCGGCCGAAGCGGAGCTGGAGGGCGCCGCCGGGGTGCGTGAGGTGGTTGCGCCAGGGCTGGAAGCGGGGGAACCCGGCGGCGGCGAGGGCCGGGCGGGCGCGGTCGAACGGGCCGGCCGGCGGGTCCCACGGGGTCTCCAGGACCGCCAGCCCCTCGGCCTCGCCCTGCCGCCAGGCGGCCACGGCGCGGGCCAGGTCCGTGGTGTTGCGGCCGGTGGCGGAGGCCAGCTCCCGGTACAGGGCGCGGGTGGTCGCGGTGAGCCCGGCGGTGGGTCCGGCGGCGGCGAGGCGGACGGCGTCCTGCCAGGTGGTGAGCCCGGCGAGCGGGTCGTGGCCGGTGGTCAGCAGGGCGTGGGCGCGGGCCGCCGCGTCGGTGGCGAGCTGGTCCAGGGCGAGCGGGTCCCGGGCCCCGGGGAGGACGGGGTAGGCGGGCGGGCGGCCCGGGTGCGGGTCCACGGGGAGGGGCGCGGGCAGCG
Organism: Streptomyces sp. NPDC016469; assembly: GCF_040632905.1. Classification (NCBI taxonomy): domain Bacteria; kingdom Bacillati; phylum Actinomycetota; class Actinomycetes; order Kitasatosporales; family Streptomycetaceae; genus Streptomyces; species Streptomyces sp. NPDC016469. Next base: position 23,836 of record NZ_JBEYCQ010000019.1, read on the forward strand.
GGGGCCGGAAGCGGCCGGCCAGCGCTTCTTCCGCGGGGACGGACGGGGTGTCGGGGGCGGGGGGCCGCTCCCGGGCGGAGTGCGCGGCGTTGCGCCGGGCCAGCTCTTCCAGGAGTTCGCGCTCGCCCCGGCCGCGCAGCAGGAGCAGGACGAACGGGTCGGTGTCCAGCAGGAGGGCCATCTGGTAGCTGAGGGCCGCGACGTGCTTGCAGGGCCGGCCGCGGTCGGGGCAGGTGCAGGCGGGGTCGAGGTCGCCCGGGGCGGGCAGCAGGGTCATCCCGGCATCGGTCGCCGTGTCGGCCAGCGAGTGCGGCATGTCCTTGGCGAGGAGGGCGGCGAGGTGCCCGGGGCGGGCGGCGACCGCGTCGAGCAGGGTGTCCCAGTCGGGGTCGGTGAAGGCGCGCAGCCGCAGCTCGGCCCGGTACGGGCGGGGGCGGCTGCCGTGCACGTAGGCGACGACGTGCCCCGGTGTCACGGTGATCGCGGCGACGTGGCCGCTGTCCGCGTAGTCCCGGCCCCGGGCGAGGCGCGGGCCGTCCATCGACAGGGACTCCAGCGCCGCCACCCAGGCCCGGCCCCACCAGCTCTCCGCGAACGGCTCGCCCTCCCCGGAGGTGCGCGCCGGGACGGCCTCGAAGGTGCGCCGCAGATCGTCGGGGCCGGGGCGGGAGCGGGCGCCGGGGCGGGCGTCGCGGCGGGCGGCGAGCGGTCCGGAGGTGGGGCGGGCGGCGCCGGGGCGGCGGGGTGCGGGGCTCATGACGGCCTCCGGAGGGAGACGAGGTCGGCCAGGTCGCGGTCGCTCAGCTCGGTGAGCGCGCTCTCGCCGCTGCCGAGGACGGCGTCGGCCAGCGCCCGCTTGGCGAGCAGCATCTCGCCGATCCGGTCCTCCACCGTGCCCTCGGCGATCAGCCGGTGCACCTGGACGGGCTGGGTCTGGCCGATGCGGTAGGCCCGGTCCGTGGCCTGCTCCTCGACCGCCGGGTTCCACCAGCGGTCGTAGTGGATGACATGGGCGGCCCGGGTCAGGTTGAGCCCCGTGCCCGCCGCCTTGAGGGAGAGCAGGAAGACCGGGACCTCGCCGGACTGGAAGCGGTCCACCATCCGCTCCCGCTCGGCCACCGGGGTGCCCCCGTGCAGGAGCTGGGAGGGGATCGCACGGGCGGTCAGGTGCGCGGACAGCAGCCGGGCCATGGTCACGTACTGGGTGAAGACCAGCACGGAGCCGTCCTCGGCCAGGATCGTGTCGAGCAGTTCGTCCAGGAGGGCCAGCTTCCCGGAGCGTCCGGTGAGCCGGGCGGCGTCCTCCTTCAGATACTGCGCGGGGTGGTTGCAGATCTGCTTGAGCGAGGCCAGCAGCTTCATGATCAGACCGCGCCGCGCGATGCCCTCGGACGCCTCGATGTACGCCATGGTCTCGCGCACCGTGGCCTCGTACAGCGTGGCCTGCTCGCGGGTGAGGAAGACGGGGTGGTCGGTCTCCGTCTTGGGCGGCAGCTCGGGCGCGATCCCGGGGTCGGACTTCTTGCGGCGCAGCAGGAAGGGCCGGACCAGGCGGGACAGCCGCTCGACCGCCTCGTCGTTGCCGAGGCCCGCCGCCGTACCGGTGTTCTCCACGATCCGGGCGTGGCGGGCCCGGAACGCCTTGAGCGGGCCGAGCAGTCCCGGCGTGGTCCAGTCGAGCAGCGCCCAGAGCTCGGAGAGGTTGTTCTCCACGGGGGTGCCGGTGAGGGCGACGCGCGCCGGGGACGGGATGGTGCGCAGGGCCTTCGCGGTCGAGGAGTGGGGGTTCTTGACGTGCTGCGCCTCGTCGGCGACGACCAGCCCCCAGTTGTGGGCGGCCAGCTCGGCGGCGCTGGAGCGCATCGTGCCGTACGTGGTGAGGACGAAGCCCCGGCCGGCCCCGGCGAGGGTGCGGCCGGTGCCGTGGAATCTGCGCACGGGGACGCCGGGGGCGAAGCGGTTGATCTCGCGGTGCCAGTTGCCCAGCAGGGAGGCGGGGCAGATGACCAGGGTGGGCGCGGGGTGGGCGCGGTGGAGGTGGAGGGCGATCAGGGTGATCGTCTTGCCGAGGCCCATGTCGTCGGCGAGGCAGCCGCCGAGGCCCAGGGAGGTCATCCGGTCCAGCCAGGCCAGCCCGCGCAGCTGGTAGTCCCGGAGCGTGGCGTGGAGTCCGGGCGGCGGGGCGAGCGCGGTGTCGTCGGTGAGGAGGCGGTTGCGCAGCTCCGCGAGCGCGCCGACGGGCACCGCGTCGACCCGCTCGCCGTCCACCTCGGCGCTGCCGGTCAGGGCGACGGCCAGGGCGTCCACCGGATCGAGCAGGCCCAGCTCCCGCTTGCGGGCCTTGCGGACGAGCGCGGGGTCCACGACGACCCACTGGTCCCGGAGCCGTACCACGGGGCGGTGGGCCTCGGCGAGCACGTCCATCTCGGCCTCGGTGAGCCGCTGGTCGCCGAGCGAGAGCTGCCAGTCGAACGCGAAGAGCTGTTCGGCGTCGAAGAAGGCGGTGCCGTCCGTGGCCGTCCCGGGTGCGGGCCCGACCACGGCCGCGGCGGTGAGGGTGCGGGCCAGCTCCCTGGGCCAGTGGACGCTCACCCCGGCGGCGGCGAGCCGGCTCCCGGCGTCGCCCAGCAGCTCGTACAGCTCGTCCTCGCCGAGGGCCAGCACATCGGGGACCGGCTGGTCCAGGAGCCGTTCGAGCGGGGCCCAGACGCGGGCCGCGCGGCGCAGGGCGAGCGCGGTGTCGACCCGTGTCCGGGGCCCGAAGGGCTCGCCCGCCTCACCGGCCCACAGGGCGGCGGCGTCGACCACATAGGTGGGGTCGGCGAGGCTGTGCACCTGGGTGACCGCGGCCGCGGCCTGCCGGGGCCCCGGCGCCTCGGCGCCCGCCGTCCCGTCGGGGCCGGCCGTGTCGAAGAGTTCGTACGCGGAGAGGTCCAGGCGCAGCGACACCCGGACCCCGGCGTCGAGCCCCGAGGCGACCTCGACGGCCCATTCCCGGGCGCCGGGCAGGTGCTGGGGCTCGGCCGCCGCGAAGGGGGCGCCCACGGCGAACGCGGCGGCCGGCGTCCGGGGCAGGGTGTCGGCGACGGCGTCGAGGAAGGCGCCGATCAGCGCCTCGGGGTCGGGCAGCCTGGGCGGGGTCCCGTCGGGCAGCGGGACGGCATGCCCCTCCCAGGGCAGGGCGGCGGCCACCGCGCGCAGGTGGGCGACGTCCCCGGCGTCGCGCGGGCCGGCCCGCCAGGCGTCGTGGTCGTCGGCGGTGAGCCCGGGGAGCATGCGGCCGCCGGCCACCAGGTGCAGCGCGTGCAGGGCGGCGGCGCCCCAGGCGCGGGTCGCCGGATGGACGGAGCGCAGGTGGCGGGCGCGGGCGAGCAGGGGCAGGGCGTCGGCGACGGTGAGAAGGAGCGCGGGCACGTCCTGCGGGCGGACCTCGCCCTCGGCGCCGTACGGCCGGACGACCGTGATCTCTTCGCTCCGGGCGCCGTCGGTCTCCGGAAGCGGGCCGTCGAGCGGGTCCCAGAACGCGACGCGTCCCCGGCGCGGCGGCGTACCGGGCAGGAAGACGGCGGCGCAGCGCAGCAGACGGCTGTCGTCCGCGTCCCGCGGCGGCGATGCGGTGCTCATCGGTCCCTCCCCTCGCGCGCTTCGTGCCTGGTCAGCACGGATCGTCCGTACGGATCCCTCTGCTCGGCGAGTGTAGGCGGGAGGTCTGACAACGGGCTCCGGCGGCGTTCACGCCCGGCCCGGCCGCCACCGTTCCCGCAGCTCGTACGGGGCGGGCGGCGGCCGGAGAGCGACCGCGCGGACCGGTCAGTGATGGGCGAACGGCTCGGAGGAGGCGGACGGCCGCGCGTCCGGCGAACCGGGGTCCGAGGGCTGCTCGACGGGGCGCAAGGACTGCGGACCCGGGCCCGGGTCCGAGGGCTGGGCGACGGGGTCCGAGGGCTGCGAGCCCGAGCCCGAGGGCTGCGCGGCGTCGGGTACGGGCGCCCCCTGCTGTGCCCGCTCCAGGAACCGCAGCAGCTCCACCGGGAACGGCAGCACCAGGGTGGAGTTCTTCTCGGCCGCCACGGCCACCACGGTCTGGAGCAGACGCAGCTGGAGCGCCGCCGGCTGGGCGGACATCTCCGACGCCGCCTCGGCCAGCTTCTTGGACGCCTGGAGCTCCGCGTCCGCGTTGATGACCCGGGCGCGCCGCTCACGGTCGGCCTCGGCCTGGCGGGCCATGGAGCGTTTCATGGTCTCCGGCAGCGAGACGTCCTTGATCTCGACCCGGTCGATCTGCACGCCCCAGCCGACCGCGGGGCTGTCGATCATCAGCTCCAGGCCCTGGTTCAGCTTCTCCCGGTCGGAGAGGAGGTCGTCCAGATCGCTCTTGCCGATGATGGAACGCAGCGACGTCTGCGCCATCTGCGAGACCGCGAAACGGTAGTCCTCGACCTCGACGATCGCGCTCGCCGGGTCGACCACCTTGAAGTAGATGACGGCGTCCACCCGGACCGTGACGTTGTCCCGGGTGATCCCGTCCTGGGCCGGCACGGGCATGGTCACGATCTGCATGTTGACCTTGCGGAGCCGGTCGACGCCCGGCAGCACCATCGTGAAGCCCGGCGGGCGCACCTCGTCGCGGAGCCGGCCCAGTCTGAGGACCACGCCCCGTTCGTACTGCCTGACGACCCTGGCGGCCGCCGCCAGATACAGGGCGCCCACCGCCGCTGCCGCGACCACCGCGATCACGAGTGCCTGGACCATGACGGCCCCCTGCCAGCCGGAAGAGCCCGGCAATCGGTGCCGCACCTCTTCGTGCGCTAATACCACGGTATGCCTGGTTTCGCTCGCGGTCGAACCCCTGCGCGTCCGCCCGGTGGTGCTCCGCTCCCCCGCCCGGCCGCTTCCCGGATGCCGGGGCCCGGGGAAGCGGGCAGGGTGGGCGGCACCGGCACGTACACCCGCGGTGTGCGTGGTGACGAGACAGACGAGGATCCGCCCATGCCCGTGATCGACCGCCGACGCCGCCGGCTCGGCATCGCCGCCCAGGCCGTGTTCCTGACCCTCACCGTCGCAGGCTGTTCGGGCCTCGGCCGGACCGCGGTCGGCCCGGTCATCTACACCACCGAGCGGGACGCCGTGATCGAGGTGAACAGCCCCTCGGTCAAGGGCTGCCACCGGCTCGCCCCGGCCGGCGCGAAGGCGGTGGCCAACGAGACGCTGGTCGACATCGTGCTGTACCGGACACCCGACTGCACCGGCCCGGGCACGACGTACGTCGCCACCACGTTCTCGGACGTCAACGCGCCGAACGCGCGTCCCTGGCGCAGCTTCACCACCATCCACTGACCGCCCGTCCGCCGGCCGCTACACGGGCACGGCCCGCACCCAGACGCCGTCGTCCGTGAGATAGCGGTCCACCTTCAGACCGGCCGTCTCCAGGTGTCCCTCGAACGCCTCCTTCGTCAGCGGCCGGGCCCGGAAGGTCTGCGTCCACCGGGCGTCGGCGAACTCGTACTCCGCGCGCACCGAGCGCACCCCGTCGCCCACCGGCTCCGAGGAGACGATGCGCACCGTGTAGCCGGCGGGGTGGACGCGCTCGCGCGGAAGCGCGTCGTGGTAGTCCGCCCCCTCGCGCTGGAGGAGCACCACCCCGCCGTCGCGTACGTACCGGCGGCAGGTCCGCAGCAGCCCGTCGCGCACCCCGTGGTCGCCCGCGTGGACGAGGAACGACGCGAGCATGACGACGTCGAACCTCTCGTCGCCGAGGTCCAGCGACTCGATCGGGCCGCACACCGTCCGCGCGCCGCGCACCCGCTCCAGCATCTGCGGCGACTCGTCCACGGCGGTCACCCGGAAGCCCCGTTCGACCAGCGGGTGCGTCACCCGGCCCGCACCGCAGCCCAGTTCCAGGATGTGCGCGCCGACGGGGACGGCCGCCGCGATCACGTCCGGTTCGTCGCCCACGGCCAGCCTGCTGTACAGCTCGACCGCGCAGCCGTCGGGGGTGATCGCGCCCGGTCCGGTCCCCGCGTATCCCTCGCGTACCAGTTGTCCGCTCATGCCTGCCGAACGACCGTACGGGGGCGGTCGTTCCCTCCCTAGACCGAGCGGCGCGCGACCAGGGCCGCGCTCAGGTGCTGGAGGTCTGCGGGGCGGGCCGGGGAGAGGCCGGTGAGGCGGTCGATGCGGCGGATGCGGTAGTCGACGGTGTTGGGGTGGACGTGCAGCGCCGCCGCCGCGGCCCGGCGGTCCAGGCCGTGTCCGAGGTACGTCTCCAGCGTGTGCAGCAGCTCCGGCTTGGCGTCCAGCGGGCTCAGCAGCCCGGCGAGCCCGCGCAGCGCCTCGCTGGGCCGGCTCAGCTGGTACTCCAGGAGCACATCGGCCAGCCGGTAGAGGCCGGGGGCCCGGCCGGTGCGGGCCACCAGGTCCACGATCTCGGCGTTACGGGCCACCGCCGCCGGCACCCCGTCCGGTGACGCGGTCTCGGCGGCGGCCGTGACGGGGACGCCCGCCGCCCGGGTCGCCTCGGCGATCAGACCGCACAGCCCGCCGGGCCCCTCCCACGGCGGCGGCTCCGCGACGGGCAGCAGCACGGTGCCGCCGGAGGCGTCCAGGGCGGTCAGCGCGGGCGTCCCGGCGAACCGGTCGAGGGCCGTCCGGATGCGCCGTATCTTCCGCCGGGCGGCCACGCCCGCGCCCGCCCCGGCGCCGGGGCCCCGCGGCAGGCCCGCCCCCGTCTCGTCCGGGTGCGGGGCCAGCGCGAGCGCCATCGTCAGATAGCGGGCGGCCGGGCGCAGGCCGGTGCGACGGGTGAAGCCGTCCAGGTCCTCACCGGTCAGCAGCGCGGCCATCAGCGCGTGCCGGCCGCCGTGCTCCTGGCTGTCCAGGATCTGCCGTGCTTCCAGATAGGCGCCGCTCACCGCGGAGGTCAGCTGCTGCTGGAGGACGAGGATGCGGTCCATGATCTCCAGCACGGCGGGCAGGTCCCCGGGCCCGGCGTCCTGCGCGGTCTCCTCCCAGCACATCGCGACGCCCACCTGGTAGGCGGTGAGGATGGCGTCCAGCGGCACGCCCTCCTCGGCGCGCTGGGCAGCCGAGTCGCGCTGCTGGGCGAGTTCGCCGTCGGTGGCGGCCCTGCGGTGTTCGAGGACATCCGCGAAGAGCCGCAGATTGTGCTGGACGATGTCCGCGATGTCCCCTGCGATCTCCTCGTGCGGCAGCTCCGCGTAGACCGGGAGGTCACTGAGAAGACGGGCGACCACCCGGGTGGTCAATGCGGGGACGCGGGCCCGCAGACGCACCGCCACCGGACGTCCGGCGATGGCCAACGGCCCCTGCCCGACGGCCGGTTCCTTGTCACGCGTCACAAAAGCCCCCGGCGAAGTCTGCGTTACCCACCAGTTAAACGACGGCGTTCGAGTCTGCATGATGACCGGCGACACCCGCCATGCCCCCACTCATAGCGCACCGGAGGTCGTCGTGAAATCGTCCTGGAACAAGGCGTTCTGTCGTACTGTCGGAGGAGCTGCCACCGCCGTCGCCCTGGCCTCCCTGGCCGTGGGCACCACCGCGTCCGGCGCCTGGGCGGCGAGCGCGGACGACCCCGTGCAGTACGTGGCCCTCGGCGACTCGATGGCCTCGGGGCCGCTCATCCCCGGCATCACCGGTCCGCTGGCCTGCGGCCGCTCCACGCACAACTACGCGCACGAGCTGGCCGCGAGCATCGGCGCCTCACTGCGCGACGTCACGTGCAGCGGGGCCCAGTCCAAGCACATGACGGAGAAGCAGTCACTGTCGCTGCTCGACGTGCCGATGGGCTCGGCGGCGCCCCAGTTCGACGCGCTGCGTGCCGACACCGACCTGGTGACCCTCACCATCGGCGGCAACGACGCCGGTCTCGTCGGCATCGCGCAGGACTGCATGCAGCTCGACCCGACCGCCACCCCGTGCAGGGACAAGCTGACCGAGGGCGGGGTCGACCAGGTGGCACAGCGGATCGACGCCTTCGCGCCGCGCCTCGGAGCCGTACTCGACGGAATCCACCAGCGGTCTCCGCACGCCAGGGTCCTCGTGACGGGCTACGGGTTGTACATCAAGCCGGGCGGCTGCTGGCCGTTGCAGCCCGTACTGCCGGTCGACGCCGACTTCCTCCAGGGCAGCGTGAACCGGATGAACGCGGTGATCGCCGAGCAGAGCGCCGCGCACGGCGCCGAGTACATCGACGTCGCCACGCCGAGCAAGGGCCACGACGCCTGCCAGGCCCCGTCCGACAAGTGGGTCGAGGGGTACGTGCCGACCGCTCCGGCCGCCCCGCTGCACCCGAACCAGCGGGGCGAGGCCGCCTACGCGCGCATCATCGGCGCCCACCTCCAGGGGAGCTGAGCCGTGCGGCAGCGGATACTCCACGGACTGCTCGCCGCGGCGCTCGGCGCCGCCGCGCTCCTCGCCCCGCCGGCCCACGCGGCCCCGGCGGACCCTTCCCCGGCGCGGGGCTGCGACCCGCTGGCACCCGCGGAGTGCCTGCTGCCGTTCCCCAACGACTGGTACACCCGGCCGGACCCACGCACCGACACGGGCCGCCGGGTGGCCTTCGACTCCTCGGTCCTGCCCCGGCCCGCGACCGGGCAGGCCGTCGACCCGGCCGCCTGGAACCGGTCCGACGGCTTCTCCCCCGGCTCCACCCTGATCGCCCGGGTCCCCGGACTCGACCTGGCCAGGACCGGCGCGGCCCCGCTCACCGGCATCGACCGGTCGCTGGACCGGGACGCGCCGGTCGTCCTGCTGGACACCACGACCGGTGAGCGGTGGCCGTACTGGGCGGAGCCGGACGCCAACGCCACCGACCCCGCGCGCCGGGCCCTGCTGATCCACCCGGCCCGCAACTTCCGCGACGGCCACCACTACGCCGTGGCGCTGCGCCACCTCAAGGACGCGGCCGGCCGTACGATTCCGGCCGCCGCCCCCTTCGCCTCCGTCGCCGGGAAACGGCTGCCCGCGCACGATCCGCTGCGCGCCCGCCAGGACCGGCTGCGGCCCGCGCTGTCCGCGCTGCGCCGGGCGGGCGTCTCCACCCACGGGCTGAACCTCGCCTGGGACTTCACGGTCGCCTCGACGCGCAGCCTCACCGGGGACCTGTTCACCCTCCGCGACGACGCGTTCCGCCGGCTCGGCGACCGCGCACCCGCCTTCGAGGTCACCGGGGTCACCGACTTCACCCAGGAGCAGGACGCCCGGATCGCCCGTGAGGTCACCGGCGAGATCACCGTGCCCGGCTATCTGGACGCGCCCGGCGGGCCGCCCGGGGCCGTGCTGAACCGCGACCGCGGCGGCACCCCGCGCGGCCTCCCGGGCAGCACCCAGACCGCCGCGTTCCGCTGCGAGATTCCGCGCGCCGCCTTCCGCAGGCCGTCGCACCCCTCGCTGTACGGGCACGGGCTGCTCGGCTCACGCAACGAGGTCGGCGCGGGCAACGTCAAGGACATGGCCGCCGAGCACGACTTCACGTTCTGCGCGACGGACTGGATCGGCATGGCCAGGGACGACATCCCCGTCGTCATGGCCGCGCTCGCCGACCCGAGCCTCTTCCCGGCCGTCCCCGAGCGCAGCGAACAGGGCATGCTGAACGCCCTGTTCCTCGGCCGCGCCCTGATCCACGCCGAGGGCCTCACGACCGACCCGGCCTTCCGCACCGCCGACGGCCGCCCGCTCGTCGACACCCGGCACGGCCTCGCGTACGACGGGAACAGCCAGGGCGGCATCCTCGGCGGCGCGCTCGTCGCCGCCTCGCCCGACATCCGGCGCGGGGTGCTCGGCGTCACCGGCATGAACTACGGGCTGCTCCTCAACCGCAGCGCCGACTTCGCCCCGTTCCAGCAGGTTCTGGACGCCGCCTACCCGGACAAGCTGCACCAGCAACTGGTCCTCCAGCTCTTCCAGATGGTCTGGGACCGGGGCGAGACCAACGCGTACGCCAACCACCTCACCGACCACCACCAGGTCCTGATGCACATCGCGTACGGCGACCACCAGGTCGCGAACGCGGCGGCCGACGTGGAGGCGCGCACCATCGGCGCCCGGCTGCTCACCCCCGCGCTCGCCGCCGGCCGCAGCCCGGACGCCGTCCCGTACTGGGGCATCCGGACCGTAAACCCGCGCCAGCTGCCGTACCGGGGTTCCGCGATGACCGTCTGGGACAGCGGTACGCCCGCGCCCCCGGTCACCAACACCCCGCCGGCCGGGCCCGCGTACGGGCACGACCCGCACGAAGATCCCCGCAACTCGCCCGCCGCACGTCAGCAGAAGGCCACCTTCCTGACCACCGGGCGGGTCATCAATGTCTGCGGCACCACCCCGTGCACCGCCACACCGATCTCCTGACGCCTCCCCTGCCCGCAGGGTCACGACAAGGAGCACCATGCGTACGCATCGCCTCGCCGGCGCCGTCCTCGCCACCACCCTCCTGACCGGTACGGTCATGGCCCCGGCCGCCCTCGCCGCGCCGCCCGCGACCGCGTCGGCGGCCGTCGCGCAGTCCGCCGTGCCGTTCACCGCGGCCACCGCCACCCGCACCGCCGACGGCGGCCACACCCTGTCCTGGGCCTCGCCCGCCGGATCGGTGACCGTCACCGCCGTCACCTCGCCCGACGCCACCACCGGCACCGCGCTCGGCACCGCCCCCGGCACCGGCTCGCTGACCGTCGCGCCGGGCACCCTCCCGGAGGCCGGGCGCTGGTACTTCCGGCTGGTCCCGGACAGCGGGAGCACGCTCGTCGTCGCCGACCGCTCGCTCGGCCTGGCCTCGGCCCGCAACTTCCGGGACATCGGCGGATACCGCACCACGGACGGGCGCTGGGTGCGTCCGGGTCTGGTCTACCGCTCCAACAAGCTCAGCGGTCTCACCGACACCGAGCAGCAGCGGCTGGTCTCCCAGAAGCTCACGCTCGACGTGGACCTGCGCAACGTTCAGGAGCGCCACGACGCCCCGGACCGGCTGCCCGCCGGGGTGCGCTACCAGGTCGCGGACGTCGTCTCGCTCGCCCACGGCATCCGCTTCCACGACTCGGCCCTGATGACCCTGGCGGAGGCCATCGCCGCCGGGCTCTTCTCCGGCTCGTCGGACCTCGGCCAGTCCATCGGCTACCCGTTCATGGTCAACTTCGTGGGCGCGGACTACGCCTTCCACGACCTCGTCACGGCCGTCGCCACGAACACCTCCGGCGCCACGGTCTTCCACTGCAGCGCCGGCAAGGACCGCACCGGCTGGGGCACGGCCGTCCTGCTCACTCTGCTCGGTGTCCCCCGGGCCACCGTCGAGGCGGACTTCCTGGCCAGCAACCAGTACACCGGCGACCCGGAGGCCGTGGAGCTGAGCTGGCTGCGCGCCGCGTACGCCGAGGTGGACCAGATCTACGGCGACTTCGACACGTACGTACGGGAGGGGCTGAAGCTCGACGCGGCGACCGTGGCCGCGCTGCGGGCGAAGCTGCTGACCGGCTGACCGCCCAACGCACCTTCGCGCCCTCCCGCGCTCAGCAGCCCGGGTAGCGGTCCTGCGGCCACTCGACGGCGTGCTCGAACTCCAGGCACAGGTCGTCGGCCACCTCGGCGATCACCCCGCGTCCCTCCGTCCGCACCAGCCAGTGCGGAGGGAGGCGGATGTCGCCGTGGTGGGCTCCGAGCAGATTGCCGCAGACCGCGCCGGTGGAGTCGCTGTCGCCGGAGTGGTTGACCGAGAGCAGCAGCGCCTCGTCGACCTGGCCGGCGCCGGGCAGGACGAGCGCGCAGTACACCGCGATGGCCAGCGCCTCCTCGGCCACCCAGCCCTGCCCCAGGGACTCCACCTTCTCGGCGCTCGGCCCGCCCCGCGCGGCCAGGTCGACGGCCGCGCGCAAGGCGTCGGTCGTCTCCTCGTGGCCCCGGTGCCGGGCGAGCAGGTCCATGGCCCGCAGCACCGCGCCGGGCAGCGAGTCGCCTTCGAGGAGGCAGCCGACGATCGCCGCGAGCGCCCCGGCCGCGAAGGCGCCGGTGGGGTGGCCGTGGGTGATCCGCGCGCACCGGGCGGCCAGCGCGAAACCGAACGCCGGGTCCTCGCCGGTCAGGCCGAACGGCGCGGACCGCATGACCGTGCCGCAGCCCTTGGACCCCGTGTTGACCGGCCCGGGATCACCGACCGGGCCCCTCGGATCGGGGGTGTGACCGGCGGCGAGGCCGGTCAGGCAGGCGTTCCCGGGGGCCCGCCGGGCGTACAGCCAGGGCTGCTGCCGGAGCCATCCGCTGCGCACGGGGTGCCCGGCTTCGGCGGGAGGCGGCCCGGAGTGGTTCTGGGTGTCCAGCCAGCGCAGGTACGCGTTCCTGACGATGCCCGTCTCGGCGCCGCCGATGCCCTTGGACATGGCACGCGAGTGCGCCCGGATCAGCCCCTCGGCCGTGAACAGCGTCATCTGCGTGTCGTCCGTGATCCGGCCGACGACCCCTTCGTCGTCCGGTGTCATGCCGCGTACACCCGGCTCGCCGTGCGCGCGCCGGATCCCCGCGAGTGACAGGAACTCCACCGGGTTGCCCAGGGCGTCCCCGATCGCCCCGCCCAGCAGACACCCGCGCACCCTGGCCCGGCGGGCCGTGAGGTCCGCCCCTGTCGCCGTACCGATCACCGTCGGCCCCCGCCCTCTCGTGCCGTCGTGCCGCACCTGCCCGGCCGTGGGTCCATGCTGGTAGGGAGGCGATGCCATGCGTACCGGCAATGAACCGACGACCGCCCGCAGTCCGCTGCGGATGCGGCTCTGGCTGAGTCTATGGGGCCTGGCCTGGGCCGTCTTCGGGGTGACGGCCTTCGCCGTGAACGGCCGCACCGGCTGGGCGGCGGTCTGCGGGGTGCTGCTCGCGCTGGTCCTGGTGGACCTGTGCGTGGTCGTGCACCGGCTGCGCCAGGGCCCGCACTACCAGCCGGGCCGCTCCATCCCCCCGTACGAACCCGACCACGGGCCCGGCGGCGGCAAGGGGCCGCCGCCGGGCACGCCCTAGCGCCGGGCAGGGCCTAGCTGTCGAAGCGGGCCGCGCGCAGATACTCCGGCTTCGGGTCGAGCGCGGCCGCCAGCCGGAAGTGGCGGGTGGCGCGCTCGGGGTGGCCGGAGCGTTCGAAGGTGCGGGCGAGGGCGAAGTGGGCGAAGGCGTTGTCCGGCTCGCGTTCAAGCACCAGCTCGAATTCCAGCTCGGCGGGGCGCAGCTGTGCCGCGGCGAAGAAGGCACGGGCGCGCAGCAGCCGGGCGGCCGTGTTCTCGGGGTGGGCGGCGATCACCGAGTCGAGCAGCCGCACGGCGCCCCGGGGGTCGCGCGCGGCGAGCAGCTGCTCGGCCGCGCGGAAGTCGATGACGTCGGTTTCCGGGTTCCTCTCGGGCACGGTGGCATCCTTCCCTGGTCCGTCCCGGGGTGAACACGGGGGCGGCTGCGGGTATTCCGGTACGGCTGCGGGCCTCGGGCTCAGCTCTTCTCCGCCGCACGGCGGGACAGCTCCGCCCAGACCTCGCGGACCCGGTCCGCCAGCTCCTCGACCGGTCCGTCGTTGTCGACGACCAGGTCGGCGACGGCGCGCCGCTGCTCGCGGGTGGCCTGGGCGGCCATGCGGGCGCGGGCGTCCTCCTCGGTCATGCCGCGCAGCCGGACGAGCCGGTCGAGCTGGGTCTCCGGGGCGGCGTCGACCACGACGACCAGGTCGTAGAGGGGCGCGAGGCCGTTCTCGGTGAGGAGGGGGACGTCGTGGACGACCACGGAGTCCGGTGCGGCGGCCTTCTCCAGTTCGGCGGAGCGGTCGCGGACCAGGGGGTGGACGATCGCGTTGAGCGCGGCGAGGCGGTCCGGGTCGGGGAAGACGATCGCGCCGAGCGCGGGCCGGTCCAGGGTGCCGTCCGGGGTGAGGATGCCGGGGCCGAACTCCTGGACGACGGCGGCGAGTCCGGGGGTGCCGGGCTCGACCACCTCGCGGGCGATGCGGTCCGAGTCGATGAGGACGGCACCGTGGCCGACGAGCAGCCGGGCCACTTCGCTCTTACCGGCTCCGATGCCCCCGGTCAGGCCCACTTTCAGCATGCCAGGCAGCCTAATGCCCGCTGCCCGTGGCCCCCAGTGGTGGGGGACGGGCAGCGGGCACGAGACGCGCTCAGACGTCGCCCTCGCGCTCGGCGAGGAACTTCTCGAATTCGAGGCCGATCTCGTCCGCCGACGGCAGGTCCGCCGGTTCGGCGACCAGGTTGCCCCGGGTCTCCGCGCCCGCGACCGCGTCGTACTGGTGCTCAAGGCCCTCGACCAGCGAGACCAGCTCCTCGTCGCCCTGGCCGATCTGGCGGTCGATCTCCGTCTGGGTGCGGTGCGCCTCGGTGCGCAGGGCGTGCGCGACGGACGGCAGGACCAGGCCGGTCGCGGCCGTGATCGCCTCCAGCGCGGTGAGCGCCGCGTCCGGGTAGGCGGAGCGGGCCACGTAGTGCGGCACATGGGCGGCGACGCCGAGCACGTCGTGGCCCGCCTCCATCAGCCGGTACTCGACCAGGGCCTCGGCGGAGCCGGGCACCTGCGCCTCCTCGAAGGGGCTGCGGTGACCGGGCGTGAGGTCGGTGCGGTTGCCGTGCGGGGTGATGCCGACGGGGCGGGTGTGCGGGACGCCCATCGGGATGCCGTGGAAGTTGACCGCGAGGCGGACGCCCAGGCGCTCGACCACCTCCTCGACGGCGGCGGCGAATTTCTCCCACTCCACGTCGGGCTCCGGCCCGGACAGCAGCAGGAACGGCGCGCCCGTGGCGTCCTGGACGACGCGGACCTCCAGCGCGGGGGTCTCGTACGCCGCCCAGCGGTCGCGCTTGAACGTCAGCAGCGGACGCCGGGCGCGGTAGTCGATCAGGCGGTCGTGGTCGAAGCGGGCCACGACCTGGTGCGGCAGCGATTCGAGGAGGCCGTCGACGATCTGCTCGCCCGTCTCACCCGCGTCGATGTAGCCCTCGAAGTGGTAGAGCATGACCAGGCCGGCCGACTCCTGGGCGAGCGCCATGTCGACCACAGCCAGGCCCTTCGGCTCCCATTCGTACAAACTCTGCGGATCAGGCACGGTTACCGCTCCTCCTTGTGTTCCTGGAGAAGAACGCCCCCGGGTACCTCGGTCATTCCCCGTACACGCTCTTTCACGCCGGAAACGCGTGAGGCCCGCCCCCCGAAGGGAGCGGGCCTCACGGTCACTTACCTACCGCAGCCGATGACCGGCCGGAGGGACAGAGCGTCAGCTCTGGCCGCCCGCCAGCTTCTCGCGGAGCGCGGCCAGGGCCTCGTCCGACGCCAGGGCGCCGGAGTTGTCCGAGGACTCCGAGGAGTAGGAGCCACCCGTGCCACCCGAGGCGGCCTGCGTGTTGCCGGCGGGGGCGGCAGCGCCCTCGGCGGCAGCGGCCTCGTCGGCCTCGCGGGACTTGATGACCTGGGCCTGGTGCTGCTCGAAGCGCTGCTGCGCCTCGGCGTACTGGGTCTCCCAGACCTCGCGCTGCGCCTCGAAGCCCTCGAGCCAGTCGTTGGTCTCGGGGTCGAAGCCCTCGGGGTAGATGTAGTTGCCCTGGTCGTCGTAGGACGCGGCCATGCCGTACAGGGTCGGGTCGAACTCGACCGAGGCCGGGTCGCCGCCGAACGCCTCGTTGGCCTGCTTCAGCGAGAGGCTGATGCGACGGCGCTCGAGGTCGATGTCGATGACCTTGACGAAGATCTCGTCGTTGACCTGGACGACCTGCTCCGGGATCTCCACGTGGCGCTCGGCCAGCTCGGAGATGTGGACCAGGCCCTCGATGCCCTCGTCCACGCGGACGAACGCACCGAACGGAACGAGCTTGGTGACCTTACCGGGGACGACCTGCCCGATCTGGTGCGTACGGGCGAACTGCTGCCACGGGTCTTCCTGCGTCGCCTTGAGCGACAGCGAGACGCGCTCGCGGTCCATGTCGACGTCGAGGACCTCGACGGTGACCTCCTGGCCGACCTCGACAACCTCGGAGGGGTGGTCGATGTGCTTCCAGGACAGCTCGGAGACGTGCACCAGACCGTCGACGCCGCCCAGGTCCACGAAGGCACCGAAGTTGACGATCGAGGAGACGACGCCGGAGCGGACCTGACCCTTCTGGAGGGTCGTGAGGAACGTCTGGCGGACCTCGGACTGGGTCTGCTCGAGCCAGGCACGGCGGGACAGGACCACGTTGTTGCGGTTCTTGTCCAGCTCGATGATCTTGGCCTCGAGCTCCTTGCCCACGTACGGCTGGAGGTCGCGGACACGACGCATCTCGACGAGCGACGCCGGAAGGAAGCCACGGAGGCCGATGTCGAGGATGAGACCACCCTTGACGACCTCGATGACGGTACCGGTGACGATGCCGTCCTCTTCCTTGATCTTCTCGATGGTGCCCCAGGCACGCTCGTACTGAGCGCGCTTCTTCGAGAGGATCAGGCGGCCTTCCTTGTCCTCCTTCTGGAGAACCAGGGCCTCGATCTCGTCACCGACCTTGACGACCTCGTTCGGGTCGACGTCGTGCTTGATCGAGAGCTCGCGGCTCGGGATGACACCTTCGGTCTTGTAACCGATGTCGAGGAGAACCTCGTCCCGGTCAACCTTGACGATGACACCGTCAACGATGTCGCCGTCGTTGAAGTACTTGATCGTCTCGTCGATCGCCGCGAGGAACGCGTCCGCGTCGCCGATGTCGTTGACCGCAACCTGCGGAGTGGTGGCGGTGGTCTCGGTGCTGCTCGTCATGTGGGAAAGGGCTCCGGTACGGACAGTGAGTCGTAGGTACTGCTACGCCGAAAGCCCGTATCGCCTCTGCCTAAGCCGGACAGCCCGGGAAGCGCCGATTCCGTGACCGGAAGGCGCCTCGTGAACCGAGGGGACTAGCAACAGATGCGAGCGCGGCCTGCTAGGTCTGAGGAGCGCAGGCTCGCAGCGCAACTTGTAGCATACGGGGGCAGCAGGGCACGGTCAATGCGCGAAGGCGGACACCAGGGGCAGGAAGCCCCATATCCGGCACAACTCGGGTTCACCGAGGCCAGATCGTGTCCGGCAGCGCCCGGACACACCGGTTCAGCGCTGCGCAGGCCCCCTTGGTACGTACCGCGTACGGCGGGGTGAAGGCAAACTACAACGACGGACACGATGAGCCAAGAGATGTACGCCGCCGAACCCGAGGCGACCCGCCGCAGCGCCGGGACCGCCGAGAGCAGCCGGGCCAGCCGGGGCTGGTGGGACCGCAACGCCGACGAGTACCAGACCGAGCACGGCGCCTTCCTCGGCGACGACCGCTTCGTCTGGGGCCCCGAGGGCCTGGACGAGGCGACGGCCGGGCTCCTCGGCCCCGCCGCCGCGCTGAAGGGGCTCGACGTCCTGGAGATCGGCGCCGGCGCGGCACAGTGCTCCCGCTGGCTCGCCACGCAGGGCGCCCGCCCCGTCGCCCTGGACCTCTCCCACCGCCAGCTCCAGCACGCCCTGCGCATCGGCGACGACGTCCCGCTGGTCGAGGCGGACGCCGGGCGGCTGCCGTTCCGCACCGCCTCCTTCGACCTGGCCTGCTCCGCCTACGGCGCGGTGCCGTTCGTCGCCGACCCGGTCCAGGTCTTCCGCGAGGTGCACCGGGT
Source organism: Streptomyces sp. NPDC016469 (assembly GCF_040632905.1). Classification (NCBI taxonomy): domain Bacteria; kingdom Bacillati; phylum Actinomycetota; class Actinomycetes; order Kitasatosporales; family Streptomycetaceae; genus Streptomyces; species Streptomyces sp. NPDC016469. Next base: position 41,470 of record NZ_JBEYCQ010000019.1, read on the forward strand.
GCTGCGCCCCGGCGGCCGCTGGGTCTTCTCCGTGACGCACCCCCTCCGCTGGTCGTTCCCGGACGAGCCGGGCCCCGAGGGCCTGTCGGTGGCCGCCTCCTACTTCGACCGCACCCCCTACGTCGAGCAGGACGAACACGGCGACGCGGTCTACGTCGAGCACCACCGCACCCTGGGCGACCGGGTCCGGGACGTGGTCGCGGGCGGCTTCCGGCTGGTGGACCTGGTCGAGCCGGAGTGGCCCGCCTGGAACGACCAGGAGTGGGGCGGCTGGTCCCCGCTGCGCGGCAACCTGATCCCGGGGACCGCGATCTTCGTCTGCGTACGGGACTAGGGCCTTCCCTTTGGATCAGGCCGGATCAGGGAGCGGGCTCTGGTGCCGAAAGGCCCTCAGCCACCGGCCGGCGCGGGGCGCGGGTGCGCGTCGTACGAGACTGGGGGCGTGATCCGCACCGACGCCCTCGGCCTGCTGCCCGTCCGCACCGCCGTCCCCGCCCTCCGACGCGCGCTGGACGGCCACGGGACCGCGGTGCTGTGCGCACCCCCCGGCACCGGCAAGACCACTCTCGTCCCGCTCGCCCTGGCCGGGCTGACCGGCGAGGGCCCGGTGCGCCGGGTCGTCGTCGCCGAGCCGCGCCGGATCGCCGCCCGCGCGGCAGCCCGGCGCATGGCGTGGCTGCTGGGCGAGCGGACCGGGGAACGCGTCGGGTTCACCGTGCGCGGCGAGCGGGTGGCGGGCCCGGACACCGTGGTGGAGGTCGTCACCACCGGCGTGCTGCTCCAGCGGTTGCAGCGCGACCAGGAGCTGGCCGGGGTGGACGCGGTGATCATCGACGAGTGCCACGAGCGCCACCTGGACGCGGACACCGTGGCCGCCTTCCTGCTGGACGTGCGCGCGGCGCTCCGCCCGGACCTGCGGCTGGTGGCGGCGTCCGCGACGACGGACGCGGAAGGCTGGGCCCGGCTGCTCGGGGACGCCCCGGTGATCGAGGCGCGGGGCGTGTCGCACCCGGTGGAGGTGGTGTGGGCCCCGCCGCCCGCCCCGGTCCGGCCGCCGCACGGGATGAGGGTCGATCCGGCGCTGCTGAGCCATGTCGCCTCCGTGGTGCGGCGGGCGCTCGCCGAGCGGGACGGCGACGTGCTGTGCTTCCTGCCGGGCGTCGGCGAGATCGGCCGGGTGGCCGGGCAGCTGGCGGGCGTCGGGGCCGACGTGCTCCAGGTCCACGGGCGGGCCCCGGCGGCCGTGCAGGACGCGGTGCTGGCCGGGTCGCCGGAGGGGCGTCGGGTGGTCCTGGCGACCTCGGTGGCCGAGTCCTCGCTGACGGTCCCCGGGGTACGGACGGTCGTCGACTCGGGACTCGCCCGGGAACCGCGCACCGATCACGCCCGGGGGCTGAGCGCGCTGACCACCGTACGGGCCTCGCAGGCGGCGGGCCGGCAGCGCGCGGGCCGGGCAGGACGCGAGGCGCCGGGAACGGTCTACCGCTGCTGGGACCAGGCGGAGGACGGCCGGCTCGCCCGGTTCCCCGCCCCGGAGATCAGGGTGGCCGACCTGACGGCGTTCGCCCTCCAGGCGGCCTGCTGGGGCGCCCCGGACGCCTCCGGGCTCGCGCTGCTCGACGCGCCGCCGGAGGGGGCGATGGCCGCCGCCCACGAGGTGCTCGCCGCGGTCGGCGCGGTGGACCCGGACGGCCGGGTCACCGAGCGGGGCGTGCGGATGTCCCGGCTCGGGCTGCACCCCCGGCTGGCCCGGGCGCTGCTGGACGGGGCGGCCGAGGTCGGCGGGCGCCGGGCCGCCGAGGTGGTGGCGCTGCTGAGCGAGGAACCGCCGCGCTCGTACGGGGACGATCTGGCCGCCGCGCTGCGCACCGCGCGCCGGGGCCAGGACGCCTACGCGGGGCGCTGGCGCCAGGAGGTGCGGCGCCTGTCGTCCGCGCTCAAGGGCGACGGCGGCAGCGGCGGCCGGCCCGTTCCGGACGACGCGGCGGTGGGCCTCGTGGCGGCCCTGGCGTTCCCGGAGCGGGTGGCCCGGGCGCGGGGCGGCGGGGCGTTCCTGATGGCGTCGGGCACGGGCGCGGAACCGGGCGAGGGCTCCGGGCTGCGCGGGGCGCCCTGGCTGGCCGTCGCGGTCGCGGACCGGCCCGCACACGCCGCGTCCGCCCGGGTGCGCCTCGCGGCCGTCATCGACGAGGACACCGCGCTCCTGGCGGCCGGGCCGCTGCGGTTCGCGGGCGAGGAGGTCCGCTGGGACGGCCGGGACGTGGTGGCCCGCCGGGTGGAGCGGCTGGGCGCGGTCGAGCTGGCCGCGCGCCCGCTGAAGCAGCCCGATCCGGCGCTGGTCCGCGATGCCCTGGTGGCCGGGCTGCGACAGGAGGGTCCGGGGCTGCTGCGGTGGAGCCGGGACGCGGGGCAGCTGCGGGAGCGGCTCGCCTTCCTGCGCCGGGTGCGGGGTGAGCCGTGGCCGGACGTGTCGGACGGGGCGCTGCTCGCGGACCCCGGGGCCTGGCTGGAGCCCGAGCTGTCACGGGCGCGGCGGCGCTCCGACCTGGCCGCGATCGACGCGGGGCAGGCGCTGCGCAGGCTGCTGCCGTGGGCGACGGGCGAGGCGGTCCGCCTGGACGAGCTGGCCCCGGAGCGGATCGAGGTGCCGAGCGGTTCGCGGATCCGGGTGGAGTACGGCGGGGACCAGCCGGTGCTCGCGGTGAAGCTCCAGGAGCTGTTCGGCCTCCAGGAGACCCCGGAGGTGGCGGGCGTGCCGGTGCTGGTGCACCTGCTGTCCCCCGCCGGGCGGCCGGCGGCGGTGACGGCGGACCTGGCGTCGTTCTGGCGCGACGGCTACAAGGCGGTCCGGGCGGAGCTGCGGGGCCGGTATCCGAAGCACCCGTGGCCGGAGGACCCGGCGACGGTGGAGGCGACCCGGTTCACGAAGGCGCGCCTGAAGCGGGACTGAACAGGGGTCAGCCCCTCGGCCGGCGGGCGGCCGAGGGGCTGACCTGATACGGCGTCCCGTGTCAGGAGGCGGCGGTGACCGCGCGCTCCTCGACGGTCAGGTCGATGGTGACCGTGGCGCCGCCCTCGGTGGTGAGGCGCAGCTTGTACGTGCCGGCCGGGCCGTCCGCGTAGAACGTCGGGAGCTTCAGGCTGCCGTCGGCCGCCGTGGTGAGCTCGATGCTGCGGACGGGGTCGCCCTCGTCGTTCGTGCAGTACGGACCCTTGTCGTTGACAGCGGGGACGAGGCCGTCGGTGATCACGGTGGCGGTGACGGCGACCTTGCCCGCGGCCTTGCCCTTGTAGGTGGCGGCGACGGTGATGTCGTCGAAGGTCTGACCGGCGACGGCGGTCAGCTTCGCGGTGCCGGTCCTGGTGATGGCGTCGGCCTGGCGGGCGGTGACGGTCACCTTGAAGGTGGTGGCGACGGAGGTGCCGGCCACGGAGGCCCGCACGGTGAACTCGCCGGTCTTCTCACCCGCGCGGAGCACCGGCGAGGACACCTTGCCGTCGGCGCCGGTGGCGAGGGTGACCGCCTTGAATCCGCCGTCGAACGCGGTGTCGGCGTCGCCGACGACGGTGAAGGTGACCTTCGCCTTGGCCACCGCCTTGCCGAGGCCGTCGCGGGCCCGCACCTTGACCACCCCGGCGAACTCCTCGCCGGCCGCGGCGGTCAGCGTGCCGGTGCCGTCGTTCTGCAGCGCCGTCACCTTCTGGGACGGGGTGGGCGCCGGGCTCGGAGTGTGCGACGGGGGCTTGCCGATGCCGCCCGGTGTGGAGGGCTCGGGGCTCGGGTCGGGCGGCGTCGTGGGCTTCGTGGGCTTCGTGGGACCGCCCGGCTTCGGCGTCTTCGACGGCGAGGGCGTCGGGGACGGGGACGGGGTGCTCGACGGGCCGCCACCCGGCCGGCTGGGGCCCGGGGTCCGGCTCGTGGGGCCCGTCGGGAGGACACCGGTGCCGTCGGGGACCTCGTGCGTGCCGCGGTTGTAGTACGTGAACCAGGAGCGGACCGTACGCAGGTACACGTCGGAGTGGTTGTAGCTCAGGACCGCCCGGTCCAGGTCGGTGGCGGTCGACAGGTCGCGGTCGCCGACGCAGAGGTAGCGTCCGGCGGCGAGCGCGGCGTCGTAGACGTTGTTCGGGTCCTTGCGGCCGTCGCCGTTGCCGTCCTGGCCCCAGGTCGCCCAGGTCGACGGGATGAACTGCATCGGGCCGACCGCCCGGTCGTGCGTCCGGTCCCCGTCGTAGGCACCGTTGTCGGTGTCCTTGATCAGGGCGAAGCCGTTGCCGTCGAGGGCGGGGCCGAGGATCGGGGAGAGCGTGGTGCCCTGCGCGTCGACCCGGCCGCCGCGGGCCTGCCCGGACTCGACCTTGCCGATCGCGGCGAGCAGCTGCCACGGCAGCCGGCAGGCCGCGTCCGTGCCGGCGACGGTGTCCTGGGCCTTCTTGTACGCCGCGAGGACGGAGGCGGGTATGCCCGCCTCGGCGCTGCCGGTCACCGGCAGGTTGGCCGAATTGTCAGGCCTCTGCGGGGTGTTCAGCGGCGGCAGGTCCGTGTAGTACGGCGAGTCGCCGGAGATGCCGCCGCCCTGGTCGGCGGGGGACGAGGAGCCCGCGGAGGGGTGGTCGCCGTCCGCCGCGATGAGCGGGGACGGGGCCCCGGGGGCCTGCGAGGCGGAGAGCGCCGCCACGGCGACGGCGGCCACGGCGGTAGTGGCCGCTCCTCTGTAGAACCGGCGACCGAATTGCGCTGCCATGACGTGTGGGCCCTCCCCCTCGTCGCTGTCGGCGCTCCCCTGCGCCTGGACTCAGGCGACCCTACGGCAACTCCTCCGGCGCGCACACGGCGGGCGGGCCGGTTCTTACCGCTTTCTCACCTTCCTGAACACAAGTTGTCCACGTGCGGACATTCTCGTGACGGACCTTCCTGCCCCACGGGTCACCCCGGACCTTCCCCTCCAGGTCACGCATACTGCCCGCATGCCCTTCACGCTCAGCCACGCCGCCGCCGTGCTCCCGGGGATACGCCGCGACGGCACAGGCCGTGGTCCGCTCCTCGCCTCGGCCCTGGTCGCCGGGTCGTTCGCCCCCGACCTGACGTACTTCGCGGACTCGGTGATTCCGGGGGCCATGGAGTTCGGGGAGGTCACCCACGCGGTGTGGGGCATCGTCACCGTGGACGTCCTGATCACCGCGCTGGCGCTCGGGCTGTGGCTGCTGCTGCGCGACCCGCTGGTGGCGCTGCTGCCGGAGCGGTGGCGGGGGCGTGTGCACACCTGGCTGCGGGGCCCCGGGGCCTCGACGGGCCCCGGGCGGCGGGGACTCGGCGCCCGGGACGCCGCGTGGTTCGCGGTGTCGGCGGTGATCGGGTCCGCCACCCATGTCGTCTGGGACGCCTTCACCCATCACGACCGGTGGGGGGTACGGCTGGTGCCCGGGCTCGACGGCAGCGTGGCCGGGTACCCCGTCTTCACGCTCGTCCAGTACGGAACGTCCGCCCCCGCGCTGCTGCTGCTCGCCTGGTTCACGGCATCGGGGCTGCGGCGGACCGGGGCCCGGCCGGTGCCCGCCTCCGTACCGGTGCTGACGGCGCGGGTCCGGGGCTGGGCGCTCGCATCGATCGGGCTGTGCGCGGTGCTGGGCACCGCCCACCGGTGCGCCCGCTGGTACGCGTACCACGGGCACATCGACACGCCGCTGGACATCATCCCGACGGCCTGCTTCGGCGCGGGCGCGGGCCTCGCGGCGGGGCTCCTGCTGTACGCGGCGGCGGTGCGGCTCACCCCGGCGCGGCGGGAGGCGGAGGCGGCCGGGGCCCCTGCGGACCCCGGCCGGAAGCGGTCAGTGGGCCGCTGACTCCCAGTCGTCGCCGACGCCGACGGACACGTCCAGCGGGGCGCGCAACCGCACCGCGGCGGACATCTCGTGGCGCAGGATGCGCTCGACCCGCTCCCGCTCGCCCTCGGCGATCTCCAGCACGATTTCGTCGTGCACCTGGAGCAGCATCCGGGACTTCAGCTCCGCCTCGCGCAGCGCCCGGTCGACGTGGAGCATGGCGACCTTGACGATGTCGGCGGCGGTGCCCTGGATCGGGGCGTTGAGCGCCATCCGCTCGGCGGTCTCGCGGCGCTGGCGGTTGTCGCTGTTCAGGTCCGGGAGATAGCGGCGGCGGCCGAAGATCGTCTCCGTGTACCCGGTGGCCCTGGCCTCCTCCACCACGCGGCGCAGATAGTCCCGGACCCCGCCGAACCGCTCGAAGTAGGTGTCCATCAGGCCCCGGGCCTCGCCCGCCTCGATGTTCAGCTGCTGGGAGAGGCCGAAGGCGGAGAGCCCGTACGCCAGGCCGTAGCTCATGGCCTTGATCTTGCGCCGCATCTCCGGGTCGACCGCGGACTTGTCGACGCCGAAGACCTGCGAGGCGACCGTGGTGTGCAGGTCCTCACCGGAGGTGAACGCCTCGATCAGGCCCGCGTCCTCCGAGAGGTGGGCCATGACCCGCAGTTCGATCTGGCTGTAGTCGGCCGTCATCAGCGTCTCGAAGCCCTCGCCGACGACGAAGCCGCGGCGGATCGCCCGGCCCTCGTCCGTGCGCACGGGGATGTTCTGCAGATTCGGGTCGGTGGACGAGAGGCGGCCGGTCGCCGCCACCGTCTGGTTGAAGGTGGTGTGGATGCGGCCGTCGGCGGCGATCGTCTTGATCAGACCCTCGACGGTGACCCGCAGCCTCGCCTGGTCGCGGTGGCGCAGCATCAGCACCGGCAGCTCGTGCTCGGTCTGCGCGGCCAGCCAGGCCAGCGCGTCCGCGTCCGTGGTGTAACCCGTCTTGGTCTTCTTCGTCTTCGGCAGACCCAGCTCGTTGAAAAGGATCTCCTGGAGCTGCTTGGGCGATCCGAGGTTGAACTCGCGGCCGACCGCCGCGTGCGCCTCCTTCACCGCCTGCTGCACGGTCCCGGCGAACTGCTGCTCCATCGATTCCAGATGGGCCCGGTCCACGGCGATCCCGTGCCGCTCCAGGCGGGCGAGCAGAATCGACGTCGGGAGCTCCATGTCGTGCAGCAACTCGGCCGCGCCGACCTCCTTCAGCCGCTCCGTGAACGCGTCACCGAGATCCAGGACCGCGCGGGCCTGCGCCATCAGGGCGTCGGCCTCCGCCCGGTCGTCGGCGCCGAACGCCAGCTGACCGTCGGCCGCGGCGGCCGGGGCCAGCTCCCGGCCCAGATACTCCACGGCCAGGGCGTCCAGCGCGAAGGAGCGCCGGCCGGGCTTCACCAGATACGCGGCGAGCGCGGTGTCCATCGTCACGCCGTCGAGGTGCCAGCCGTGCTCCGGGAAGACACGCATCGCGCTCTTCGCGTTGTGCATGACCTTGGGCCGGGCCGGGTCCGCGACCCAGGCGGCGAACGCCTGCTCGTCGGCCTCGTCCAGCTGCGCCGGGTCCAGCCAGGCGGCGGCACCGTCGGCGGCGGCGAGCGCGACCTCGGTGACCGCGCCGGTGCCGAGCGCCCAGGTGTCGACCGTCATGACGCCGAGCGGCTGCGCACCGTGCTCCGCCAGCCAGGGGCCGACCTCGCCGGTGGACAGCACGGCCCCGTCCAGCTCGATCCCGGCGGCGGGCGCCGGCGGCTCGGCCTCCGCCGCGCCCGGATCCACCGCGAGCAGCCGCTCGCGCAGGCTCGGGTTGCGGATCTCCAGCAGGTCGAGGATGCCGGTGACCGCCGTGCGGTCGTAGGGGGCGCGCTCCAGCCCCTCCGGGGTCTTCGGCAGCTCCACGTCCCGGACCATCTCGGTCAGCACGCGGTTCATCTTCACCGCGTCCAGGTGGTCGCGGAGATTCTGCCCGGCCACACCCTTGACCTCGTCGGCCCGCGCGATCAGCTCGTCGAACGAGCCGAACTGGTTGATCCACTTCGCGGCGGTCTTCTCACCGACCTTGGGGATGCTCGGAAGGTTGTCCGACGGGTCACCGCGCAGCGCCGCGAAGTCCGGATACTGCCGCGGGGTGAGGCCGTACTTCTCCACCACCTTCTCCGGTGTGAACCGGGTGATCTCGGAGACGCCCTTGGTGGGGTAGAGCACCGTCACGTTGTCCGTGATCAGCTGGAACGAATCGCGGTCGCCCGTGACGATCAGGACCTCGAAGCCGGCCGCCTCGGCCTGCGTGGCCAGCGTCGCGATGACGTCGTCCGCCTCGAAGCCCTCGACCGCGAACCGGTCCGCGTGCATCGCGTCCAGCAGCTCGCCGATCAGCTCGACCTGCCCCTTGAACTCGTCGGGGGTTTTCGAACGGTTCGCCTTGTACTCCGGGAACTCCTGCGCCCGCCAGGTCTTGCGGGACACGTCGAACGCCACCGCGAAATGCGTCGGCACCTCGTCACGCAGCGTGTTCGCGAGCATCGACATGAAGCCGTACACCGCGTTCGTCGGCTGGCCCGCCGCCGTCGTGAAATTCTCCGCGGGCAGCGCATAGAACGCCCGGTACGCCAAGGAGTGCCCGTCCATCAGGAGCAGGCGCGGTCGGTTGTCTGCCGTCTTCTTCGATGCCGTCTCAGCCACACCCCGATCCTGCCACGGACCACTGACAATCCGGACCGGCCGCCACCCGCGACGCCTCACCGGGCGCCCGGCGCCCCCCGCGTGCCAGGATCGGAGGGAAGGAAACCCACACGGCGGACCCGCGACACACCTCCCGGGGGCCCGCAGCAGGCTCGAAGGGGAGCACCATGGCCAGCAAGCCGCCCGCAGGAGACCCCGTCCAGGATGCCCCCCGGGTCGGACCGGCCCAGCACTCGGCCGCCGGGCTGCCCGCCGTCGCCCAGAGCCTGCGCGTCGCCCAGCGGCAGATGGGCCTGCGCCGCACCGCGCAGACCCTCCTCAAGGTCAACCAGAAGGACGGCTTCGACTGCCCCGGCTGCGCCTGGCCCGAGGGCGACAAGCGGCACACCGCCGAGTTCTGCGAGAACGGCGTCAAGGCCGTCGCCGAAGAGGCCACACTCCGACGGGTCACCCCGGACTTCTTCGCCGCGCACCCCGTCTCCGACCTCGCCGCGCGCAGCGGCTACTGGCTCGGCCAGCAGGGCCGTATCACCCAGCCCGTCTACCTCCCCGAGGGCGCCGACCGCTACCAGGCGGTCACCTGGGAGCGGGCCTTCGAGATCGTCGCCGAGGAACTGCGCGCCCTCGCCTCCCCCGACGAGGCCGTCTTCTACACCTCCGGGCGCACCAGCAACGAGGCCGCGTTCCTCCTCCAGCTCTTCGCCCGCGAGTTCGGCACCAACAACCTGCCCGACTGCTCCAACATGTGCCACGAGTCCTCGGGCTCCGCGCTCACCGAGACGATCGGCGTCGGCAAGGGCTCGGTGTCCCTGGAGGACCTGCACCACGCCGACCTGATCATCATCGCCGGACAGAATCCCGGCACCAACCACCCCCGGATGCTCTCCGCCCTCGAAGAGGCCAAGGCGGCCGGCGCGAAGATCATCTCGGTGAACCCGCTGCCCGAGGCCGGCCTCGAACGCTTCAAGAACCCGCAGACCCCGCAGGGCATGCTCAAGGGCACCCCGCTGAACGACCTCTTCCTCCAGATCCGGATCGGCGGCGACCAGGCCCTCTTCCGCCTCCTCAACAAACTGATCCTGGAGACCGAGGGCGCCGTCGACCGGACGTTCGTCGCCGAACACACCCACGGCTACGAGGAGTTCGCCACCGCCGCAGCCGACGCGGACTGGGACGCGACGCTCGCCGCGACCGGACTCGACCGCGCCGCCATCGAACAGGCCCTCGCGATGGTCCTGGCCTCCGAGCGCACCGTCGTCTGCTGGGCCATGGGCCTCACCCAGCACAAGCACTCCGTGCCGACCATCCGCGAGGTCGTCAACTTCCTCCTGCTGCGCGGCAACATCGGCCGCCCCGGCGCCGGCGTCTGCCCCGTGCGCGGCCACTCCAACGTCCAGGGCGACCGCACCATGGGCATCTTCGAACGGCCCGCGCCCGCCTTCCTCGACGCCCTCGACAAGGAGTTCGGGATCACCTCACCGCGCCACCACGGCTACGACGTGGTCCGCGCGATCCGCGCCCTGCGCGACGGCGACGCCAAGGTCTTCTTCGCGATGGGCGGCAACTTCGTCGCCGCCACCCCCGACACCGACGTCACCGAGGCCGCCATGCGCAACGCGCGCCTCACCGTCCACGTCTCCACCAAACTCAACCGCTCCCACGCCGTCACCGGCGCCCGCGCGCTGATCCTGCCCACCCTCGGCCGTACCGACAAGGACGTCCAGGCGAGCGGCAAGCAGTTCGTGACCGTCGAGGACTCCATGAGCAAGGTCCACGCCTCGCGCGGCAACCTCACCCCCGCGAGCCCCCACCTCCTCTCCGAACCCGCCATCGTCGCCCGCCTCGCCCGCGCCGTCCTCGGGCCCGGATCCACCACGCCCTGGGAGGAGTTCGAGAAGGACTACGCGACGATCCGGGACCGCATCGCCCGCGTCGTCCCCGGCTTCGAGAACTTCAACGCCCGCATCGCCCACCCCGGCGGCTTCACTCTCCCGCACGGCCCCCGCGACTCCCGCCGCTTCCCCACCGCCACCGGGAAGGCCAACTTCACCGCCGCGCCCGTCGAGTACCCCGCACTCCCCGAGGGGCGGCTGCTGCTCCAGACCCTGCGCTCCCACGACCAGTACAACACCACCATCTACGGCCTGGACGACCGCTACCGGGGCATCAAGGGAGGCCGACGCGCCGTCCTCGTACACCCGGAGGACGCGGCAGCCCTCGGGCTCGCCGACGGGTCCTACACCGACCTCGTCAGCGAGTGGAAGGACGGCGTCGAGCGCCGCGCCCCCGGCTTCCGCGTCGTCCACTACCCCACCGCCCGGGGCTGCGCCGCCGCGTACTACCCCGAGACCAATGTGCTGGTCCCCCTCGACTCCACCGCCGACACCAGCAACACCCCCGCCTCCAAGTCCGTCGTGGTGCGGTTCGAGCCCGCGCGCTAAGCGCCCGCTCAGGCGTCTGATAGAACGACGTGGGACGAGCACCACACAGAGACGAAAGGCGGACCCATGGGCGAGCACACCGCACCCACGTTCCCCCAGGAGATCATCGACGAGTACGCCGCGCTCGGCGTCGACCTGCCCGCCCTCTTCTCCGCCGGCCACCTCGGCGAACGCATGGGCGTCCGCATCATCGAAGCCTCCGCCGAGCGCGTCGTCGGCACCATGCCGGTCGAGGGCAACACCCAGCCGTACGGACTCCTGCACGGCGGCGCCTCCGCCGTCCTCGCCGAGACCCTGGGCTCCGTCGGATCGATGCTGCACGGCGGCCCCTCCAAGATCGCCGTGGGCGTCGACCTGAACTGCACCCATCACCGAGGGGCACGAAGCGGCCTCGTCACCGGCACCGCCACCCCCGTACACCGGGGGCGCACCACCGCCACGTACGAGATCGCCATCACCGACGAGCACGGCAAGCGGGTCTGCACCGCGCGCCTCACCTGCCTGCTGCGCGACGCCCCCGCACCCCAAGCCGCCTGACCCCGCGCCACCGCACCACCAACCCTGCCCGGCCGTGACCCAAAACGGCCGGGCAGCGGCATTTCCGGCCACAACCACCGCCACGATCAAGGAAATTGACCGGCGCGCGGCGTCAACCCCCTTGACCCGGCGCTCCGTTCCGTGGCCCACTCGTCTGCCACACCTCACCCGCTCCCGCCACCACACCGCGTCGCCCCACCCCCGCAACCGTTACGCAGTGTAACCAACACCCGAGGTGCAGCGCCCCGCCGCGACGCGATCAGCCCGGCCCCGCAGCCACCGGGCCCCTCGGCATGCCTCCGTGCCCCCGCACAGGACCCCCGCCGGGCGACAGCAGCAAGATCACCTCAAGCCCCTTAGCAGAGCTGCGCGTTCTCACATTGCGGTCACTTCACGGTCCGGTAAAAAGCCGTACATGTCCACCCAGCCACCTCAAGCCTTGCTCAAGGGCATAACAAGACAGTCACATCCTTGGCCGGCACCACTCCCGACCCCCACCACTGCCCTTAGAGTCACGGCCAGTCACCGCGCCGCCGGGCGCGTCTGCAAGCACGGCCCTGTACCAACCCAGTACGGCCCGGCGAACGACACGGCACCTCAAGCAGAGGAGGCCGCGCCAGGGAAAGGACCTTTCGTGCGACACCGTTCTTTGCTCATCCTCACCACAGTGCTCACCACCGGTGCACTGACGCTCACCGCCTGCGGGTCGCGCGACGACGACAACAAGAGCGACGGCAACAGCGGCAGCTCCAACACGACCGTCGTCATCGGCGTCGACGCGCCGCTCACCGGTGACCTCTCCGCCCTCGGCCTCGGCATCCAGAACTCCGCCGACCTCGCCGCCAAAACGGCGAACAAGGAGAAGACGGTCCCCGGCATCACCTTCGAGGTCCAGCCGCTCGACGACCAGGCCCAGCCCTCCGTCGGCCAGCAGAACGCCACCAAGTTCATCGACAACAAGAAGGTCGTCGGTGTCGTCGGCCCGCTGAACTCCGGCGTCTCCCAGTCGATGCAGAAGCCGCTCAACGACGCCGGCCTCACCCAGGTCTCCCCCGCCAACACCGGCACCGAGCTGACCCAGGGCAACAACTGGAAGACCGGCGACAAGAAGCGCCCCTTCAAGACCTACTTCCGCACCGCCACCACGGACCAGATCCAGGGCGCCTTCGCCGCGAAGTACCTGTACAACAACGCGAAGATCAAGCAGGTCTACCTCATCGACGACCAGAAGCCCTACGGCGCCGGTCTCGCGGCCTCCTTCAAGGCCACCTTCACCGGCCTCGGCGGCAAGATCGTGGGCGCCGACCACGTCAACCCCGACGACCGCGACTTCAACGCCGTCGTCACCAAGGTCAAGAAGTCCGGCGCCAAGGCCGTCTACTACGGCGGCGAGTACCCCGCCGGCGCCCCCCTGAGCCAGCAGCTCAAGGACAGCGTCAAGATCCCGCTCATGGGCGGCGACGGCATGTACAGCGCCGACTTCATCAAGCTCAACAAGAAGGCCCAGGGCGACATCGCCACCTCCGTCGGCAAGCCCGTCGAGGAACTCGACTCCGCCAAGAAGTTCATCGCGGACTACAAGACCGCCGGCTACAAGGACGCCTACGAGGCTTACGGGGGCGGCACCTACGACGCCACCTGGGCCATCATCGAGGCCGTCAAGCTGGCCGTCTCCGAGAACGACGGCAAGCTCCCCGACGACGCCCGCGCCAAGGTGCTCGACGCCATGAGCAAGGTCAAGTTCGACGGCGTCACCGGCCCGGTCTCCTTCGACCAGTACGGCGACACCACCAACACCATGATGACCGCCTACCAGGTCGACGGCGGCAAGTGGGTCTCCAAGCTCAGCGAGGCGTACAAGCCGTAACTCCCGGGCACGCCCGACCGACCCCAGACCGCGCGGGAGCGCTACGAGCACTCCCGCGCGGTGCCATATCCGAACCACTCCACGGAGGCCCTGCGGTGCACGAACTGCCGCAACAGCTGGCCAATGGACTCATCCTCGGCGCGATGTACGGACTCATCGCGATCGGCTACACGATGGTCTACGGAATCATCCAGCTCATCAACTTCGCCCACGGCGAGATCTTCATGATCGGAGGCTTCGGAGCTCTCACCGTGTACCTCTGGATGCCGGCCGGCTCCAACCTCCTCGCTATCGTCCCCCTCATGATCATCGGCGGCGTCATATGCTCCGTCGCCGTCAGCGTCGCCGCCGAACGCTTCGCCTACCGGCCCCTGCGCAACGCCCCCCGGCTCGCCCCGCTGATCACCGCGATCGGACTCTCCCTCGCACTCCAGCAGGCCATCTGGAAGTGGTACCCCGACGCCACCAAGGACCACCCCTTCCCGCAGTTCAAGGGTGACGCCTTCGAACTCTTCGGCGCCCACGTCCAGCGCGGTGACCTCTTCGTCCTCATCTCCGCCCCCGTCTGCATGATCGCCCTCGGCCTCTTCGTCTCCAAGACCCGCTCCGGCCGCGGCATGCAGGCCACCTCCCAGGACCCCGACACCGCCAAGCTCATGGGCATCAACACCGACCGCATCATCGTCATGGCCTTCGCCATCGGTGCCGCGTTCGCCGCCGTCGCCGCCGTCGCCTACGGGCTCAAGAACGGCCAGATCGGCTTCCGCATGGGCTTCCTCATGGGCCTCAAGGCATTCACCGCCGCCGTACTCGGCGGCATCGGCAACATCTACGGCGCCATGCTCGGCGGCGTCGTCCTCGGCCTCGCCGAATCCCTCGCCACCGGCTACATGAGCGACGTCCCCGGCATGGACCTCTTCGGCGGCGGCGCGTGGAAGGACGTGTGGGCCTTCGTCCTCCTCATCGTCGTCCTGCTGCTGCGGCCCCAGGGCCTGCTCGGCGAACGCGTCGCGGACAGGGCGTGATACGGATGACCACCGCACTCCTCCCCATCCCCGCCCCCGCCGCCCGCATCGCCACCCTCACCGGCGCCGCGGCCGCCCTCGCCGGCACCCTCCTCCCCTGGACCTGGACCTCCGAATTCCCCGGCGACCTCACCGTCACCGGCTACCCCGGCGGCCTCCAGGTCCTCACCCTCACCGGCGCCGTCCTCACCCTGCTCCTCGCCCTCACCGGCTACGGCATCCCCGGACTCCGCTGGCTCACCCCCGCCGGCACCAACAGCCCCGTCCGCCTCGCGGCCCTCGCCACCCTCGGCACCACCGGCTACGCCATGGGCGCCATCTCCTACGAGCTCGGCGGCGTCGTCAACCTCGAACCCGGGGCCTGGGTCAGCGGCATCGGCGCGCTCATCGCCGTCATCGCCTCCCTCGCCCTCCCCTACGACGTCCCGCTCTCCACCGACGGCCCCGCGCCGAACGCCTGGCAGCGCTTCCGCAACAGCCTCGCCGCGCCGTCGGCCCCCCGCGCCAAGGCCCTCCCCGGCTGGGCCGAGATCATCATCATCGCGGTCGCCTTCGGCCTCGCCCTCTACGTCTTCACCTACGGGATCGACATCCCCACCGAGGACTCCGAACAGTTCATCGGCTTCCTCATCACCGCGGGCTTCGCCTTCACCGCGCTCACCCGGGCCGGCCTCATCGCCCGCCTCACCGCGCTGACCGCCAAGCACCGCAACGTCACCCTCGCCGCAGCCCTCGTCGCGGCACTCTGCTTCCCCTTCACCCAGGACACCGCGGAATACGCCCTCATCGGCGTCAACATCCTCATCTTCGCCACCGTCGCCCTGGGCCTCAACGTCGTCGTCGGCCTCGCCGGCCTCCTCGACCTGGGATACGTCGCCTTCCTCGGCGTCGGCGCCTACACCGCCGCCCTGGTCTCCGGCGCGCCCCTCTCCGCAATCGGCGTCAAGTTCCCGTTCTGGGCCGCCGTCCTCACCGGAGCGGTCGTCTCGATGATCTTCGGCGTCCTCATCGGCGCCCCGACCCTGCGGCTGCGCGGCGACTACCTCGCCATCGTGACGCTCGGCTTCGGTGAGATCTTCCGCGTCACCGTCAACAACCTCAACGGCAACAGCGGCCCCGACCTCACCAACGGCTCCCAGGGCATCCCCAGCATCCCCGACCTCAACCTCTTCGGGATCGACTTCGCCCTCAGCCACGACGTCGGACCCTTCACCCTCAGCAGGCCGGCCAACTACTACCTGCTGATGCTCGTCGTCACCGCCGTCGTCGTCCTCGTCTTCCGCCGCTCCGGGGAATCCCGCATCGGCCGCGCGTGGGTCGCCATCCGCGAGGACGAGACCGCCGCCACCGCCATGGGCATCAACGCCTTCCGGCTCAAGCTGCTCGCCTTCGCCCTCGGCGCCACGCTCGCCGGCCTCGCCGGCACCGTACAGGCACACGTCAACTACACCGTGACACCCGAGCAGTACCAGTTCGCCGGCTCCGTACCCCCGAACTCCGCATTCCTCCTCGCCGCCGTCATCCTCGGCGGCATGGGAACCCTCAGCGGACCCTTCGTCGGCGCCGCACTGCTCTACCTCATCCCGGCCAAGCTCCAGTTCATGCAGGACTACCAGCTCTTCCTCTTCGGAATCGCGCTCGTCCTCCTGATGCGCTTCCGGCCCGAGGGCCTGATCGCCGACCGCCGGAAACAGCTCGAATTCCACGAGACCGACCAGCTCGACGTGCCCACACCCCGGAAGTCCGACGAGACGGACGCCGGCATCGCCAAGGCGGGGGCGTAACACCATGACCACCACCACAGACACCGCCACCACGACGACCGTCCTGGACGCCAACGGGGTCACCATGCGCTTCGGCGGCCTCACCGCCGTCCGCGACGTCGACCTCCAGGTCAACACCGGCGAGATCGTCGGCCTCATCGGCCCCAACGGCGCCGGCAAGACCACCTTCTTCAACTGCCTCACCGGCCTCTACGTCCCCACCGAGGGCACGGTCAGCTACAAGGGCACCGTCCTGCCGCCCAAGCCCCACCTCGTCACCAAGGCCGGCATCGCCCGCACCTTCCAGAACATCCGGCTCTTCGCCAACATGACCGTCCTGGAAAACGTCCTCGTCGGACGCCACACCAGGACCAAGGAAGGGCTCTGGTCGGCGCTCCTCCACCTCCCCGGCTACCACGCCGCCGAGAACTCCAGCCGCGAACGCGCCATGGAACTCCTGGAGTTCATCGGCCTCCAGGACAAGGCCGACCACCTCGCGCGCAACCTCCCCTACGGAGACCAGCGCAAGCTGGAAATCGCCCGCGCCCTCGCCAGCGACCCCGGACTCCTCCTCCTGGACGAGCCCACCGCCGGCATGAACCCCCAGGAAACCCGCGTCACCGAAGAACTCATCTTCGCGATCCGGGACCAGGGCATCGCCGTCCTCGTCATCGAGCACGACATGCGCTTCATCTTCAACCTCTGCGACCGCGTCGCCTGCCTCGTCCAGGGCGAAAAACTGGTCGAAGGCACCGCGTCCGAGGTCCAGAGCGACGAACGCGTCATCGCCGCCTACCTCGGCACCCCCTTCGAAGGCGCCCCCGGCGCCGACGAGGTCGCCGAAGTCGAAAAGGCCGAAGCGAGCGCCGCCACCACCACGAGCACGGAAGAGGAGGACAACCGATGACCGCACTGCTGGAGGTCGAGGACCTCCGCGTCGCCTACGGCAAGATCGAAGCCGTCAAGGGCATCTCGTTCACCGTCGAGGCCGGCCAGGTGGTCACCCTCATCGGCACCAACGGCGCCGGCAAGACCACCACCCTGCGCACCCTCTCCGGGCTGCTCAAACCCCTCGCCGGACGCATCCTCTTCGAGGGCAAACCCCTCACCAACATCCCCGCACACAAGATCGTCTCCCTGGGCCTCGCCCACTCCCCCGAGGGCCGCCACATCTTCCCCCGGCTGACGATCACGGAGAACCTCCTCCTCGGCGCCTACCTCCGCAACGACAAGGCCGGCATCGAGAAGGACGTCCAGCGCGCCTACGACCTCTTCCCCATCCTCGGAGAACGCCGTAAGCAGGCCGCCGGAACCCTCTCCGGCGGCGAGCAGCAGATGCTCGCCATGGGCAGGGCGATGATGTCCCAGCCCAAGCTGCTCATGCTGGACGAGCCCTCCATGGGCCTCTCGCCGATCATGATGCAGAAGATCATGGAGACCATCGTCGAACTCCGCGCCTCCGGCACGACGATCCTCCTGGTCGAGCAGAACGCCCAGGCCGCGCTGTCCCTCGCGGACCAGGGCCACGTCATGGAGATCGGCAAGATCGTCCTCTCCGGCACCGGCCGGGACCTCCTCCACGACGAGTCCGTCCGCAAGGCGTACCTGGGCGAGGACTGAGCGCTTACGGGTACGAGAAAGGCCCGCGCCTCCTGTGGCGCGGGCCTTTCCTGTGCTCTACGGGGCCTACTCGGCGGCCTTCTTCTTCTCCTCGGCGTCCGCGATCAGCGCCTCGGCGAGCTGCTGCATCGACAGCCGGCGGTCCATGGACGTCTTCTGGATCCACCGGAACGCCTCCGGCTCGGACAGCCCGTAGTCCGTCTGGAGGATGCTCTTCGCCCGGTCCACCAGCTTCCGCGTCTCCAGCCGCTGCGCGAGGTCGGCGACCTCGTTCTCCAGGGCCTTCAGCTCGGAGAACCGCGACACGGCCATCTCGATCGCCGGGACGACGTCGCTCTTGCTGAACGGCTTCACGAGGTACGCCATCGCCCCGGCGTCCCGGGCCCGCTCCACGAGGTCGCGCTGCGAGAAGGCGGTGAGCATGAGCACCGGGGCGATGGACTCCTCGGCGATCTTCTCGGCGGCGGAGATCCCGTCGAGGACCGGCATCTTCACGTCCAGGATGACCAGGTCCGGCTTGTGCTCCCGCGCCAGCTCGACGGCCTGCTGCCCGTCCCCGGCCTCGCCGACGACGGAGTAGCCCTCTTCTTCGAGCATCTCTTTGAGGTCGAGGCGGATGAGTGCCTCGTCCTCGGCGATGACGACGCGGGTCGTCAGCGGCGGGACGTGCGACTTGTCGTCGTCGGCGACGGGCTGGGGCGACTCGGGGGTGGTCACGGGGCTCCTTGGTCAAGACAGGGGTGCTGCTCCCAAGAGCCTACCTAGTTACGGTATGTTTGAGGCACGGAGGGTCTTGCGTATCCTTCGTTTCGAAGGGGCCCCGGTAGCCCAGCGGTAGAGGCCATGGATTCAAAACCCATACAGCGTCGGTTCGAATCCGACTCGGGGCACTTCTCCTTCGATTTAAAGGTCGAGTGGGATATTGGCGATCTTCACCCTTGCTGGTGAACACACCCTCAAGCCGGGCACGAGTCTGCGAAGATCGAACAAGACTCGGCCGCATGGAACAGCACAATCCGTCGATACGTGACGAAGCGCTCGCCCTCCTACGGAGCGGAACCACGAACCGTGCGGTTGCGGAACTACTCAATGTGCCGCGCGGAACAATCGGTTGGTGGCTGCACGAAGATCGCAAGCAACGCGGGATTCAATTCGAGCGACCTACCGACTGCCCACTGTGCACGGGGCGAGAATTCGATCGCCTCGCCTACGCGTACCTACTCGGCCTCTACCTGGGCGACGGCCACATCATCTCAAAGCGGAAACAGCACCATCTGTCGATCTTTTGCGGCGAGGCACACCCAGGGCTGATCGACGCAGCCGAGTCGGCCATCCGCCGAGTAATGCCCGTGCCGCGCACTGCGCGACGCCACAGAAGCGGATGCGTCGAAGTCAAGTCCTTCACCAAGCATTGGACCTGCCTCTTTCCTCAGCACGGCCCAGGCATGAAGCACACCCGCCGCATCGCCCTCGAACCCTGGCAGCAGGAGATCGTGGACGCCCATCCCTGGGACTTCGTCCGCGGTCTCATCCACTCCGACGGCTGCCGGACCATGAACTGGACGACCCGCGTGGTCGGTGGCGTGAAGAAGCGGTACGAGTACCCCCGGTACTGGTTCACCAACGTCTCCGACGACATCCGGCAGCTGTACACCGACACCCTCGACAAGCTCGGCATCGAGTGGACGCACTGCACGCGTGGGGGCAAGGGGTACAACATCTCCGTCGCCCGACGGGCGTCCGTCGCACTCATGGACGCTCACGTCGGGCCGAAATACTGAGCCGCCCCGCTACTTCGGGCTGTCGTCCTCGCCGATGTGGTGCACCCGGACCAGGTTCGTGGAGCCCGCGACACCCGGCGGGGAGCCGGCCGTGATGACCACCACGTCGCCCTTCTGGCAGCGGCCGATCTTCAGCAGTTCCTCGTCCACCTGGGCCACCATCGCGTCCGTGGAGTCCACGTGCGGGCCCAGGAACGTTTCGACGCCCCAGGTCAGGTTCAGCTGGGAACGCGTGGCCGGGTCCGGGGTGAAGGCCAGGAGCGGGATGGGCGAGCGGTAGCGCGAGAGCCGCTTCACCGTGTCGCCGCTCTGGGTGAAGGCCACCAGGAACTTCGCGCCGAGGAAGTCGCCCATCTCCGCCGCCGCGCGGGCCACCGCGCCGCCCTGGGTGCGGGGCTTGTTGCGTTCGGTCAGCGGCGGGAGCCCCTTCGCGAGGATGTCCTCCTCGGCCGCCTCCACGATGCGGGACATCGTGCGGACCGTCTCGATCGCGTACTTGCCGACGCTCGTCTCGCCGGAGAGCATCACCGCGTCCGTGCCGTCGATGATCGCGTTCGCGACGTCGGACGCCTCGGCGCGGGTGGGCCGGGAGTTGTCGATCATCGAGTCGAGCATCTGCGTCGCGACGATGACCGGCTTCGCGTTCCGCTTGGCGAGCTTGATCGCGCGCTTCTGGACGATCGGGACCTGTTCCAGCGGCATTTCGACGCCGAGGTCGCCGCGGGCGACCATGATGCCGTCGAAGGCGGCGACGATGTCCTCGATGTTGTCGACGGCCTGCGGCTTCTCGACCTTGGCGATGACCGGGAGGCGGCGGCCCTCCTCGTCCATGACGCGGTGGACGTCCTCGATGTCGCGGCCGCTGCGGACGAAGGAGAGGGCGATGACGTCGGCGCCCGTGCGGATGGCCCAGCGCAGGTCCTCGATGTCCTTCTCGGAGAGCGCGGGGACGGAGACGGCGACGCCGGGGAGGTTGAGGCCCTTGTGGTCGGAGACCATGCCGCCCTCGACCACGGTGGTGCGGACGCGGGGGCCGTCGACCTCGGTGACCTCCAGGGTGACGCGGCCGTCGTCGATAAGGATGCGCTCACCGGGGGTGACGTCGGCGGCGAGGCCGCTGTACGTGGTGCCGCAGCCGTTGCGGTCGCCGTCCATCGGCTCGACGGTGATGGTGAAGTCGTCGCCGCGTTCAAGGAGTACGGGGCCTTCGCGGAAGCGTCCGAGGCGGATCTTCGGGCCTTGAAGGTCGGCGAGGACGCCCACGCTGCGGTGCGCCTCGTCGGACGCTTTGCGCACGCGGTGATAGCGCTCTTCGTGTTCGGCGTAGCTGCCGTGGCTGAGGTTGAGGCGGGCGATGTCCATTCCCGCCTCGACGAGGGCCTTGATCTGGTCGTATGAGTCGGTTGCGGGTCCCAGGGTGCAAACGATTTTGGCTCGGCGCATGGTTCGAGCCTAGACCTTACCTATGGGTAGGTAATTGGCTGTGAATGACTGCTCAACAACCTTTGCGTGAAGGGTTATTGACAAGTGTTGAATTGTGCGGCGGCGTGCTCGGATGAGCACGCGCCGGGGTCCGTGCGGCCGGGAATTCAGAGTTTCGGCGGAGTCATGGTGAAGCGGGCGTTCACCTGCGCGTACACGGTCTGCTGCTGGGGTTCGAGGTCGACGGGGGGCGGCGGCGGGGCGCTCCCTCCGACGGGGGCGGGCGCCGCGCCGCCGTAACCGGCGCGGCGGGCGTATGCGACGGGGGCGGCGTTCTCCGCGCCTATGTCGGCGAGTTCGACCAGGGCGGCGAGCTCGGCGCCGAGCGCTCCGGCGTATTCGCGGGCGCGCTGGACGGCTTCGCGGACGGCCTGGCGGCGGGCCTCGCCGTGGGCGGGTGAGGTGGGGCGCAGGGCCCACCAGGGTCCGCTGACGTGGGTCATGTCGAGGTCGCCGACGCGGGTGACGAATTCGCCGAGTGCGGTGAAGTCGTTGAGGACGGCGGTGATGTAGACGCGGCCGTGGTAGGCGCGGATCCTCTCGTCGCGGCCGCGCTGGACGAGTTCGGGGTGGATGGAGAGGGCGCCGGTCTCGATCTTCTCGACGGCGTCGCCGTAGGTGCGGGCGAGTTCGAGGACGGTGGCGTTGCGCCGGGTGAGGTCTTCGAGGGCGGCGCGGCGGTCCTTGCCGCGGGCGGTGACGGTGATGGAGAGGCGGGCGATCTCGGGGTCGACTTCGAGGCGGGCTTCGCCTCGGACGGCGAGGCGGGGTTGGTCCGGGGTGCCGTAGGGCTGTGCGGGCTCGGTCATGGGTCCACTGTGGCATCCGGGTGTGACAGGTGGGGTGTTGACCGTCGGACGGCGTGTGGTCGATGGGTGGTCATGGAACGGAAACCTGCCGGGGGTGTTGCCGGGGGTGGTGCGTGGGTGATTATCTACGCGCGTTGTTGGACGGCGTACGACAGAACTTCGCACCAAGTGAACCGATATGTGGGAGAACGAGATGCCGCTGAACCGAAGGACGTTCCTGGGGACATCGGCCGCGGCCGGCGCGGGTGCGGTGGTGGTGGGCGGTGTCGCGTCGCCCGCCGAGGCGCATGGGCGTGGGCACGGTGATGGTCATGGGCGTCCGCAGAAGCGGTATGCGTTCACCGTGATGGGGACGACGGACCTGCATGGGAACGTCTTCAACTGGGACTACTTCACGGATGCCGAGTTCGACGACAAGGACCACAACGATGTGGGCCTGGCGAAGATCTCGACGCTGGTGGAGCAGGTGCGGCGGGAGAAGGGCCGTCACAACACGCTGATGATCGACGCGGGTGACACGATCCAGGGCACGCAGCTCTCGTACTACTACGCGAAGATCGATCCGATCACGGCGAAGCGTGGTCCGGTGCACCCGATGGCGCAGGCGATGAACGCGATCGGTTACGACGCGGCGGCGTTGGGGAACCACGAGTTCAACTACGGGATTCCGGTGCTGCGGAAGTTCGAGGAGCAGTGCGACTTCCCGTTGCTCGGGGCGAACGCGCTGGACGCGAAGACGTTGCGGCCGGCGTTCGCGCCGTATGTGATCAAGAAGCTGCGGACGCCGCACGGGCGGGATGTGAAGGTGGGGATCCTGGGTCTGACGAACCCGGGGATCGCGATCTGGGACAAGGCGAACGTGAGCGGGAAGATGGTGTTCCCGGGGCTTGAGGAGCAGGCGGCGAAGTATGTGCCGCGGCTGCGTTCGATGGGCGCGGATGTGGTGATCGTGTCGGCGCACTCGGGGAACAGCGGGACGTCGTCGTACGGGGATCAGATTCCGTATGTGGAGAACGCGGCGGGTCTGGTGGCGGAGCAGGTGCCGGGGATCGACGCGATTCTGGTGGGTCACGCGCATCTGGAGATTCCCGAGTACTTCGTGGAGAACAAGGAGACCGGGAAGAAGGTCGTGCTCTCGGAGCCGTTGAAGTGGGGGCAGCGGCTGACGCTGTTCGACTTCGAGGTGGTGTGGGAGAAGGGCCGCTGGGTGGTCGAGAAGGCGGGTTCGCGGGTGCTGAACTCGAACACGGCGGCCGAGGACCGGAGGATCACGAAGCTGCTGGCGGATGAGCACAAGAAGGTCGTGGCGTACGTCAATCAGGTGATCGGTACGGCGGCCGCCGAGATGACCACGGCGGAGGCGGCGTGGAAGGACGAGCCGATCATCGATCTGATCAACGTCGTCCAGGCGGAGACGGTGAAGGCGGCGCTGGCGGGCGGTGAGTACGCGGAGCTTCCGGTGCTGTCGCAGGCGTCGTGCTTCTCGCGTACGGCGCGGATTCCGGCCGGTGATGTGACGATCAAGGATGCGGCGGGTCTGTATCCGTTCGAGAACACGTTGGAGGCGCGTCTGGTGACGGGTGCGCAGATCCTGGATTACCTGGAGTTCTCGGCGAAGTACTACGTGCGGACGGCGGCGGGTGCTCCGGTGGATCCGGAGAAGCTGACGAACGCGGACAACACCCCGGATTACAACTACGACGCGGTGTCGGGTCTGACGTATGACATCGACATCGCGAAGCCGGTGGGTTCGCGGATCGTGAATCTGTCGTTCGGGGGGAAGCCGATCGACCCGAAGGCGCAGTTCGTGCTGGCGGTGAACAATTACCGGGCGAGCGGGGGCGGTAATTTCCCGCATGTCCCGGCGGCGAAGCAGCTGTGGGCGAATTCGGAGGAGATCCGGAACACGATCATCGCCTGGGTGCGGGCGAAGGGTTCGGTGGACCCGGCGGAGTTCGCTTCGGTGGACTGGCGGCTGACGCGGGACGGTGTGCCGGTGTTCTAGGCGCGCGGTCGGTGCGGGCGGTCGTTCCGCCTCCCCTTTTTTTCGGGGAGGTGGGGCGGCCGCCCTTTTTTGTTCAGGGGCGGGTGAGGGGGACGAGGGTGGGTTGTTGTGCGGGGATGGCGGGTTGGGTGAGGCCGAAGGTGGTGAAGGCGGTGCGTTGTGGGAGGGGGTAGGGGGTGGTGCCGGTGAGGTCGTTGAGGATGGTGGCGCTGCGCCAGGCGGCGAGGCCGAGGTCGGGGGTGCCGACGCCGTGGGTGTGGCGTTCGGCGTTCTGTACGTAGATGTGGCCGGTGATGGCGGGGCCGAGGTCGAGGCGGTGGTGGGCGTCGACGCGGGGGCGGCCCGCGGTGTCGCGGCGGAGGTGGGGGGTGAGGTGGTGGAGGAGGGTGTCGAGGGGGCGTTCGCGGTAGCCGGTGGCGAGGATGACGGCGTCGGTGGTGAGGCGGGTGCGGGTGGATTGCTGGGTGTGTTCGAGGTGGAGTTCGACGCGGGTGTTGGCGACGCGTCCGGCGGTGCGGACGGTGACGCCGGGGGTGAGGGTGGCGTCGGGCCAGCCGCCGTGGAGGGTGCGGCGGTAGAGCTCGTCGTGGATGGCGGCGATGGTGTCGTGGTCGATGCCTTTGTGGAGTTGCCATTGCTGGGGGACGAGGGTGTCGCGGACGGTTTCGGGGAGGGCGTGGAAGTAGCGGGTGTAGTCGGGGGTGAAGTGTTCGAGGCCGAGTTTCGAGTACTCCATGGGGGCGAAGGCGGGGGTGCGGGCGAGCCAGTGGAGTCCTTCGTTTCCGGTGGGGCGGGCGCGGAGGAGGTCGAGGAAGATCTCGGCGCCGGACTGTCCTGAGCCGATGACGGTGATGTGGCGGGCCCGGAGGAGGCGGTCGCGGTGGTGGAGGTAGTCGGCGGAGTGGATGACGGGGGCGGTACCGGTGTCGGTGCCGGTGTGGGTGTCGGTGAGGGGTTTGAGGGGTTCGGGGATGTGGGGTTCGGTGCCGATGCCGAGGGCGATGTGGCGGGTGTGGGTGCGGCCGAGTGATTCGGCTCGGCCGTGGGTGTCGAGCTGGGTGTGGTCGATGTCGAAGCGGGCGTTCTGGGGGTCCCAGCGGATGGTGTCGACCTGGTGGCCGAAGTGGAGGCCGGGGAGCTGTGTGCTGACCCAGCGGCAGTAGGCGTCGTATTCGGCGCGGTGGATGTGGAAGCGCTCGGCGAAGTAGAAGGGGTAGAGGCGGTTCTGGGTGCGTTGGTAGTTGAGGAAGCTCCAGGGGCTGGTGGGGTCGGCGAGGGTGACGAGGTCGGCGAGGAAGGGGACTTGGAGGGTGGCGCCGTCGATGAGGAGTCCGGGGTGCCAGTGGAAGGCGGGGCGCTGTTCGTAGAAGGCGGTGGTGAGGGGGGTGGGGAGGCCGTGGGCGAGGGCGGCGAGGGAGAGGTTGAAGGGGCCGATGCCGATGCCGACGAGGTCGTGGGTGCGGTGGGGGTCGGGGGTGGGCGGGGCGGCGGTCATCGGAGGGTGCTGCCTTCCTTGAGTTCGGCGGTGAGGTGGGTGACGAGGGTGAGGAGGCGGTGGAGGTCGTCGGGGGTGGTGTGGGGGTTGAGGAGGGTGGCTTTGAGCCAGAGGCGGCCGTGGGTGTGGGTGCGGCCGAGTACGGCGTGGCCGCGGGTGAGGAGGGTGCGGCGGATGGTGGCGACGGTGTGGTCGTCGGCGTCGGTGGGGCGGAAGAGGACGGTGCTGATGGTGGGGCGGTCGTGGAGGTCGAGGCCGGGGGTGCGGGTGATGAGGTCGGCGAGGGTGTGGGCGGCGGCGCAGGTGCGGTCGACGAGGTCGGCGAGTCCGGTGCGGCCGAGGGCGCGGAGGGTGACGGCGATCTTGAGGGCGTCGGGGCGGCGGGTGGTGCGCAGGGAGCGGCCGAGGAGGTCGGGGAGGCCGGCTTCGGTGTCGTCGTCGGCGTTGAGGTAGGGGGCTCGGTGGTGGAGGGCGTGGAGGTGGTGGCGGTCGGGGACGGCGAGGATTCCGGCGGATGCGGGCTGCCAGCCGAGTTTGTGGAGGTCGAGGGTGACGCTGTCGGCGCGGTCGAGTCCGGTGAGGCGGTGGCGGTGGGTGGGGCTGAGGAGGAGGGGTCCGCCGTAGGCGGCGTCGATGTGGAGTTCGGCGCCGTGGCGGGCGCAGAGGTCGGCGATGTCGGTGAGGGGGTCGATCTGGCCGGTGTCGGTGGTGCCGGCGGTGGCGGTGACGAGGAGGGGGCCTTGTCCGTGGTGGCGGGCGAGGGTTTCGTGGAGTGCGGGGACGTCGATGGTGCCGTTCGGGGCGGGCACGGTCAGGGGTTCGGGGAGGCCGAGGAGCCAGGCGGCGCGGGTGATGCTGTGGTGGGCGTTGGCGCCGGTGATGGTCTGGACGGGGCCGTGGCGTTCGCGTGCGAGGAGGAGGCCGAGTTGGTTGGCCTCGGTGCCGCCGGTGGTGATGAGGGCGTCGGGTGCGGGGTGGTGGGGGTAGATCTCGGCGGCGAGTGCGGCGGTGGTGTCGGCTTCGAGGGTGGAGGCGGCGGGGGCCTGGTCCCAGGAGTCCATGGAGGGGTTGAGGGCGGAGGCGGCGAGGTCGGCGGCTGCGGCGAGGGCGAGGGGCGGGGTGTGGAGGTGGGCGGCGCAGAGGGGGTCGGCGGGGTCGGCGGCGCCTTCGGTGAGGGCTTGGACGAGGGTGGTGAGGGCGTGGTGGGCGCCGGTGCCCTGGTCCGGGATGAGGGGGGTGAGGGCGGTGCGGGTGCGGGGGGTGACGGTGTCGGGTCCGCCTGCGGGGAGGGGGCCGTCGCGGCGTCGGGCGCCTTCGGCGAGGGCGGTGAGGACGGTGTCGAGGAGGGGGCGGAGGGCGTCGGGTCCGGTGGTGGATCCGGCGAGGGGTGGTACGGGCATGGGGCGGGTGGTCCTTCGGGCGCGCGTGGACGGGGTGCGGGCATGGGTGTGCGTGCCAGCTTGTCCGGGTTTCGGGTGGCGCGGCCGGGGAGCCGGGTGATCTGAACTCGAAAGGGTGGCGGGGCGTGGGCGGGGGCGGGTCGCTGGGGGTGGGGGTGGTATGGGGGGGGTGCGGGTGCGCCCTGGTTGGTTGTACGGGTGTGCTGGGGGGTGTACGAGGCGCCGGGCGGGCTCTGTGAGGGTGCGGGTCTGCCGTCGCGCGGGGGTGCCGGGCGGGCCGTCCGGGTGTGCGTCGGACTGGTGGTACGCGTGTGCCCGGCGCGCTCCTCGCGGTGAGGGGCGGGCCGGGCACGGGTGGTGCGGTGGGGTCAGTTGGCGTCGCGGACGTTCAGGGCGCGGCGCAGGTCGTCGATCTGGTCGATGAGCTTGCGGCGGAGGGCCGGGGTGAGGGCCGGGTCGTTCAGGGCTTCCTCGCCGGTGCGGAGGCTTTCGGCGTCGACGGCGTGGGCGGGGAAGGCGTTGCGTCCGGCGGCTTCGGCGATGGCGGGGCCGCGGCGGGCGGCGAGCTGGGCGGCCTCGGGGTAGAAGCGGGGCACGTAGGCGCGTACGAGGTCGGTCTGTTCGGGTTGCCAGAAGCCCTGGGCGGTGGCGGTGAAGAGGTAGTTGGAAAGGCTGTCGTCGTGGAACATCGCGTCCCAGGCGGCGGCCTTGGCCTCGGGGGTGGGGAGGGCGGCGCGGCAGCGGGCGGCGCCTTCCTGGCCGGTGGCGCTGGGGTCGTCCTCCAGGGCGGCGTCGATGGCGGTCTCGTCGGTGGCGCCGAGGACGGCGAGGCGGGTGAGGATGCGCCAGCGCAGTTCGGGGTCGAGTTCGGGTCCGCCGGGGACGGTGTCGTCGGCGAGCCAGCCCTGGATGGTGTCGGGTTGGGTGGCGGCGTCGATGAGGTGGCGTACGGCGGTGAGGCGCAGGCCGGGGTGGGTGCCGTCCTCGGTGCGGCGGATGAGGTCGCGGCAGAGGGCGGTGAGGGTGGCGAGGGCGGCGGGCCGGTCCTCGGGGGTGGTGTAGCGGCCGGCGACCTGGGTGTCGGCGAAGGCGAGGACGCCTTGGAGGAGGGCGAGGTCGGTTTCGTACGGGAGGTGGGCGCGGGCGGCTTCGAGGTAGGTGCTGGGGGCGAGTTCGCCGTCGCGGACCATGTCGCGGGCGGCGTTCCAGATGACGGCGCGGGTGAGGGCGTCGGGGATGCCGGAGAGGCTGTCCAGGACGGTGTTCCAGGAGTGCGGGTCGAGCCGGATCTTGGCGTAGGTGAGGTCTTCGTCGTTGAGGACGACGAGGGCGGGGCGGCGGCCGGGGCGGGTGACGGGGGCTTCTTCGGGGATGCCGGCGTCGAAGCGTTCGCGCAGGACGAGGGGGGTGGGGCCGTGCTGGGTGTCGAGGCTGTGGTCGTAGGCGCCGACGCTGATGCGGTGGGGGCGGGTGCCCTGGTGGTCGACGGTGAGGGTCCAGGTGGTGTCGGTCTCGGTGGTGTGTGCGGCGAGGGTGTCGACGCCGGTGGTGCGGAGCCACTGGTCGGCCCAGGCGTGGACGTCGCGGTCGGTGGCGGAGGCGAGGTTGTCGATGAAGTCGGCGAGGGTGGCGTTGCCGAACTTGTGGCGGGCGAAGTGGGTGTTGATGCCCGCGAGGAAGTCCTTTTCGCCGAGCCAGGTGACGAGTTGGCGCAGGGCGGAGGCGCCCTTGGCGTAGGAGATGCCGTCGAAGTTGAGGAGGGCGGAGGCGGTGTCGGGGACGTCGGCCGGGTCGGGGGCGACGGGGTGGGTGGAGGGGCGCTGGTCGGCGTCGTATCCCCAGCCCTTGCGGGCGACGCCGAAGTCGACCCAGGTGTCGGTGAACCGGGTGGCTTCGGCGAGGGTCTGGTAGCCCATGTACTCGGCGAAGGACTCGTTGAGCCAGATGTCGTCCCACCAGGCGAGGGTGACGAGGTCGCCGAACCACATGTGGGCCATCTCGTGGGCGATGACCATGCCGCGGGTCTGGCGTTCGGTGTCGGTGACGGCGGAGCGGTAGATGAATTCGTCGCGGAAGGTGACGAGTCCGGGGTTCTCCATGGCGCCGGCGTTGAATTCGGGGACGAACGCCTGGTCGTAGGAGTCGAAGGGGTAGGGCTCGGTGAATTTCTCCTGGAACCGGTCGAAGCAGGCCCGGGTGATGTCGAGGATCTCGTCGGCGTCGGCGTCGAGGTGGGGGGCGAGGGAGCGGCGGCAGTGGATGCCGAAGGGGAGTCCGGCGTGCTCGGTGGTCACGGAGTGCCAGGGTCCGGCGGCGACGGCGACGAGGTAGGTGGAGAGCGGCGGGGTGGGGGCGAGGGTCCAGTGGCCGTCGCCGGTGTGCTCGGCGATGCCGTTGCCGAGGACGGTCCAGCCTTCGGGGGCGGTGACGG
The DNA here is from genome assembly GCF_040632905.1 of Streptomyces sp. NPDC016469. Taxonomy (NCBI): domain Bacteria; kingdom Bacillati; phylum Actinomycetota; class Actinomycetes; order Kitasatosporales; family Streptomycetaceae; genus Streptomyces; species Streptomyces sp. NPDC016469. The sequence continues at coordinate 70,667 of NZ_JBEYCQ010000019.1, forward strand.
TGAGGGCGAAGACGGCTTTGAGGTCGGGCTGGTCGAAGGCGGCGAAGACGCGCTGGACGTCTTCCATGAAGAGCTGGGTGTAGACGTATGTCTCGTTGTCGCTGGGGTCGGTGAAGCGGTGCATGCCTTCGCCGGTGCGGGAGTAGCGCATGGCGGCGTCGACGTGGATCTCGTGCGGGCCTTCGGTGAGGCCGGTGAGGGGGTACCGGTTCTCGGTGAGGTGCGCGGGGTCCAGCGGCTGCCCGTCGAGGCTGATCGAGCGCAGGGTGGCGGGCTTGAGCTCGATGAAGGTGTCACCGGCCGTGCGGGCGGTGAACTCGATCACGCTACGGGAGTCGAAGGTCTCCTCCCCCGCGGTGAGATCGAGTTCGATCGTGTATCGCTGTACGTCGAGGATCTGGGCTCGGGCCTGCGCTTCATCGCGCGTCAGTACGGACATGGGGACATGCTGCCGTATCGGCCGGGCGGCGCGCAGGCGGGTTCCGATGGGGGTGGGCGCCCGCTCGGGGGTCCTTTGAGCGCTAAGATTCTTACCCCATTGTGTACCTGCACGGAGGTGTGGCCGGGATGGCTGAGCGGGCGGACGCGGTGGCGTCGATCGTGGCGGACTGGCGGCGGGAGCGGCCGGAGCTGGACACGGCTCCGCTGGAGGTCTTCGGCCGGCTGCACCGGGCGTTTCTGCGGTACAGCACGGCGATCTCGCGGCCCGTGGAGCGCAAGGGTCTGTCGATGGCCGGCTTCGACGTGCTGACGGCGTTGCGCAGGGCGGGGGCGCCGTTCCGGCGTACGGCGGGCGAGCTGGCCGATTCGGGGCTGATCAGCTCGGCGGGTGTGACGCTGCGGATAGACCGGCTGGAGAAGGACGGGCTGATCCGGCGGGAGCGTGATCCGCAGGACCGGCGGGTGGTGCACTCGCGGCTGACGGACGAGGGGTTGTCGCTGATCGACGCGCTGTTCTCGGAGCATCTGGAGAACGAGCGGCGGATGCTGGCGGGGCTGTCGGAGGCGGAGTGCGTGGAGCTCGCGCGGTTGCTGGCGAAGCTGGAGCGGTCGGTTCTTGATGCGGAGGGCGGGGAGTAGGGGCTCCGCGGGGCGCCGGGATCCCGGCGCGGGGGATGTCCTCAATCGCCGGACGGGCTTGTTTTGGCGCCGTCGCCCCGTGCGGAGGAGGTGTCCTCAATCGCCGGACGGGCTTGATGTGGCCGGCGATTGAGGACGTTGTTCAGGCCGTCGCCGCCTGGGATTCCGCTTCCGTGCGGTACATGCGGCGGACCCGGACCACGCCCAGGTCGTGCTGGTAGAGGTTCTCCGCCTGGTCGGCGTCGGTGCGCAGGTCCTCCAGCATGACGCGGTCCTGTTCGAGGACCTCCCAGTGGCGGTCCTCCAGGAGCGTCTTGTACAGGAAGCGCCAGGTGTCGCGCTGCCAGTCGGTGACCTTGCGGTAGCGCCAGAAGAAGACGGCGCAGCGGTCCTCGTCGATGGGGGTGGCCATGCCCACGATGCCGAAGGGTCCGCCGGGGCCGGCGGTCGGCGGGTAGGGGATGGTGAGGTCGACCCAGTCGACGCCGGTGCGGCAGAGCTCGACCCAGTCGAAGTTGACGCCGCTCTGGTCGGTCTTCTCGAAGAAGAAGCCGCGTTCGGTCTCGCGGATGCGGAAGCGGGCGGTGGTCTGGCCCTCGGCCATGCTGTGCGAGTCGCGGTGGAGGAACGAGCCGTGCATGGGGTCGAGCAGGTTCTCGACGGCGTAGCGCCAGTTGACGTTCCACTCGGCGTAGCAGAGGAACGCCGAGGTGCCGGGGTCGGTGAGGGGTTCGGGGAGTGTGAGCGGGACGGGTTCGGCGTGGGCGTGGTCGCCGAAGTAGGCGAGGATCGCGCCGCCGGTCTCGATGAGGTGGGGGGCGGCGACGAGCTGTTTGCCCTCCAGGTTGCAGCCGGGGAGGCCGGGGACGGCGGCGACGGTGCCGGTGCCGTCGACCTGGACGCCGTGGTACCAGCAGGCGATGCGGTCGCCGAGGTGTTTGCCGAGGGAGAGGCGGGCGCCGCGGTGGGGGCAGCGGTCCTCCAGCATGTGGAGGGTGCCGTCGGCGCGGCGGAAGAGGAGCCATTCCTCGCCGAGGAGGGTGAGCCGTTTCATGCCGCCCGCGGGCACGAAGTCCGAGGGGCAGACGGCGTACCACTGATTGCGGATGCCGGTGGCGAAGAGGCGGTCGGCGGTGCGGTCGCCGGGGCGTGCGACCTCGGAGGGGCGGGTGGGGGTGCCGGGCTGTTCGGTGGTGGTGGCGGTGGTCATGGCTGTCTCACGCTCCCAGTCGTCGCATCTCGGTGCGGAAGGTGTCCTCGGTCCAGGGGCTGCCGTCGGGGGCGGGCAGGTCGCGGGCGTTGAGTCCGGCGACGAGTCCGGGCAGGTCGTGGGCGCCGCCGCCGAAGACCTCCTCGATCACGGCGGCGAGCTTCTTCTCGTACGGGGTGGGCTCGGCGGTGCGGGCCTGGTTCGGTTCGAGGTACTGCGGGCCGGTCATGTCGGCTCCCTTCGGGCGGTTCAGAGGTCGAGTACGAGGCGGGGGGTGCGGGAGCGGGAGACGCAGAGCATCATCGAGGCGCCGGCCTCGCGTTCGCCCTCGCTGAGGAGGAAGTCGCGGTGGTCGGGGGTGCCTTCGATGACCTTGGTCTCGCAGGTGCCGCAGATGCCGTCGCGGCAGGAGGAGGCGACGGGGATGCCGGCGTTCTCCAGGGCGTCGAGCGCGGAGGTGCCGGGGGTGACCTCGACGGTGCGGCCGGTGCGGGAGCAGACGATGTCGAAGCCGGTGTCCTCGCCGTCGCGGGGTGCGGCGACGGGTGCGGCGAAGCGTTCGGTACGGGCGTGGGGGCAGCGTTCCTCGACGGCGGCGAGCAGGGGTTCGGGGCCGCAGCAGTAGACCTGGGTGCCGGGTTCGAGGCGGCCCAGGAGGGTGTCGAGGTCGGGGTGGCCCTGTTCGTCCTGGGGGATGAACTCGACGCTGCCGCCGGGCTGTCCGGCGAGGGCGGTGAGTTCGGCGGTGAAGGCCATGGAGGCGCGGGTGCGGCCGCCGTGGACGAGCCGCCAGGGGGTGCGGGTGCGGGCGGCTTCGCGGGCCATGGCCAGGAGCGGGGTGATGCCGATGCCGCCGGCGATGAAGAGGTAGCCGGGGGCGTCGGGGTCGAGCGCGAAGTGGTTGCGGGGGCCCTGGACGTGGACGGTGCGGCCGGGGCGGAGTTCGTGGTGGATGTGGGCGGAGCCGCCCCGGGAGGCGGGTTCGCGCAGGACGCCGATGCGCCAGCGGGTGGTGTCGGCGGGGTCGGAGCACAGCGAGTACTGGCGGACGTGGCCGCCGGTGTGGACGTCGATGTGGGCGCCGGGCCGCCAGGCGGGGAGGGGTTTGCCCTCGGGGTGGGTGAGTTCGATGCTCAGGACTCCGTCGGCCTCCCACGTCATGCGGTGGACGAGCAGGTCGAGCCGGGGTTCCTCGGCGGGTGTCATGACGGGTTGCCTCCTTCTGCGGGGGTGTCGGTGGCGGTGGCGGGGAGTTTGACGGGCGGGGTGAACGGGGTGTTCATCGGGCCCAGTGCGGTGAGGTCGATCTCCACGAGGGTGGGGCCCGGGGTCGCGACGGCTTCCTTGATGACGGGTCCGGCGTCGGCCTCGGCCGCGATCCGTGCGTACGGGAGGCCGGTGGCGGCGGCGAGCAGGGCGAAGTCGGGGGTGGTGAGGTCGACTCCGGAGCGGCGGGGGAAGTGGTTGTCCTGCATGTTGCGCAGGACGCCGTAGCCGCCGTCGTTGAAGACGAGGAGGGTGAGGTCGGGCTTCTCCTGGGCGAGGGTGAGGAGTTCGCCGAGGTGGACGGCGAGGCCGCCGTCTCCGGCGATGACGACGGTGGGGGTGCCGGGGCGGCCGAGTGCGGCGCCGATGCCCATGGCGAGCCCTTGGCCGATGCCGCCGCCGCGCGGGAAGACGTTGGTGGCCGGGTCGGTGATCTCCAGGAGCCGGTTTCCCCAGGTGGAGGACGGGATGGTGACGTCCCGGGCGATGACGGACCCGGGCGGGCAGGCGTCGCGTATCGCGTCGTTGATCGCGGCCTGGGGTCCGATGGCGTGGCGCTGCGCGGCGCGGGCGGCGTGACGGGCCTCGCGTACGCGGCCGGGCCAGCTCGGCTCCGTACTGCCGCTGGTGACACGGCCGAGGAGGGCGGCGAGGACGGCGGAGGCGTCGCCGGTGAGGGCGACGGTCGCCGGGTACACGCGGCCGGGGGCGGCGGGGTCCAGGTCGATCTGGATGTGGGTGGCGGGGAGTTCGAGGCCGTAGTCGGCGGTCTCGTTGGAGCGGAAGTGGGTGCCGATGGTGAGCAGTACGTCGGCTTCGGCGAGCAGGGCGCGGCCGGCCGGGGCGGTGGCGTAGTTGCCGAGGACCCGCTCGTCGGACTCGGGGACGGAACCCCGGCCGGAGTTGGAGGTGACGAGCCCGGCGTTGAGGGCGTCGAGGAGGGCCGCGGTCTCGGGGCGGGCGGTGTTGGCGCCGCCGCCGGCCCAGAACAGGGGGCGGTGGGCGGCGGACAGCAGGGCGGCCGCTTCGTCCAGGAGGGCGGCGTCGGGCAGGGCCGGGGTGGCGGGTGCGGGGACGGGGGTACCGGTGAGCCGCTGGGGGGCGAACTGGAGGTCGATGGGCCACTCGACGCTGACCGGGCCGTGCGGGGCGGTCAGGGCGCGGGCGGCCGCCTCGCGCAGGAGGTCGCCGGCGCTCTCGGCGTCGGTGACGGTGACGGCGTGCGCGGAGACCGCGCGGAGCATGCCGAGCTGGTCCTTGGTCTCGTGGATGAAGCCGCGCCCGGAGCCGAGGTACGCGCTGTCGATCTGCCCGGTGATGTGCAGGACGGGAGTGCCGGAGCTGAGGGACTCGATGAGGGAGCCGGCCGCGTTGCCCGCTCCCGTACCGGTGCTGGTGAGGGCGCAGCCGAGCCGGCCGGTGGCGCGGGCGTAACCGTCGGCGGCGTTGACCGCGGCGGCCTCGTGGCGGACGGGGACGAAGCGCAGATCGCGGTCCACGGCTTCGACGAGCGGCAGGTTGTGCACGCTGACGATGCCGAACACCGTGTCGACGCCCAGTCCTCGTAGCGTCTCGACGAGCAGGTCGCCGCCGTTGGGTCGGGTCATGTCGGGTGCTCCTGAGGGGGGTTGAGGGGTGGGTTACGCGACCGCGCGGTTGACGCCGCCGCAGACGTCGACGGTGGTGCCGGTGATGTAGGACGCCCGGGGTGAGAGAAGGGTGGTGACGGCGTAGGCGACTTCGTCGGCGTTGCCGAGGCGGCCGAGGGCGATGCCGCGGTCGGCGGCCAGTCCGGCCTGCCAGGCGGGGTAGTCCAAGGGGCTGCCGGAGGCGGCGTACCGGCGTTCCCACTGCCCGGTGTCGATGAGGCCCAGGCAGACGGAGTTGACGCGGATGCCGTCGGGGGCCAGTTCCTTGGACAGCGAGGTGGAGAGATTGAGGATGCCGGCGCGGGCGGCGCTGGTGGTCATCAGCCGGGTCTCGGGCTGTTTGGCGAGGACGGCGTTGATGTTGACGACGGAGGCGGCGCCGGAGGCGCGGAGGTGGGGCAGGGCGGCGTTCAGCGGGTTGAGGACGCCGAAGAACTTGAGCTCCAGCTCCTCGCGCCAGTCGGCGGTGGTGGTCTCGGCGAAGGGCTTCATCCGGGAGGCGCCGGCGTTGTTGACGAGGCCGTCGAGGCCGCCGAGGTGGTCGGCGGCGGCGTCGGTGAAGGCGCGTACGGCGGCCTCGTCGGTGACGTCACAGGGGGCGTGGTAGAGCGTGTCGGGTCCGGCAAGGCCGTCGAGGGCGGCGGCGAGGGCGTCGGGGCGGCGGCCGCAGGTGGCGACGCGGGCGCCCTCCGCGAGGAGCGCGCGGACCGTGGCGAGGCCGACGCCGGAGCTGCCGCCGGTGACGAGTATGCGGTGGCCTTCCAGGTGGAGGTCCATGGGCGCGGGCTCCTTTCGGGTGGGGTGCGGGGCGCTCCGCGGGGGCACCGGGACACCGGTGCGGGTGGTGTCCTCAATCGCCGGACGGACTCGAATTGCGTGTCCTCAATCGCCGGACGGGCTTTCATGCGTCACTGCATCGTGAAGCCGCCGTTCACGGCGAACGTCTGGCCCGTGATGTAGCCGGATTCCTCGCCGATGAGGAAGGCGATGAGGCCGACCAGGTCGGACGGTTGCTGGGGGCGGGAGATCGCCCGGTTCAGCCGGTACAGCTCGTGGCGTTCGGCGGGGATGTCCACGGCGGACTCCCCTTCCGTGAGACCGGGCGCCACCGCGTTGACGGTGATGCCGAGGTCGCCCGTCTCCCGGGCCATCGCCCGGGTCAGGGAGATCACGGCGCCCTTGGACGCGATGTAGTGGGCGAGCCGGGGCGAGCCGTAGAGCGCGGCGTCGGAGGCGAGGTTGACGATGCGTCCGGTGCCGTGGGCCCGCATGAGCGGGAGGAGGGCGCGGGCGACGAGCCAGGGTCCGCGCGCGTTGACCGTCATGATGCGGTCCCACGCCTCGACGTCGATCTCGTGGAACGGCTTGCCGCCGACCGCGTTGGCCAGGCCGGCGTTGTTGACCAGCCCGTACAGCCGGCTGCCGTCACCGGCGAGGGTGTCGGCGAGGGCGGCGACGGAGCGCGGGTCGGCGACGTCGAGCGGGTGGTAGTCCGCGGTGATGCCGTCGGCGCGCAGCTTCCCGGCCGCCTGCCGGCCGGTGGTCTCGTCCAGTTCGGCGATGACGACGCGGTGTCCGTCGCCGCCGATCCGGCGGGCCGCGGCCAGTCCGAGGCCGCGGCCCGCGCCGGTGACGACGACCGTGCGGGGGGTGTCGTCGGCGCCCATCAGTCGCGGGTGACGCCGTGCATCGGCGAGTGCTCGGGGTAGGTCGGCACCTGCGGCTTCCGAGTGCCGATGATGACGCAGAACAGGGCGTCGGTGTCGCCCTCGTTCTTCAGGGAGCGGGCCACTCCGGCGGGGACGACGATCATGTCGCGGTAGCCGAGGGTGCGGTACTCGCTCTCGTCGGCGCCGCGGTGGATGCCGACCCTGACCTGCCCCTCCAGGACGAAGAACGCCTCCTCCACGTCGTGGTGGGTGTGCTCGGGGCCCTCGGCGCCCGGCGGGAGCAGCATGTTGGAGAGGGTGAAGCCGCCCGAGGGCAGGATGCGGTTGTCGTTCTCGTGGTTGCCGGTGGCGCCGGAGCCGACGTACCGGATCTGGGCGCGGCGGTACTGGGCGCCGGCCTTCTCCTGGAAGGAGAGGGTGTCCCAGTCGGGTTCGCGGGAGTCCTTGGTGGCGATGAGCGAGTCGGTGAACCTCGCCAGGTCGCCGTTGTTCTCGTACGGGGTCTTGTCGATGGGCACGGGATGCTCCTCGGTGTGTCGGGGGTGGGTGGGGGGTTCGTCGTTACGCGGGTAGGCGGGCGACGACGTGGAGGTGGGCGCGGACCCAGGCGTTGAACGCCTCGGGGCGTTCCTGGTTGGCGAGGTGTCCGGCGCCGGAGAGGGTGACGTAGACGGATTTCTCCAGGCCCCCGGCGATGGCCTGGGACTCGGCGGTGCCGGTGACCGTGTCCTGTTCGCCGCAGAGCACGAGGGCCGGGGCGGTGATGGCGGGCAGGTCGTCGGTGAGGTCGGCGTCGGCCATGGCGTCGGCGGCGTAGCCGTAGCCGGGGCTGCGGACGGAGGCGGCCATGGTGGCGACGACGCGTGCGACGAGGTCGGGCGGTGCGGCGTCCGAGACGAGGCGGGGTCCGCGGGCGGCGGCGAACGTCTCGGGCCCTTCGGCGGCGAGCTGGGCGGCCCGGGCGCGCATGGCCCCGGCCTTGTCCGGGTGGGTGCCCGAGCCCCGGCTGGAGTCGGCGACGATCAGGGACGCGACGAGATCCGGGTGGCGGGCGGCGAGGCGGAGGGCGATGACGCCGCCCCAGGAGACGCCGAGGACGTGGGCGGGGCCGCCGCGCTCGCGGATGAGGGCGGCGGCGGTGTCCGCGTAGCCGTCGAGGCCGGGAGCGTGGCGGGGGTCGGCGGAGTCCGCGTAGCCGGGGGCGTCCCAGGCGACGACCCGTACCTGGTCGGCGAGGCCGTCGAGCTGGGGGGTGAAGGCGGCGGAGGAGGAGCCGATGCCGTGGAGGCAGAGCAGGAGCGGGGCGTCCGGGTCGCCGGCTTCGCGGGTGTGGACGGTCCCGGACGTGAGCGTCGCGGCGTTCACAGGATCTGTCCCGCCCGTCCGACGACGGCGCCGAGGCTGCGGAGCACGGCGTGCGGGACGACCTGGCTGGTGGCGGGGTTGGCGGCGTCGGGGCGGTGGGCGACCTCGAAGCGGTAGCTGCCGTGCGGGCCCGCCGCCTCGATGACGTGCCGGGTGAGGGTGGCGTCCGGGTCGGCGACGACGACGACCTGGACGAGGTCGGGGTCGCCGGTGGCGAGGGCGACCGAGGCGGCGACGTTGGTCGACTTGGGGAACTTGACCGGGACGTCCCGGGCGGTGCCGCGCATGACCTCGACGGGTTCGGTGGTGGTGCGCAGCCGGGTGGTGAGCTCGTCGTCCATCCAGGGCTGGTGGAGGGTGGCGGGCAGCTTGGTGGTGGTGAGGGTGACGGAGGTGAGGGGGCCGAGTCCGCGGACGGCCTGGAGGAGGTCGAGGCCGCCGACGGCGCCCCCGGTGAAGTAGACGCGGCCGGGTCCGGCGGCGCGCAGGCGTGCGGTGAGGTCGGGGTCGACCAGGGCGCCGGTGGAGGCGATGAGCAGGTCGGCGCCGCTGGTGAGGACGCGCTCGGCCCATTCCCGTACGACGGCCTGGCCGGCCGCTTCCACGACGAGGTCGCAGACGGCGAGGGCGTCCTCGAAGGAGAGCTGGGGTGCGGGGGCGTCCACGAGGGGCCGGTTGTCGATGACGCAGGTGAGTTCGGCGCCGGGGACGCGGCCCTCGGCGAGGGCGGTGCCGACGACGCGTCCGATGGCGCCCCAGCCGACGAGGGCGACGCGGCGCACGGTGTGGCCGGGGCGGGCGGGGGTGTCCGGGCCGGGGGTGAGGACGGCGGTCATGCGGTCACCTCTTCCGGTGCGGTGGCGAGGGGTCCGGGGTCGGGGGTGCCGGCCATGTGGCGGCGGATTCCGGGCGAGGGGGGTCCGGCGGTGCCCCAGAGGTCGGAGAGGTCGGGGGTGCGGCGCCAGACCTTGGCGATCCAGGCGTCCTCCACGATCTGAGCGACCTCGGAGGTGTATTCGCAGACGAGTCCGGCCGGGTCGGTGAAGTAGGAGAAGGTGTTGTTGCCTGGGCCGTGCCGGCCGGGTCCCCATTGGGGGGTGATGCCGTGGTGGCGGAGCCGGCCGAGGCCGCGCATGAAGTGGTCGACGGACGGCATCTCGTAGGCGACGTGGTTGAGGGAGGTCCACTCGGCCTGGTTGAAGGCGATGCAGTGGTGGTCGGCGTTGCAGCGCAGGAAGGCCATCTGGTGCTCGGACCAGTCGGAGACCCGCAGTCCGAGCACGGAGGTGTAGAAGGAGACGGCGGCGTCGATGTCCGTGGTGTTGAGGACGGTGTGGGTGACGCCGACGGGGACGGCGCCGTCCCGGCCGCGCGGGGTGACGGCGTGGGTCTGGGCGCTGAGTTCGATCAGCCGGCCCTCGGGGTCGGTGAAGCGGAGTCCGTAGCCGCCGCCGACCTGGTCGAGGGGGCCGGGTCCGGCGACGGGGACGATGCCGCGGGCGAGGAGGCGGCGGGCGGCCTCGTCGATCTCGGCGGGGGTGGCGACGGCGAAGCTGATGCGGCCGAGGCCGTTGCGTGCGGCGCGGGTGAGGTGCAGGACGTGGTGTTCCTCGCCGGTGCCGCGCAGCCAGGTGGCGTCGGTGTCGCGTTCGACGGGTTCCAGGCCCCAGACCTCGGCGTAGAAGTCGGCGGACTCGGTGAGGGCGGGCGTGTGGAGTTCGACGGATCGCAGGGCGCGGAGCCGGGCTATCGGCCGGTCGTGGGGGTGGTCGTGGGGCATGGTGTCCTCCCGCTCGGGTGGGTGGGGCGCGTGCGGTGTCAGTGGGCGGCGGCCCAGGGCAGCGGGGTGGTGTCGGTGGCCCAGTAGAGGGACTTCTGCCGTTGGTAGCCGCGGATGAGGTCGCGGCCCTTCTCGGTGCCGATGCCGCTGTCCTTCAGCCCGCCGAACGGGGTGGAGATGCTGAACTGCTTGTACGTGTTGATCCAGACGGTGCCGGCGTCGATGCGGCGGGCGAGCCGCCAGGCGCGGGCGTGATCGCGGGTCCAGATGCCGCAGGCGAGCCCGTAGACGCTGTCGTTGGCCTGGGCGACGAGGTCGTCCTCGTCCTCGAAGGGCAGGGCGACCAGGACCGGTCCGAAGATTTCCTCCTGGCAGATCCGGGCGGTGCTGGGCAGGCCGTCCAGGACGGTGGGCAGGTAGTAGGCGCCGTCCCGGTAGCGCTCGCCCTCGGGTGCCGCTCCCCCGCAGCGGATGGTGGCGCCCTCCTCGCGGGCCAGGTCGACGTAGGCGGCGACGCTGTCGCGGTGGCGGTGGTGGACCAGCGGGGCGACCTGGGTGTCCGGGTCGGTGCCGGGGCCGACGCGCAGCTTCCCGGTGCGGGCGACGAGTTCGCCGAGGAACTCCTCGTAGCGGGAGCGGTGCACGAAGAGGCGGGAGCCGGCGATGCAGCTCTGGCCGCTGGAGGAGAAGATCCCGTACATGACGCCGGCCAGGGCCTGTTCGAGGTCGGCGTCCTCCAGCACGATCGTCGGTGACTTGCCGCCGAGTTCGAGGGAGACCGGGATCAGCTTGTCGGCGGCGGCGTGGGCGAGGGTGCGGCCGGTCTCCGTACCGCCGGTGAAGGTGACCTTGCCGACGGCGGGGTGGCGGACGATCGCGTCGCCGATGACGCTGCCGCGGCCGGGCAGGACGGAGAGCAGGGCGGTCGGCAGGCCGGCCTCGGTGAGGGCCTGGTGGACCAGGCGGCCGAGCGCGAGGGCGACGAGGGGTGTCCATTCGGCGGGCTTGAGGAGCACGGCGTTGCCGGCGGCGAGGGCGGGGGCGAGCTTCTGGGCGTCGCTGGCGATCGGCGAGTTCCAGGGGGTGATCGCGCCGACGACGCCGATGGGTTCGTGGACGCTCATCGTGAGGTACGGGCCGCGGGCGGGGGTGAGGGCGTCCTCGGCGGTCTCCAGGGCGGCGGCGGTGTAGCGGAAGGTGCCGGCGGCGCTGAGCACGAGGGCGCGGGTCTCGGTGCGGCACTTGCCGGTGTCGGCGGTCTGGAGGGCGGAGAGCCGGTCGGCGCTCTGCTCGACGAGATCGGCGACGCGGTGCAGCAGCCGGGCGCGGAGGTGGGCGGGCAGTCCGCGCCAGGCGGGGTCCTGGGCGGCCCGGGTGGCCGCGGCGGCGGCTTCCTCGACGTCTTCGAGGGATGCGGCGTGCACGGTGGCGATGACCTGGCCGGTGGCCGGGTCGGTGGTCTCGATGAGGGCGCCCCGGCCCTGGCGCCACTGTCCTGCGACCAACACCTCGTCGGCAAGCATCGGTTGGCCTCCTGCGGTCGGGATGGGTTCTCGGTCCGGCCGGAGCCGGGTACCTCAGGGCTAAAAAGCTAAGCACTTAAGTAATTACCCGCAAGCCCCCCTGGGCAAAAAGCCCGGTCAAAAAGTCTTTTGCTCCCCGGCTCTTGACGGCCGCCACCCCCGGACCGATAGAACTTAAGCCCTAAGAAGCTAGGTGCTTACAGAGGTTCGTGGGCGATGTCACCGCCTCACGGGCACCGCGTACCGCTCCCCCACCCGTACGCTCAGCTCACCCGCACCCTCTGCGAACACGTACACCTGGCTCCCCCAACCGCTCCGGGCCCCCCGCGGAGCAGGAGGAACCCTGGATGAGCACCGACATCTCACAGGACGCCGCGCCGGGCCCCTCGCCCGCCGGTACCACCCGCACCGCCATCGCGGCCCGGTTCGAACGGCTGCCGCCCTCCCGCTGGCACGTCACCGTCCGCCTGATCGTGGGCGTGGTCACCTTCTTCGAGGCGTTCGACCAACTGCTGATCGCCTACGCGCTGCCCGAACTGCGGGACGAGTGGCACCTGTCCACCGGCGACGCCACGGCCGTCCTGACCGTCGGCTCGGTCGGCATGCTCGTCGGCGCCCTGCTCTCGGGGCGGCTGGCCGACCGCTACGGCCGGGTGAAGGTCATCGCGTACTGCATCGCCCTGTCGGGCCTGGTGAGCCTGGCCCTCACCGCCTGTACCTCGCTCACCCCGTTCCTGGCGCTCCGCTTCGTGCAGGGGCTCGCGATCGGCGGCGAGGTGCCGGTGGCGGCGGCCTTCATCAGCGAGGTCACGCGCAGCTTCAAGCGGGGCCGCTTCGTCCTGCTGTACGAGCTGGTCTTCCCGGCGGGCCTCACCGTCGGCGCGCTGGTCGCGGCCTGGGTCGTCCCGGCCGCGGGCTGGCGCACGATGTTCGCGGTCGCCGCCGTCCCCGGTCTGCTGGCCTTCCTCGTGCAGCGCCGGGTCCCGGAGTCCCCGCGCTGGCTCGCGGACCGGGGCCGGCTCGCGGAGGCGGAGGCGGTGATGGCCGGGATCGAGGCGAAGGTGGCCGCCGCGACGGGGCGGCCGCTCCCGGCCCCGGGCACCGCGGGTGCTCCGGAACAGGCCACGGCAACGGCCCCCACCGCCGCCACCGCCGCGGAGCGGGCGGCGACCGGCGTGCGCGGTCTGTTCACCGGCCGCTACCGGCGCCGCACGCTGGTGGTCGGCGCGATCTGGTTCACCGGCTACTTCGTGAACTACGGCGTGACGTCCTGGCTCCCCAGCATCTACAAGGACGAGTACGGCCTCGGCCTCTCCGACGCCCTGCTCTACTCCACGGTGACCTCGGTCGCCGGCCTGCTCGGCTGCCTGATCGTCGCGCTCACGGTGGACGTCCTGGGCCGCCGCCGGATCTTCGCGATCTGCCTCGGCGCCTCGGCGGCCCTGCTGCTCACCCTGGCCGCACTCGGCGCCGGCTCCCCCGTCCAGGTCCTGATCTGGACCTCGCTCTCGGCGGTCGGCTTCTTCGGCTCCAACATCTGCCTGTACCTGTACACCCCGGAGCTGTACCCGACCCGGATGCGGGCACTCGGGTGCAGCGTCGGCGGCGCGGTCAACCGCCTGGGCGTGATCCTCGGCCCGATCCTGGTCGGGGTCGTCTACGCGGCGAACGACAGCGTCGTCGCGGTCTTCGTGATGCTCGCCGCGGTGGCGGTGGCCGGCGCGGTGGTCGCCGGCACCCTGGCCGAGGAGACGGCGAACCGTTCCCTGGAGGAGATCTCGCCCTGACGGGCGGGCATGGGCGCGGAGGCGGCCGGGGCGGCTAACGTCCCCCGGTCGCCTCCGCGTCGTTCGCGGACTCCTCCGCGATGCGTTCGTGGTGGCGGATGACCTCCGCGACGATGAAGTTGAGCAGCTTCTCGGCGAAGGCCGGGTCGAGGTGGGCGCTCTCCGCGAGCCGGCGGAGGCGGGCGATCTGGCGGGCCTCGCGGGCCGGGTCGGCCGGGGGGAGCTGGTGGGCGGCCTTGAGGTGGCCGACCTGCTGGGTGCACTTGAAGCGTTCGGCCAGCATGTGGACGACGGCGGCGTCGATGTTGTCGATGCTCTGGCGCAGCCGGTCGAGTTCGACGCGTACGGAGGCGTCGATGTCGTTCGTGGTCATGGGCAGCGAGCTTACGGGGCTACGAGCTGATCGTCGGCGGGTGTTCGGGGTCCGGGACGCGGTCGCTCCAGCCGCCCGGGACCGTGCGGCCCTGCTGTTCGCGGAAGCGGACCGGGGCGATGCCGACGCGGCGGGCGAAGAGCCGGGAGAAGTAGGCCGGATCGTCGTAGCCGACGCGGCGGGCGACGGCCGCCACCGGCAGGTCGCTGGTGGCGAGGAGCTCCTTCGCGCGCCCGAGCCGGATGGTGAGGAGGTAGTCCTTGGGGCTGCAGCCCGCGCCCCGGCGCACCGCCGTCCGCAGTTCGGCGGAGGTCATCCCGTGGCGGGCCGCGTGCTCGGCGACCGACAGCGGCTGGAAGGCGTCCCGGGCGAGCGCCTGGAGCACCGGGTCGCCGTCGGGGCCGACATCGGCGCGGGCCCGGCGCAGGGCGACGAGGAGTTCGTGCACGGCGGCCCCCGTCTCGACCTCCAGGAGCGGGTTGCCGCGCCGGGCCGCCCGGACCATCCGGCCGATCGCGGCGCGCGGGGCGGCGGTGTCCGCGAGCGGGACCAGGGGGCGGTCGGGTTCGATGTAGCCGAGCTCGGTGTACGTGGCGGTGGCGGGCCCGGTGAAGTCCACGAAGCTCTCGTCCCAGCCGGACGCGGGGTCGGCGCCGTAGTGGTGCGGGGTGCCCGGGGTCAGCCAGATGAGGCTGGGCGCGGTGACCGGCACCCGCCGCCCGTCGGGCCCGGCGAACCAGCCGCTGCCCGAGTGGACGACGACAGCCACGTGGTGGTCCAGGGTGCGCGGACCGACGGTCGGCAGAGTGCCGTGCTGGAGGCCGACGCCGAGGCAGACGAGGCCGAGGCGGTGGTGGAGCGGGCTCGGCGTGAAGAAGCGCATCCAGGTGTGGTACATCGGCCTCTTCCTTCCCGGTCGGCCCTCTGGTCAGGCAACACGCGTCCAAACAGCCAAGATCTTTGTCCATGGACCGGCCGCACGCCAGGGGTGAGGCTGGACCGAGACATTCCGCGCATCAGGAGAACGGGCACCATGGCTGACTTCACCGTCGGGGACGACGGCTTCCGGACCGACGGGAAGCCCGTACGGCTGCTGTCCGGGGCCCTGCACTACTTCCGGGTGCACGAGGGCCAGTGGGACCACCGGCTCGCGATGCTGCGGGCGATGGGCCTGAACTGTGTGGAGACGTACGTCCCGTGGAACCTCCACGAGCCCCGGCCCGGCCGCTTCCGGGACACCGGGGCGCTGGGTCGGTTCCTGGACGCGGCGCACCGGGCGGGCCTGTGGGCGATCGTGCGCCCGGGCCCGTACATCTGCGCGGAGTGGGAGAACGGCGGGCTCCCCGCCTGGGTGACCGGCCGGTTCGGGCGGCGGGTGCGGACCCGCGACGAGGGGTATCTCGACGCGGTCCGCGCTTGGTTCGCCGAGCTGCTGCCGCAGGTCGCGGAGCGGCAGATCGACCGCGGCGGCCCGGTGATCATGGTGCAGGCCGAGAACGAGTACGGGAGTTACGGCACCGACGCGGTCTACCTGCGCCGGGTGGCGGAGCTGCTGCGCGCCTGCGGGGTGAGCGTGCCGCTGTTCACCTCGGACGGGCCGGAGGACCACATGCTCACCGGCGGCTCGGTGCCGGGCCTGCTCGCCACCGCCAACTTCGGTTCGGGCGCCCGCGAGGCGTTCCGGGTGCTGCGCCGCCACCAGGCATCGGGTCCGCTGATGTGCATGGAGTTCTGGTGCGGCTGGTTCGAGCACTGGGGCGCGCCGCCGGTGGTGCGGGATCCGGCGCAGGCGGCCGGCGCGCTGGCGGAGATCCTGGAGTGCGGGGCGTCGGTGAACGTCTACATGGCGCACGGCGGTACGAACTTCGCCGGCTGGGCGGGTGCGAACCGTTCCGGCCCGCTCCAGGACGAGGAGCTGCTGCCGACGGTGACGTCGTACGACTACGACGCGCCGGTGGACGAGTACGGCAGGGCGACGGAGAAGTTCCGGCTGTTCCGGAAGGTCCTCGCCGGTTACGCGGACGGGCCGCTGCCCCCGCTCCCGCCCGAGCCCGTCGGGCTCGCCGCCCCGGTGCGGGCGGAGCTGACCGAGTGGGCGCCGCTGGACACGGTGCTGGAGGCGCTGGGCGACGAGGAGGCTGCGGAGTCCGGGGTGCCGCCGACGTTCGAGGAGCTGGGGGTCGACCGCGGCCTGGTGCGCTACCGGGTCGCCGTGCCGGGTCCGCGCCGCCCGTACCCGCTGGGTGTCCCGGGGCTGCGGGACCGTGCGGTGGTGTACGTGGACGGGGTGCGCCGGGGCGTCCTGAGCGAGGGGGCCTGCGTCCTGGAGGAGCCGGTGGCCGGGCCCGCCGAGGTGGAGCTGTGGGTGGAGTCGCTGGGCCGGGTCAATTACGGGCCGCGCCTGGGCGAGCCGAAGGGCATCACCGGGGGCGTGCTCCACGAGCGCCAGTATCTGCACGGGGTGCGGGCGCGGGCGCTGCGGCTGGACGCGTTCGAGGAGCCGGGCGCGGTGGCGGGCGTGCCGTTCGCGCCGGTCGGCGGGGAGGGCCGGGAGGGCGGGACGGGGCTGTACCGGGGCACGTTCGAGCTGACGGCCGGGGCGGACCACGCGGGGCTCGAACTCCCGGGCTGGACGCGCGGGTTCGTCTGGGTGAACGGGTTCTGCCTGGGCCGGTACTGGGCGGCGGGTCCGCAGCACACGCTGTACGTGCCGGGTCCGGTACTGCGGGACGGGGCCAACGAGGTGTGGGTGCTGGAGACGGAGGGCGCGGGCGCGCCGTACGTCCGGCTGGGCCAAGGGCTGCCGGTGCGGACCGGCGGCTGACAACCCGGGGACGCCTTCGCGGGTCTACATGGGTGAGGATCGGTCCCGGAGCGGCGAGCGGGGGTACGGACATGCCGGACAGCCCTCGCCGCAGCCCCGTCGAGCACGGGTTCCCGCATCTGGAGACGGTCCGCTCGGCGATCACCGCGCTGTACCGGAGGCTGTCGGCCGACGGGGTCCAGCGGTTCGCGCCGAGCCTCGCCCCGGCCGACGCCGCGTTCGCCGACGCGGACGATCTGCACCTGGGCGCGCAGCGGGTGGCCCGGGCGATGGTGCGCCATTACCGGCTGCCGGACGCCCGGGTGGTCGTGGCGTTCCGGTCCATGGAGCACGCGGGGAGCGTCGAACTCGCGGCGGGGCCGGAGTACTTCGTGGAGCTGAACGACCGCTTCCGCACCCATCGCCGGGACATCGGCGCGGCCCTGTCGCACGAGGTCGCGCACGTGCTGCTGCACCGGCTGGGCCTGGAGTTCCCCGGCACCCGCGACAACGAGATCCTCACGGACACGACGGCTGCGTACCTCGGGGCGGGGTGGCTGCTGCTCGACGCGTTCCGCGAGGACGCGACGTCCAGCCAGAAGCTGGGGTACCTGACGCCGGAGGAGTTCGGGTACGTGCTGGCCAAGCGGGCCCTGGTGTTCGGCGAGGACCCCTCGCCGTGGTTCACCAGTCCGCAGGCGTACACCGCGTACACGGAGGGCCGGGCGCGGGCGCTGCGGGACGCGGCGCGGGCGCCGCTGACGGCGGCGGGGTGGGCGGGGCGGCGGCGTTACACCCGTGACCGGCGGTCGGTGTCCGGGGCGCCCGGGGGTTCGTACGCCTTCGAGGCGGGCGGGGACGGGCTGCGGGTGGTGTTCCCGTGTCCGGTCTGCCATCAGCGGATCCGGGTCCCGGTGCGGGGACGGGTGCGGGTGCGGTGTGCGCTGTGCCGCGCGGTGCTGGACTGCACGACGTGACGGGTCACTGTCCGCGCGCCGGAGGGGCGAAACCGAGCCCCTCCGGCGAAATAGAGCCCCTCCGGCGATTGAGGAGCGGGGTCCGGGGGCAGCGCCCCCGGAGTGTCACGCGGCCCGGCGGCTGCGCTGCGCGGTGCCCCTGGAGGCACCGGTGCCGCGGGACGCACCGGTGCTGCGGGACGCTCCGGTCCCCCGGCCCCGGCCGCGGCTGCCCGAGCGGGTGCCCGTGCCCGCCGGCCGCGTGCGCGGCTTCGGCTGGGTCGGCTGCGGGACCTCTATGACCACCGCGACCCCGGACGGTTCGCGGGCGCCCGTGATGCGGGTCAGCTCCTCGTCGCTGGAGCGGATGCGCGTGGTGCGCGGGTCGATGCCCGCGTCGCGCATCAGACGCGTCATCTCCCGCTTCTCGTCGGGCAGGACCAGGGTGACGACGCTGCCGGACTCCCCGGCGCGGGCGGTGCGTCCGCCTCGGTGGAGGTAGTCCTTGTGGTCGGTGGGCGGGTCCACGTTGACGACGAGGTCGAGGTCGTCCACGTGGATGCCGCGGGCCGCCACGTTCGTCGCGACGAGGGCGGTGACCTCGCCGTTCTTGAACTGGTCCAGGGTCCGGTTGCGCTGCGGCTGCGAGCGCCCGCCGTGCAGCGCGGCCGCGCGTACACCGCTGGCGAGGAGCCGCTTGGCGAAGCGGTCGGCGGCGCGCTTGGTGTCCACGAACATGATCACGCGCCCCTCGCGGGCGGCGATCCGCGTCGCGACGGCCTTCTTGTCGGTCTCGTCCAGGACGTGGAGGACGTGGTGCTCCATGGTGGTGACCGCGCCGGCGGACGGGTCGACCGAGTGCACGACGGGGTCGGTGAGGAACATCTTGACCAGGCGGTCGATGTTCTTGTCCAGGGTCGCCGAGAACAGCATCCGCTGGCCGTCCGCCTCGACCTGCTTGAGCAGGGCGGTGACCTGGGGCATGAAGCCCATGTCGGCCATCTGGTCGGCCTCGTCCAGGACGGTGATCGCGACCTGGTCCAGGCGGCAGTCGCCGCGCTCGATGAGGTCCTTGAGCCGGCCCGGGGTCGCGACCAGCACCTCGGCGCCGCGCCGCAGCGTAGCGGACTGCCGGGTGATCGACATGCCGCCGACGACGGTGGCCAGGCGCAGGTTGACCGAGGTGGCGTACGGGGTCAGCGCGTCGGTGACCTGCTGGGCGAGCTCGCGGGTCGGGACGAGGACGAGGACGAGGGGGGCCTTCGGTTCGGCGCGGCGGCCGGCGGTGCGGGCCAGGAGCGCGAGGCCGAAGGCGAGGGTCTTGCCGGAGCCGGTGCGGCCCCGGCCGAGGATGTCGCGGCCGGCCAGCGAGTTGGGCAGCGTGGCGCCCTGGATCGGGAACGGCTCGGTCACGCCCTGCGCGGCAAGGGTCTTCAGCAGGGCTGCGGGCATGTCCAGCTCGGCGAACGCCTCGACGGCGGGCAGTGCGGGGGTGATGGTCTCGGGCAGCGCGAATTCGCCCTGCGGCGGCGTGGCCCTGCGACGGGGCGACGCCTTTCCGGTTCCCTTGCCGGAACCCTGTGCGGTTGCCTGTGCCCGGTCCGTGCCGCGCGCCCTGGACGGGCGGTTGCGAGCGGGACGGTCCTGGCGTTCGGAGCGGGTCATATCGGGATTGTCCTCCTGGGACAGCACGAGCCGGGGCCCGCACCTTGACGGTGCGGGCCCCGGCTGCGAGGTACGCGTCCGGCGAAAATTAGGCCGGGACGATGTTCTCCGCCTGCGGGCCCTTCTGGCCCTGCGTGACGTCGAAGCTGACCTTCTGGCCCTCGACGAGCTCACGGAAGCCCTGGGCGTTGATGTTCGAGTAGTGGGCGAAGACGTCGGCGCCGCCGCCGTCCTGCTCGATGAAGCCGAAGCCCTTTTCAGAGTTGAACCACTTCACGGTTCCAGTAGCCATGTCGATCTCCTAAGGAGGTGCAGTGCCGGAAATTCGCACTTTACGAATTCCAAGTCGCCGCATTGAGCCCCATCCGGAGAAAGCCGGAAAACAATAATGCGCCTGACGAAGCATTCCGTCAGGCGCACATAAAGTTCATGGGTACCAAAACTGCAACACGAACACCGTAGCACGACCCGACGCCGGATGTCGGGAGGCGGGTCGATCAGGCGTCGTTTCCCCGGCGGACGGTGCGCAGCGGGCGGCCGGGGCGCCAGGTGGTGATGACGATGGTGTCGCCGTTCTCCAGCCCCACCCGCACCACCTCGGTGGGCTCGACGCGGAACAGGTGGAAGGGCTCGGGCGGGGTGCGCTCCTCGACGAAGCGGGCGAGGACGGCGGGGTCGGTCACCTCGACGGCGCGCCCGGAGATCCGGACGTCCCCGTCGGCCATCTCGGCGCCGGGCCCGGGGTTGGCGTGCACCGAGAAGCGGGGGTCGCGGCGCAGGTCGAGGGCCTTGCGGGAGTTCGGCATCATGCCGAGGTGCGGCTCGTCCTGCCAGAAGTCCACCTCCAGGCCGGTGAGCCGGGGCGATCCGTCCTTGCGGAGGGTCCCGAGGACGTGGTGGCGGTAGAGGGCGAACCTCTGCCGCACGGTGTCGGCGAAGTCGGGTTCGGCGGTGCGGAAGTCGGTCCAGGAGTGCGTGGTCATGAGGGTCATGGAACCCGCAAATCCCGACAGCCTCTGTCCGGATTCGTATGCGGCGGTCGCACCCCACCCGTTCGGATGCCGTGCGGGAGGGGGCGTGATGCACTGGGAGGGGCGGATGCCGCCGCCCGGCGGCGGGTGGGGCCGCTCCCGGGTCCGAGGTGATTTCACATGGCGATCTTCATGAAGGCGTCGCTGCCGGGCATGACGACGGACCAGTACGAGGCGCTCAACGCGGAGCTGCGGGCGCTGCCCGGCGACACGTTCGCGGGGTGCCTCGCCCACGTCTGCGTCACGACGGACGCGGGCATCGAGGTGTACGACCTCTGGGAGTCCCAGGAGGCCATGGACAAGTTCGGCGCGACCCTGATGCCCGTGGCCGAGAAGCAGGGGCTGACCCAGACGGGCACCCCGCCGGCGGTCTCCCAGGTGCACCGGTACTGGCTGCCGGGCGCCTGAGCCCTGTCCCGTAGTCACGCGTGGTGGTGTGCCGGCTCCCGGCCGCCGCCCTGTCGCTCCGCTGGAGCGCCCCCACCCTCCGGCTCGCCGGCCGGGGGGTGGCGCGTGCCGTGGCGGCCCCGCCCTCCGGCCCGGGTGCGCGCGCGTCACCCGTGTTCGCTATCTTGATCGCCGCCGTCCCCCCACCGGCCCCGAGCCCGTACCGACGAAGGAGCCGGCCATGGAGGCCGCCGCCACCACCTGCTACCGCCATCCCTCCTACGAGACGTATGTGAGCTGCGTCCGCTGCGAGCGCTTCATCTGCCCGGACTGCATGCGTGAGGCGGCGGTCGGCCACCAGTGCGTGGAGTGCGTCAAGGAGGGGCAGCGGTCGGTCCGGCAGGCCAGGACCGCGTTCGGCGGGACGGTCTCGCGGACCGCGGTGCCGGTCGTCACGTACGCGCTGATCGGCCTCAACCTCCTGGCGTATCTCGCGGAGCTGATACGCCCGGGCGTGGTCGACCGGTTCGCGATGACGGGGGCGGGGCTGACCGACGCGGACGGCGGGCGGTACGTCTACGTCGACGGCGGCTACCCCGGGTTCGACGTGGTGGGGGTGGTGGACGGCGAGTGGTACCGGCTGCTGACCGGGGCCTTCCTCCATCTGCCGCCGGACGGCTCGTCATTCGGGTCGCTGCCGTTCGGGGTGCTGCACATCGCGTTCAACATGTACGCCCTGTGGAATCTCGGCCGGGTCGTCGAGGAACAGCTGGGCCGGGTCCGGTTCCTCGCGCTGTACGTGCTGTCCGCGCTGGGCGGTTCGGTGCTGGTGTACCTGATCTCGCCCTCGGACGAGGTGGTGGGCGCTTCCGGCGCGATCTTCGGTCTGGCCGCCGCGTTCTACGTCATCAGCCGCCGCCTGGGCCGGGACATGCAGGCGGTCAACAGCTTCCTGGCGGGGTTCCTGGTGTGGATGCTGCTCTCGGCGGCCTTCACGTCCTGGGAGGGGCACCTGGGCGGTCTGCTGACCGGGGCGGCGGTGACCGTCGTGTACGCGTACGCCCCCGCCGGGCGGCGTACGGCGGTGCAGGCGGCCGGGTGCGTGGTGCTGGCGGCGGTGCTGGTGCTGCTGGTGGTCCTCAAGACGTCGGCGCTGACCGGCTGAGCGGGGCCGGGGCGGCTCGGTCTGACACGATGACCGCATGCGGAACGATCACGTCATGGAGCGCTCGTATGCCCTGGTGCGGCGGCTGCATCCGCTGGACTGGCTGGCCGGAGGGCTGCTGCTGCTCGGGGTGATCGCGGCGGCGACCGGGCTGCTGCCCGCCGGTCCGGCCGAGGACCAGCTGCGGCGCATCGGGCCCCTGCTCGCCTTCCTGGCGACGGTGATCGTGCTGGCGGAGCTGGCGGGCCGCGCCCAGGTCTTCGATGTGGTCGCGGCGTGGGTGGCGCGGGCCGGGCGGGGGCGGTATCCGCTGCTGTTCGGGCTGTGCGTGGCGTTCGCCTCGCTGACCACGATCACCCTGAACCTGGACACCACGGCCGTGCTGCTCACTCCGGTGATGCTGGCGCTGGCCGGGCGGGTGGGCATCGCGGCGGTGCCGCTGGCGATGACGACGGTGTGGCTGGCCAACACGGCGAGCCTGCTGCTCCCCGTGTCGAATCTGACCAATCTGCTGGCGGCGGACCGGGTGGCGCTGTCCCCGGCCGGTCTGGCCGCGGTGATGTGGCTGCCGCAGCTGGCCGCGATCGGGATGACCGCCCTGTGCCTGTGGGTGTTCTACTGGCGCCGGGGGCGGCGGGGCGCCGATACGTACACCCCGCCGCCGGTGCCGTCGCCCGAGGACCGGGTGCTGCTGGGCGTGTGCTCGGTGGCGTGCGCCGGGTTCCTGCTGGCGATCCTGGTGGTGGACGTGCCACTGTGGTCGGCCTCGCTGGTGGCGATGGTGGTCGTGGTGGTGGCGTACGCGGTGCGGCGGCGCGAGGAGCTGCGGCTCTCGCTGGTCCCGTGGCGGCTCCTGGTCCTGGTGCCCGGGATGTTCCTGGTGGTGGAGACGGTCAACGCGCACGGGCTGCACAAGGTGCTGGTGCGGGCGCTCGGCTCGGACGACGGCCTCGGGGGCATGCTGCGTACCGCCGGGGTGGGTGCGGGGCTCGCCAACGTACTGAACAACCTTCCGGCGTACGTGGCGGGCGAGGCGGTCGTCCCGGCGGGCAACCACCATCAGCTGCTGGCCCTGCTGATCGGGGTGAACGCGGGCCCGCTGGTCACCCCGTGGGGGTCGCTGGCGACGCTGCTGTGGTTCGAGCGGTGCCGGTTCCAGGGGACGCGCATCGGCGTACGGCGCTTCGCGCTGACCGGCCTGGTGCTCGCGGTGACGGCGACGGCGGCGGCCACCTGCGCGCTGGCGCTGACCGCCTGAGCCCCCGGCGCCACCCGGCCCCGGACGCGCCACGGCGCCTGCCGATTCGTCCGGTCGGGGACGGGCAGGCGCCGCGTTCAGTTCCGCACGCCGTTGTGCGGGACGTCTGTGTGCCGTATCAGACCGTCAGGGCACGGTCCGTCGGGCGGATCGGGGCCGGCAGTGCGCTGGCTCCGGTCAGGAAGCGGTCCACGCCGCGTGCCGCGGAGCGGCCCTCGGCGATGGCCCACACGATGAGGGACTGGCCGCGGCCCGCGTCCCCGGCGACGAACACGCCGTCGACGTTGGTCGCGTAGTCCTCGTCACGGGCGATGTTGCCCCGTGCGTCGAGCTCCAGACCGAACTGCTGGACCAGGCCGTTGGCCTGGTCGGTGCCGGTGAAGCCCATCGCGAGCGTGACCAGCTGCGCGGGGATGACCCGCTCGGTGCCGGGCTTCTGCTCAAGCTTACCGTCCTTGAACTCCACCTCGACCAGGTGGAGGGCCTGGACGTTGCCGTCCTCGTCGCCCTCGAAGTGGGTGGTCGAGACGGAGTACACCCGCTCGCCGCCCTCCTCGTGCGCGGAGGTGACCTTGTAGAGCATGGGGAAGGTAGGCCAGGGCTGGTTGGCGTTCCGCTCCTCGCCCGGCCGGGGCATGATCTCCAGCTGGGTGACGGACAGGGCGCCCTGGCGGTGCGCGGTGCCGACGCAGTCGGCGCCGGTGTCGCCGCCGCCGATGACGACGACGTGCTTGCCCTCGGCGGTGATCGGGGAGACCGTCAGGTCACCCTCCTGCACCTTGTTGGCGAGCGGCAGGTACTCCATCGCGAAGTGCACGCCGTTCAGCTCCCGGCCCGGGACGGGCAGGTCGCGCGAGACGGTGGCACCGGCGGCGATGACCACGGCGTCGTAGCGGCGGCGCAGCTTCGCGGCGTCGATGTCCCGGCCGATCTCGGTCTCGGTGCGGAACTTGGTGCCCTCCGCGCGCATCTGCTCGATGCGGCGGTTGATGTGCGACTTCTCCATCTTGAACTCGGGGATGCCGTAGCGGAGGAGGCCCCCGATGCGGTCCGCGCGCTCGTAGACGGCGACCGTGTGGCCGGCCCGGGTGAGCTGCTGGGCGGCGGCGAGGCCGGCCGGACCGGAGCCGATGACGGCGACGGTCTTGCCGGACAGGCGCTCCGGCGGCTGCGGGGTCACGTCACCGTTGCCCCACGCCTTGTCGATGATCGAGACCTCGACGTTCTTGATGGTGACGGCCGGCTGGTTGATGCCGAGCACGCACGCCGACTCGCAGGGTGCCGGGCACAGCCGCCCGGTGAACTCCGGGAAGTTGTTCGTGGCGTGCAGCCGCTCGGAGGCGGCGGCCCAGTCCTCGCGGTAGGCGTAGTCGTTCCACTCGGGGATGAGGTTTCCGAGCGGGCAGCCGTTGTGGCAGAACGGGATGCCGCAGTCCATGCAGCGGCCTGCCTGCTTGCTGATGATCGGGAGCAGCGAGCCGGGAACGTAGACCTCGTTCCAGTCCTTGACGCGCTCGGCGGCCGGGCGGGTCTGCGCGACCTCGCGGCCGGTGGTCAGGAAGCCCTTGGGGTCAGCCATTGGTCGCCGCCTCCATCATCTTCTCGGTGGTCTCCTGCTCGGAGAGACCGGCGAGCTCAGCGGCGTCCTTGGCGGCGAGCACTGCCTTGTAGGTGGACGGGATGATCTTGCTGAAGCGGGAAGCGCCGTCGTTCGAGCTGTCCCACTGGGCGAGGAGCTTCTCGGCGACGGTGGAGCCGGTCTCCTCCTGGTGGCGGCGCACGACGTCGTGCAGCCACTGCTTGTCGGTGTCGGTCAGCTCCTCGATCGCGCCGAGGTTGCCCGCGTTGACGTTGTCGCGGTCGAGGTCGATGACGTAGGCGACGCCGCCGGACATGCCGGCCGCGAAGTTGCGCCCGGTCTCGCCGAGCACCACGGCGTGGCCGCCGGTCATGTACTCGCAGCCGTGGTCGCCCACGCCCTCGGAGACGACGGTGGCGCCGGAGTTGCGGACGCAGAACCGCTCACCGGTGCGGCCGCGGAGGAACAGCTCGCCGCCGGTGGCGCCGTAGGCGATGGTGTTGCCCGCGATCGTGGAGTACTCGGCGAGGTGGTCGGCGCCGCGGTCGGGGCGGACGACGACGCGCCCGCCGGACAGGCCCTTGCCGACGTAGTCGTTGGCGTCGCCCTCCAGGCGCAGGGTGATGCCGCTGGGCAGGAAGGCGCCGAAGGACTGGCCCGCGGAGCCGGTGAAGGTGATGTCGATGGTGTCCTGGGGCAGGCCCGCACCGCCGAACTTCTTCGTGACCTCGTGGCCGAGCATGGTGCCGACGGTCCGGTTGATGTTGCGGATCGCGATCTGCGCGCGGACCGGCTGGGCGGCCTCCGGGCTGTCGGCCTTGAGGGCGTCGGCGGCGAGCTTGATCAGCTCGTTGTCGAGGGCCTTGTCGAGGGCGTGGTCCTGCTCGGTGTTCCGGTACCGGACCGCGCCTTCGGGCAGCTCGGGGACGTAGAACAGCGGGGCGAGGTCCAGGCCCTGCGCCTTCCAGTGGGTGACGGCCCGGTCGGTGTCCAGCAGCTCGGCGTGGCCGACGGCCTCCTCGATCGTACGGAAGCCGAGCTCGGCGAGGAGCTCGCGGACCTCCTGCGCGATGAACTCGAAGAAGTTGACGACGTACTCGGCCTTGCCGGAGAAGCGGTCGCGCAGCACCGGGTTCTGGGTGGCGATGCCGACGGGGCAGGTGTCGAGGTGGCAGACGCGCATCATGACGCAGCCGGAGACGACGAGCGGCGCGGTCGCGAAACCGAACTCCTCGGCGCCGAGCAGCGCGGCGATGACGACGTCGCGGCCGGTCTTGAGCTGGCCGTCGGTCTGCACGACGATGCGGTCGCGCAGGCCGTTGAGCAGCAGGGTCTGCTGGGTCTCGGCGAGGCCGAGCTCCCAGGGGCCGCCCGCGTGCTTGAGGCTCGTCAGCGGAGACGCGCCCGTGCCGCCGTCGTGGCCGGAGATGAGGACCACGTCCGCGTGCGCCTTGGAGACGCCCGCCGCGACGGTGCCGACGCCGACCTCGGAGACCAGCTTCACGTGGATGCGGGCCTGCGGGTTGGCGTTCTTGAGGTCGTGGATCAGCTGAGCCAGGTCCTCGATGGAGTAGATGTCGTGGTGCGGCGGCGGGGAGATGAGGCCGACGCCGGGGGTGGAGTGCCGGGTCTTGGCGACCCACGGGTAGACCTTGTGGCCGGGCAGCTGGCCGCCCTCGCCGGGCTTGGCGCCCTGGGCCATCTTGATCTGGATGTCGTCCGCGTTGACCAGGTACTCGCTGGTGACGCCGAAGCGGCCGGAGGCGACCTGCTTGATGGACGAGCGTCGGGCCGGGTCGTAGAGCCGGTCGGCGTCCTCGCCGCCCTCACCGGTGTTGGACTTGCCGCCCAGCTGGTTCATCGCGATGGCGAGGGTCTCGTGGGCCTCGCGCGAGATGGAGCCGTAGGACATGGCGCCGGTGGAGAAGCGCTTGACGATCTCCGAGACGGGCTCGACCTCCTCGATGTCGATCGAGGGGCGGTCCGAGTTGAAGCCGAAGAGGCCGCGGAGCGTCATCAGCCGCTCGGACTGCTCGTTCACCCGGTCCGTGTACTTCTTGAAGATGTCGTACCGGCGGTTACGGGTGGAGTGCTGGAGGCGGAAGACCGTCTCCGGGTCGAACAGGTGCGGCTCGCCCTCGCGGCGCCACTGGTACTCGCCGCCGATCTCCAGCGCGCGGTGCGAGGCGGAGATGCCGGAGGCGGGGTAGCCCTTGGTGTGCCGGGCGGCGACCTCCTTGGCGATGACGTCGAGGCCGGCGCCGCCGATCTTGGTGGCGGTG
Source organism: Streptomyces sp. NPDC016469 (assembly GCF_040632905.1). Lineage (NCBI taxonomy): Bacteria > Bacillati > Actinomycetota > Actinomycetes > Kitasatosporales > Streptomycetaceae > Streptomyces > Streptomyces sp. NPDC016469. The sequence continues at coordinate 97,496 of NZ_JBEYCQ010000019.1, forward strand.
CCGTTGAAGTAGCGGTCGACGAACGCCTGGTCGAGGCCGACGGCCTCGAAGACCTGGGCGCCTCGGTAGGAGGCGACCGTGGAGATGCCCATCTTGGACATGACCTTCAGGACGCCCTTGCCGAGGGCGTAGATCAGGTTGCGGATGGCCTGCTCGGCCTCGATGCCCTCGATGAAGGTGCCGGCCCGGACCAGGTCCTCGACGGACTCCATGGCCAGGTACGGGTTGACCGCGGCGGCGCCGTAACCGATCAGCAGCGCGACGTGGTGGACCTCGCGGACGTCGCCGGCCTCGACCAGCAGGCCCACCTGGGTGCGCTGCTTGGTGCGGATGAGGTGGTGGTGGACGGCGGAGGTGAGCAGCAGCGAGGGGATCGGCGCGTGCTCGGCGTCGGAGTGCCGGTCGGAGAGGACGATCAGGCGGGCGCCGTCCTCGATGGCGGCGTCGACCTCGGTGCAGATCTCCTCGATGCGGGCGGCCAGCGACTCGCCGCCGCCGTGCACCCGGTAGAGGCCGGAGAGCGTGGCTGCCTTCAGGCCGGGCATGTCGCCGTCGGCGTTGATGTGTATGAGCTTGGCCAGCTCGTCGTTGTCGATCACCGGGAAGGGCAGCGCAACGCTGCGGCAGGACGCGGCGCCCGGCTCCAGCAGGTTGCCCGACGGGCCGAGCACGGAGCGCAGCGAGGTGACGAGCTCCTCGCGGATGGCGTCCAGCGGCGGGTTGGTGACCTGCGCGAACAGCTGGGTGAAGTAGTCGAACAGCAGCCGGGGGCGGGCCGAGAGCGCGGCGATCGGCGAGTCGGTGCCCATGGAGCCCAGCGGCTCGCCGCCGGTGCGGGCCATCGGGGCGAGGATGACGCGGAGCTCTTCCTCGGTGTAGCCGAAGGTCTGCTGGCGGCGGGTGACGGAGGCGTGCGTGTGGACGATGTGCTCCCGCTCGGGGAGGTCCTCCAGCTCGATCTCGCCGGTCTCCAGCCACTCCTGGTAGGGGTGCTCGGCGGCGAGGGACGCCTTGATCTCGTCGTCCTCGATGATGCGGTGCTCGGCGGTGTCCACGAGGAACATGCGGCCAGGCTGCAGGCGGCCCTTGCGGACGACCTTCGCCGGGTCGATGTCCAGGACGCCGACCTCGGAGGACAGGACGACGAGGCCGTCGTCGGTGACCCAGTAGCGGCCGGGGCGCAGACCGTTGCGGTCGAGGACCGCGCCGACCTGGACGCCGTCGGTGAAGGTGACGCAGGCCGGGCCGTCCCAGGGCTCCATCATCGCGGAGTGGTACTGGTAGAACGCGCGGCGGGCGGGGTCCATGGAGTCGTGGTTCTCCCACGCCTCGGGGACCATCATCAGCACCGAGTGCGGCAGCGAGCGGCCGCCGAGGTGGAGCAGCTCCAGGACCTCGTCGAAGGACGCGGAGTCGGAGGCGTCGGGGGTGCAGACGGGGAAGATCCGGTCGAGCGGCGCGTCGCCGAAGAGGCCGGAGGCGAGCTGGGACTCGCGGGCCTTCATCCAGTTCCGGTTGCCCTTGACCGTATTGATCTCGCCGTTGTGCGCGACGAAGCGGTACGGGTGTGCGAGCGGCCAGCTCGGGAAGGTGTTGGTCGAGAAGCGCGAGTGGACCAGGGCGACCGCGGTGGCGAACCGGGGGTCGGAGAGGTCCGGGAAGAAGGGCTCCAGCTGACCGGTGGTGAGCATGCCCTTGTAGACGATGGTGCGGGCGGAGAGCGACGGGAAGTAGACCCCGGCCTCGCGCTCGGCGCGCTTGCGCAGCAGGAACGCCTTGCGGTCCAGGGCGATGCCCGTGCTCTCGCCGTCGGCGACGAAGAGCTGGCGGAACTCGGGCATGGTGGCGCGGGCGCCGTTGCCGAGGATGTCCGGGGTGACCGGGACCTCGCGCCAGCCGAGGACCGTCAGGCCCTCCTCGCCGGCGATCTTCTCCAGATCGCGGACGGCGCCGGTGGAGTCGTCGGCGGGCAGGAAGGCGATGCCGACGGCGTAGGCGCCGGCCTCGGGGAGCGCGAAGGGGACCTCGGCGCGCAGGAACGTGTCCGGGACCTGGAGCAGGATGCCGGCCCCGTCACCGGAGTCGGGCTCCGAGCCGGTGGCACCGCGGTGTTCGAGGTTGCGGAGCACGGTCAGCGCCTGCTCGACCATCTCGTGGCCGGGCACACCGGTCAGAGTGGCTACGAACCCCACGCCACAGGCGTCGTGCTCGTTGCGGGGGTCGTACATGCCCTGGGGGGCGGGGCGACCGTCCATGGGCGACCAGGCGTCGGTGCGCATCGGCTCTCCCGTCGTCGTCGTGGCATATGCAGTGCCGAGGGACGACGTTGGCCCTCTGCGAAATTTCGTGCAGATTACATGATGGGGCGCTTCTCAAAAAGCGGATGAACCATTCCAACATGCGGACACCGTCGACGACGGTGGAGTGGGTCGCTGTCGGAGGATCGGCGCCCGGGAGACGCGGAGAGCAGGCGTCGTTGCCTGCGGTGTCTACGGCTCATGCCCGGTGGCGGAGAAAACGAAACCGCCGGGTAGTGGCTACTTATGTGCAGCCCTGCATAGAGACTCATTTTACGGTCTGCAGCACGTTCGCGCCCAGAGGCCCGGGCCAAGACGTACGTCACACGCATGGCGTACGCGTGACGGGCCGGTTGCGTGCACCGGCCCGTCACGCGGGAGAAACGGGCGGGGTCAGCCGCCCACGGCCACGCCGAACAGGGCGCCCAGGCCGTACGTGATCGCGGCGGCCGCGCCGCCCAGTGCCAGCTGGCGCAGTCCGCTGAACCACCAGCTGCGAGCGGTCACCCGGGCCACCACCGCGCCGCAGCCGAACAGTCCGGCGAGCGCCAGCAGCACGGCCGGCCACAGCGCGTCGGCGCCGAGCAGGAAGGGCAGCACGGGCAGCAGGGCGCCCAGCGCGAAGGCGCCGAACGAGGAGACGGCGGCCACCAGGGGCGACGGCAGGTCGCCCGGGTCGATGCCCAGCTCCTCGCGGGCGTGGATTTCGAGGGCCTGCTCCGGGTCGCGCGAGAGCTGGCGGGCGACCTCGCGGGCGAGCGCGGGCTCCACGCCCCGGGACTCGTAGAGCGCGGCGAGTTCCCGCTCCTCGTCCACGGGGTGCTTGCGCAGCTCGCGCCGCTCGACGTCCAGCTCGGCCTCCACCAGCTCGCGCTGGGAGGCCACGGAGGTGTACTCGCCCGCCGCCATGGAGAAGGCACCGGCGGCCAGTCCGGCGAGGCCGGTGATGACGATGGTGCGGTGCGAGACGTCGCCGCCGGCGACACCGGTCATCAGGGCCAGGTTGGAGACGAGCCCGTCCATCGCGCCGAAGACCGCGGGACGCAGCCAGCCGCCGTTGACATCGCGGTGGGTGTGGTTGTCCCGGTGCGCCTCGTGCAGTACGGCGTCGGTCTCGATGATGGCCACGACTTATCCCTCTCCCCTGGTCCGGCTTCTCCGGAGACGGGCCTTGTGCCCGCCCGCTTCCGCTCGACACCATCGAAAGTACGCACGAAAAATCGCTCCTGCCAGCAAGGCAGGCCGTACTTACCACCCTGCGTAACCGGATAGGTACGGCTTCCCTTGCTGTCCGGAAGGTTTCATCCGAGTGGCCCTTTTGTGTGGGTAACCGGCCTTCGTCCCGGCTCGGCGTGGAACGGATCCCACAGGCACGAGTACTGGCTCGGTACGAGCGAAGGGTCGACGCGATGGAGACGGTCGCAGGAAATCCGACGGCGCCGCGGGCGGGCGGCACACACACGGCACGGCTTCCGGACGATCCGGCCCCGGGCGGGCCCCGCGACCGGGCCAGGGGCGCGCTGCTCGGCCTCGCGGTCGGCGACGCGCTCGGCGCCCCGGCGGAGAACATGCGGCCCTCCGAGATCCGCCGCCGCTGGGGCCGGATCGAGGGCTTCGTCAGTGACGACCCGGCGGGCACCGACGACACGGAGTACGCGATCTTCTCGGGGCTGCTGCTGGCCCGGCACGGCTCGGATCTCACCGTCACCGACGTCGAGCGGGCCTGGCGGCTGTGGATCGCCGACCTGGACGAGGGGCCCTTCCGGGGCGCGGGCTTCAGCGAGCGCGGCACGCTGGAGAACCTGCGCCGGGGCCTGGCCGCGCCGATCTCCGCCCAGCACCGGCACGCCTGGAGCGACGGCCTGGCGATGCGGGCCGCGCCCTTCGGCGTCTTCGCGGCCGGGCGCCCCGCCGAGGCCGCCCGGCTGGTCGCGGTCGACGGCCGGGTCAGCCACGAGGGCGAGGGCATCTACGGGGGCCAGGCGGTGGCCGCCGGGGTGGCCGCCGCGATGACCGGCGCCTCGGTCACCTCGGTGATCGCCGCCGCGCTCTCGGTCGTCCCCATGGACTCCTGGACGGCCCGCTCGCTGCGCCGCGCGGTCACGGCGGCGCGGCACCCGTACCCCGACCGCCTCACCGGTGAACGCGCGGTCCGCTCGGCCGTGGTGGTCGGCGGCTACCCGTGGACGGACCTGGCCCCGGAGGCGGTCGGCCTGGCCTTCGGCGCCTTCGCGGCGGCCCGCGGCGACTTCCGTACGGCGGTGCTGATGGCGGTCAACATGGGCCGCGACGCCGACACCACGGCGGCGGTGGCGGGCGCCCTGTCCGGCGCCCTGCACGGCGCGTCGGCGATCCCCCGCCTCTGGGCCGACGCGATCGGCCCGGTACGCGGCAGCTGCCTGCCGTCGATGCGGGGGTACCACGTGGTGGACATCGCGGATCTGCTGGCCCCGGGGGCCGCCGGGCCGGCCACCACGGGCGAACCACCGCACGCCCCGGCACCGGGCGGAGACCCGGCCGACGCGCCGGGCCCGACGACGGACGACCCGACGACGACCGGCACGGCGGCGAGCGGTGCGGCGGCGAGCGGTGCGGCGGCGAGCGGTGCGGCGCCCGACACGGCGACCAACGGCGCGGCGACCAACTGCGCGGCGACCAACGGCACGACGGCGACCGGCACGACGGCCAACTGCACGACGGCCAACTGCACGGCGGCGCCCGGCGCGGCGGCGACGAACGACCCGCAGACCACCGGCGCGACCGGAGACACGAGCCGTGTCCCGGCGGAGGACCCCGTACACGCCCGGCCACCCCGCGGCCCGGCCACCCCGGCGGGCTCCGTTGCCGCGCGGCCCCGGCCCGCCCTCGCGGCCGCCCCGCCGAGTCGCCTCTCGGCGGGCGGCCCGGCGGCGTGCCCCGGTGGTCCACCGGGCCGGGCCTCCGCCGGGGAGGCCCACCAGGGCCCCGGCACCGGCGCGGTGTCCCGGTGAGCGGGGCCCGGCGCGCCCGCATCGAAGGGCTGCTCATCGGGCTGGCCGCAGGCGATGCCGCCGGGTGGCCCGCGGCCCGGCACCGGGCGGCCCGGATGCCGGAATGGACCCGGCGCCTGACCCGCGAGCTGGACACCTTCGCCGAGCAGAACGCGACGACCACGCTCCCCGTACCCATCGCACTCAACCAGCCCCCCGAGCCACTGCGGCTCGGGCCGTCCGACGACGCCGAATGGGCGGCGTTCGCGGCGGGCACCGTGCTGGCCGCGACCGCGGCGGCCGGCGCCGGGCAGGGCCGCACCGCCCCCCGCGGCGCACACGTGCGCGCCGCCGTCGCCGGGGCCTGGAACGCCCTCGCCGCCGAGGTCGCCGCCGCCGCGGCGCGTGCGACCGAGGTGGAGGCGGCCGTGCTGCCGCTGCGGGCGCGGATCTCGGTGCGGGCCGGGCTCGGCAACCTCGCCGCCGGGCTGCGGCCGCCCGCCACCGGGCACGACAACCCGCACTACTTCGACGACGCGGCGTGCGTACGGGCGGCCGTGCTGGCGATCGTCCACCCGGGCGAGCCGGACGCGGCGGCGGAGCTGGCGGAGTTCGACGCGCGCTTCACGCAGGACGGCGACGGGGTGCACGGGGCGCGGGCCATGGCCGCCGCGTGCGCCGAGGCGCTGGGCGGCGCGGACGTGGACACCGCCGTGAACGCCGCGCTGGCCCAGCTCCCCGACGGCACCGAGATCGCCCGCAACGCGGCCCACGCGGTCCGGATCGCCCGGGAGTTCGCCGGGGAGCGGGCCGGGGCGTTCGCGCTCGTCCCGGTCCTGGAGCACCAGATCGTGGATCACGTCTACAGCTACGGGATCGCCGCCGCCGAAACCGTACCGGTCGCCCTCGCGCTGGCCACCGCGTCCCGGGGCGACATCGCGCAGGCCGTGCCCGCGGCGGCCTGCCTGTCCCGGGTCGCTGACTCCGCGCCCGCCCTGGCCGGTGCGCTGACCGGGGTACTGGGGTCCATCGGCTCCGTGCCCGACGGCTGGCGCGAGACCTGCCGGACGCTGGCCGGCTGCGCGCTGCCCCGGTTCGCCGGCACGGATCTGGTGGAACTCGCCGGGCTGCTGGCAGACACGGAACCGGCCTCCATGGGTGGACAATTCGGGCATGACCTCCACAGTGCCCCTGGCGCCCACGACGTCCCCCTCCCCCACGACAGCCACGACGCCCGCGACCCCCGGAGCGCCCACGCTCGATGACCGGATCGCCGGCGCCCTGGTCGGCGCCGCCGTCGGCGACGCGCTCGGCGGTCCGGTCGAGGGCCGCTCCCCGGAGCAGATCACGGCCCGGCACGGCGGCAGGGTCACCGGCATCGTCGGCCCCTGGGACGGCGACGACTGGCGGACCGCCCGCCCGATCGCCCCGTACCACAAGGGGGACGGGCACGTCACCGACGACACCCTGATGACGCACGCACTGGTCCGGGTGTACGGGAAGGTGCGCGGCCATCTCGACGCGTACGCGGTCGCCGACCACCTCGTACCGGAGATGATCGGCGAACCGCGCTGGATTCCCGAGCTGGAGGCCGAGGCGCTGCCGCTCCAGCGGGTGTTCCTCGCGGAGAAGTGGATCGTCGCCCGGCTGCACTACGGCCATGTGGACCCGCGCGAGGCGGGCGCCGGAAACATCGTCAACTGCGGGGCCGCGATGTACATGGCGCCGGTCGGCCTGGTGAACGCCGCCCATCCGCAGGCGGCGTACGCCGAGGCGATCGATGTCGCCGGGGCCCACCAGTCGAGTTACGGCAGGGAGGCGGCGGGCGTCCTCGCGGCGGGGGTGGCCGCCGCCTGCGCGCCCGGGGCGACGCCCACCACGGTCGTGGAGGCGTGCCTGTCGCTCGCCAAGGACGGCACCCGGGCCGCGATCGAGGCCGTCTGCGAAGCGGCCTCCCGCCACCAGGACGTCGAGTCGGCGCTCGTCCCGCTGCGCGCGGCCGTCGCCCCCTTCGACACCGTCGGACCCGACTACCGCGCGCCCTCGCTCGGCGCCCGCCGCCCGTCCCGGCTGCACGCGATCGAGGAGTTGCCGGTCGCCCTCGGCATGCTGCTGGCCGCCGGCGGGGACTACCGGCAGGCGGTCCTCGGCTCGGTCAACTACGGCCGCGACTGCGACTCGATCGCCACCATGAGCGGAGCGCTCGCGGGCGCCCTGCACGGTGAGAGCGCCGTCCCCGCCGACTGGGCGGCCACCGTCGCCGAGGCCAGCCGCCTCGATCTGCGCGCCCCGGCCCGGACCCTGGCGGAGGTGGCCCGCGAGGTGTTCGCGCGGGACACCGCACGCCGCCGGGCCCACGAGGCCGCCTTCGCCGCGCTGGCGGGCACCCCGTGACCACGGCGGTGCGGGTGACCTGGGTGCAGCCGGAGGACCTGGTGGGCCACGAGCTGCGGCAGGCCGCCGAGGACGGCCGCGACGCCCGCGACATCGCCCGCCGGTGGTACGAGGCCGGCGGCTCCCCCGCCCCGGAGCGCGCCGGCGCCTCCGACCCCGGCGCCCCGCCCGGGCTGCGCGCGGTCGCCGAACGGCTGCTGGACGAACTCGCCCTGCTGGAGTCCCCGCTGGCCGGTGACGAGCCGGACGGCCTGGACGCGATCCGGGCCGCCTGCCCGCAGTGGCCGCACGCCCGGGGCGGGCGGCCGGCCACCCCGGAGCGGCTGCACGCCGCCTGGCTGGGCCGGGCCGCCGGCTGCCTGCTGGGCAAGCCGGTCGAGAAGCTGCCGCTGGAGGGCATCCGCGCCCTCGCCCGGGCCACCGGCAACTGGCCGCTCAACACCTGGTTCACCGCCCGGGGCCTGCCCGCCCCGCTGGCCGCCACCTATCCGTGGAACCGGCGCTCCGCGCCCACCTCGCTCGCCGAGAACATCGACGGGATGCCCGAGGACGACGACCTCAACCACCCCCTGCTCGCCCTGCTGCTGCTCCAGCGGCACGGCACTTCGTTCACCACCGCGGACCTGGCCCGGCTGTGGCTGGACGAGCTCCCGGCCGGGCGCACGTTCACCGCCGAGCGGGTCGCGTACCGCAATCTGCTCGACGGCATCGAACCCCCGGAGACCGCACGCCACCGCAACCCGTTCCGGGAGTGGATCGGCGCGCAGATCCGGGCCGACGTGCACGGCTGGACCCGGCCCGGCGACCCGGCCGGGGCCGCGGAGCAGGCGTACCGCGACGCGGTCCTCACCCACACCGGCAACGGCGTCTACGGCGCGATGTTCACGGCGGCGGCGCTGGCCGAGGCGGCCACGGGCGAGACCGACGTGCACGGCTGCCTGGCCACCGGTCTGCGCGTGGTGCCGCCGCGCTCGCGGTTCGCGGCGGCGGTACGCGACGGCATCGCGGCCGCCCGCGCGGAGCGGGACTTCGATACGGTCGTGGACCGGCTGCACGCTGCGTACGGCAGGTACCACTGGGTGCATGTGCTGCCCAACGCGGCCCTGCTGGCCGCCGCCCTCACCCACGCCGACGGCGACTTCACCGGCTCCATCTGCAAGGCGGTGTCCGGCGGCTGGGACACCGACTCCAACGGCGCGACCGCCGGTTCGCTCGCCGGACTGCTCGCCGGGCGGCCGGAGGCGCTGCCCGACCGGTGGACCACCCCGCTGAAGAACCGGCTCGCCACGTCCGTCCCCGGTTTCGACGGGACCGGCTTCGACACCCTGGCCGCCCTGACCCACCGGCTCACCCACGAGGAGGCAACCCGCCCATGACCAGAGTCGCGGTGCTCGGCAGCACCAATATGGATCTTGTGGCCTACGTCGACCGGGCCCCGGAGCGCGGGCAGACCGTCACCGGACGGGAGTTCCGCACCATCCCCGGCGGCAAGGGCGCCAACCAGGCCGTCGCCGCCGCCCGCGCGGGCGGTGACGTGCTGATGATCGGCGCGGTCGGCGACGACGAGTACGGCGTACGGATGCGGGAGAACCTGGAGCACTCCGGCGTCGACACGGACCTGCTGCACACCGCCGAGGGCCCCAGCGGCACCGCGCACATCGTGGTCGACGCCAAGGGCTCCAACGCGATCGTGGTCATCCCCGGCGCCAACGGCACCATGACCGCGCTCGGCCCGGGCGAGGTGGCCGCCATCGCCGAGGCCGATCTGCTGCTGCTCCAGCTGGAGCTGCCGATGTCCGCCGTGATCGAGGGCGCCCGCGCCGGTCACGCCCAGGGCGTACGGACCGTGCTCACCCCCTCCCCCGTGCAGGAGCTGCCCTCCGAACTCCTCGACCACGTCGACCTGCTGGTCCCCAACGAGCACGAGGCGGCCGAACTGTCCGGCTACGACGACCCGCACGCGGCGGCGGAGATCCTGCTCGGCCAGGTCCCCGCGGTGCTCATCACGCTCGGTTCGAAGGGCAGCCTGTACGCCGCCCGGGGCAGCCGCACCATCCACTTCCCGGCCCCGGAGGTCACCGCCGTCGACACGACCGGCGCCGGGGACACCTTCGTCGGCACCCTGGCCGTGGCGCTCGGCGAGGGGCGTCCGGTCCCGCAGGCCGTCGCCTGGGCCTCGGCCGCCGCCGCGCTCTGCGTGCAGAAACCGGGCGCCTCGGTCTCCATGCCGTACCGCAGCGAAATCGACGGCGCATGAGCGCCCCCGCGGCGCCGCCGCTCACCGGACTGCGGGTGGCCGACCTCGCCACGCTCTTCGCGGGCCCGCTCTGCGCGACGATGCTGGGCGACTTCGGCGCCGAGGTGATCAAGGTCGAGCACCCGGTCCGCCCCGACCCCTCCCGGGGCCACGGACCGGCGAAGGACGGCATCGGCCTGTGGTGGAAGCTCCTCGGCCGCAACAAGCGCAATCTGACGCTCGACCTCTCCGCGCCGCAGGGCCGCGATGTGCTGCTGCGGCTCGCCGCCCGCACCGACGTGATCATCGAGAACTTCCGCCCGGGCACGCTGGAGCGGTGGGGCCTCGGCCCCGATGAGCTGCACGCGGTCAACCCCCGCCTGGTCCTGGTGCGCGTCACGGGCTTCGGCCAGTTCGGCCCGTACTCCCACCGGCCCGGCTTCGGGACGCTCGCCGAGGCGATGAGCGGCTTCGCGGCGATCACCGGGGAGCCGGACGGGCCGCCGACCCTGCCGCCGTTCGGCCTCGCCGACTCGATCGCCGCGCTCGCCACGGCGTACGCGGTGATGGCCGCGCTGGCCGGCCGCGACCGGACCGGCGAGGGGCAGGTGGTCGACATGGCGATCATCGAGCCGATCCTGACCGTGCTCGGCCCGCAGCCGCTCTGGTACGACCAGCTCGGTTACGTACAGCCGCGCACCGGGAACCGGTCGCGCAACAACGCCCCGCGCAACACCTACCGCACCTCGGACGGGCAGTGGGTGGCCGTCTCCACCTCCGCGCAGTCCGTCGCGGAGCGGGTGATGCGGCTGGTCGGGCGGGCGGACCTGATCGAGGAGCCGTGGTTCGCCTCGGGGGCCACCCGCGCCGAGCACAGCGACGAGCTGGACGAGGCCGTGGGCCACTGGATCGCCCGGCACAGCCGGGAGGAGGCCCTGTCCGCGTTCGAGAAGGCGGAGGCCGCCATCGCCCCCATCCACGACGTACGGGACGTGATGGAGGACCCGCAGTACCGGGCGCTGGACTCCGTCACCGAGGTGGACGACCCGGAGCTGGGCCCGCTCCGGATGCAGAACGTCCTCTTCCGGCTCTCCCGGACCCCGGGCGCGATCCGCTGGACGGGCCGCCCGCACGGGGCCGACACCGAGGAGATCCTCACCGAGCTGGGGCTGAGCGGGCCCGAGATCTCGGCGCTGCGGGCGGAGCGGGTGCTGTGACGGCCCCCCTCACCCTGCTGTACGCGCCCGGGGACCGGCCGGACGTGGTCCGCAAGGCGGCCGTCTCGGGGGCGGACGTGGTGATCGTGGACCTGGAGGACGCGGTCGCCCCCGACCGCAAGGAGTACGCGCGCGCCGCGACGGTGGAGCTGCTGTCGGACCCGCCGTCCGCCATGGCGGTGCCCGTCCATGTCCGGGTCAACGACGAGGCGGACGTGCTGGCGCTGGCGGGGCTGCCGGGGCTCGGCGGGCTGCGGCTGCCGAAGATCACCCACGCCGCGTCGGTGCACCACATCGCGGCGCTGGCCCCCGGGGTGGCCCTGTGCCCGCTCCTGGAGTCGGCCCTCGGCATCGAGCACGCCTACTCGGTGGCCTCCGCCCACCCCCAGGTCCGCGCCGTCGCCCTGGGCGAGGCGGACCTCCGCGCGGATCTGGGCGTACGGGAGGACGCGGGGCTCGACTGGTCGCGCAGCCGGGTGGTGGTGGCCGCCCGGGCGGCGGGCCTGGCTCCCCCCGCGCAGTCGGTGTTCGCGGACGTCCGGGACCTGGACGGCCTCTGGTCCTCCTGCGCCCACGGGCGCGCCCTGGGCTTCCTGGGCCGGGCGGCGATCCATCCCCGGCAGCTCCCGGTGATCGAACGCGCGTTCCGCCCGACGCCGCAGGAGGTCGAAGCGGCCTGGGAGATCGTGGAGGCGGCCCGCGACCAGGCAGGAGCCCAGGCCCTCCCGGACGGCCGCTTCGTGGACGCGGCGGTGGTTGCGCAGGCGCGGCGGACGCTGGCGCTGGCCCAACGGAAGCGGTGACCTGGCTCCCCGTCTCACCGCTTCGTCCTCAATCGCCGGACGGGCTGGATTTTCGCCGCACCGCCACACCAAGCCCGGCCACCCCAAGCCCGGCCACATCAAGCCCGTCCGGCGATTGAGGACACCCCACGACGGCGAAGGGGCCGCCGAATACCTCGACGGCCCCACACTCAGCCGGCGCGCGGCGTCAGCCCTTCGCGGCCTCCGCCGTACCGTCCGCCTTCGGCGCATCCGCATCCGCGTCCGGCTTCGCATCGGTGTCCGCCTCCGCGGCCTCCGGCGCCCCCGCCTCGGCGTCGTCGTCCGCCTTCTCCGAGGATTCCGGCGCCTCCGGCGCCCCCGGCTCCACGACCTCCTCGCGGCCCGGCCGGACCTTCGCCGAGATCACGATGTACGTCACCGCCAGCACGAACACGATCAGCGCGGTCCACACGTTGAGCCGCAGGCCCAGGATGTGGTGCGCCTCGTCCACGCGCATGTACTCGATCCACGCACGCCCCGCGCAGTACGCCGCGACGTACAGCGCGAACGCCCGTCCGTGGCCGAGCTTGAAGCGGCGGTCGGCCCAGACCACCAGGAGGGCCACGCCCACGCACCAGAGCGACTCGTACAGGAAGGTCGGGTGGTAGGTGCCCGCGACCCGGTTCGGGCCCTCACTGATCTTCAGCGCCCACGGAACGTCGGTCGCCCTGCCGTACAGCTCCTGGTTGAACCAGTTGCCCCAGCGGCCGCACGCCTGGGCGAGGGCGATGCCGGGGGCGAGGGCGTCGGCCCAGGCGGGCAGCGGGATCCCGCGGCGGCGGCAGCCGATCCAGGCACCGACCGCGCCCAGCGCGATCGCACCCCAGATACCGAGGCCGCCCTGCCAGATCTTGAAGGCGTCGACCCAGTCCTCACCGTCGCTGAAGTACAGCTGGTAGTCGGTGATGACGTGGTAGAGCCGGCCGCCGACAAGCCCGAAGGGAACGGCCCAGACGGCGATGTCGGCAACGGTGCCGGCGGTGCCTCCTCGGGCGACCCAGCGCTTGTTGCCGAACCAGACGGCGACGAAGACACCGATGATGATGCAGAACGCGTAGCCGCGGAGCGGGATCGGTCCGAGATCGATCACGCCGGTCGACGGGCTGGGAATGTAGGCAAGGTTCATGGCAGCATCGACGCTACCCTGCCGGGCGGGAGGTAGGACAACCCGCCCGGCAACGTCTGGGTAACGAGCGGGCCGTCGATTCCCCCGGCCGGCCCCATGGACCCCCCGTCCTCGTGCCCTACGGCGTGGCGCCGGCGGTGGCGGGTTTCTTGCCCTTGTTGGCCTCGGCGACCCACTTCTTCAGGTTGGCCACGGTGATCGCCTCGTCACCCTTCTTCGGGAAGATCGACTCCCCGTTGAGCAGGGCCGTCGGCGTGCCCTGGAAGCCGCCCTCGCGGAACGCCTGGTTGGACTTCTCCACCCACGCGTCGTGCTTGCCGTCCTCGACGCAGCCGCGGAATGCGGGGGTGTCCAGCCCGTCGACCTTCTTGGCGAGCTCGATCAGCTTGTCGTTGTCCCCGAAGGCGTCGTCGGTCTCCGCCGGCTGGTTGCTGTACAGCACGTCGTGGTACGCGGAGAACTTGCCGGCGTCCTGCGCGCAGGCGGCCGCGTTGGCCGCCTTGAGGGAGCCGCTGCCGCCCATGTTGCCGTCGATGATCGTGGCGAGGTGGTAGTCGACCTTGATCCGGCCGTCGCGCTCCATCTCGTGGATCGTGTCGCGGAACGCGTTCTCGAACTGGGCGCAGACCGGGCAGCGGAAGTCCTCCCAGATGGTGAGGGTGGACGGTGCCTCGTCCGCGCCGACCCGGATGGCCAGGGCGTCCTTGCCGGTCGCTCCGGACGGGGCGACGGCCGGCCCGGACGCCTTGGACTTGTCGCTCTTGCCGTCGGTGTTCGCCGCGATCACGCCGACGACGGCGGCCAGGCCCAGGACCCCCACCACGGCCGTGGACACGATCAGCGTGCGGCGCCGGCGGTCGCGCGCCTTCGCCTGCTCGCGCTGCTGGATCAGCCGGTCTCGCGCGGCCCTCTTACCCTGTTCGTTCTTCTCGCTCACACCGCGCAAACGACCCGGGGAGGCACTCGCGTGCCTCCCCGGGCCGAGGTCCACCCGTTCGGGTTACCTCAGGTGTCAGCGCTTTCGAACACCTTCGGCAAGCTCGGCCGCCAGTGAACGGACGCCGGCGAGCCCGGCCGCCTCGTCGGGGGCGTCGAGCATCCGCTTGACGAAGGCCGAGCCGACGATGACGCCGTCGGCGAAGCCGGCGACCTCCGCGGCCTGGGCGGCATCGGACACGCCGAGACCGACGCAGACCGGCAGCTCGGTCGTGGCGCGGGTGCGCCGGACCAGGTCCTGGGCCTGCGCGCCGACCGAGGCGCGGGTGCCGGTGACGCCCATCAGGGAGGCGGCGTAGACGAAGCCGGAGCCCGCGTCGGTGATCGTGGCGATCCGCTCGTCCCTGCTGCTGGGCGCGACGACGAAGACGGTGGCCAGGCCGTGCCGCCCCGCGTGCTCGCGCCACAGCGCGGACTCCTGGACCGGCAGGTCGGGCAGGATGCACCCGGCGCCGCCCGCCTCGGCCAGCTCGGCCGTGAACCGCTCGACGCCGTACCGGTCGATCGGATTCCAGTACGTCATGACGAGGATCGGTGCCCCGGTCGCCTCGTGCGCCTCGCGGACCGTGCGCATCACGTCGGCGATCCGCACGCCGCCGCGCAGCGCGATGTCGTCGGCGGTCTGGATGACCGGGCCGTCGAGCACCGGGTCGCTGTGCGGCAGCCCCACCTCGACGACGTCGGCGCCACCCGCCACGACGGCCTTGACGGCCTCGATGCCGCCGTCGACGGTCGGGAAGCCGGCCGGCAGGTACGCGATGAGCGCGGCCCGGTCCTCGGCCCGCGCGGCGGCCAGGGTGGTGTTCAGCAGTTCGATGTTGCCGCTCACAGCGCGTCCCCCTCGATCTCCGCGGCACCGCTGTCGGCGTCCGCCTCGACGGCCGCGTCGGTGTCGTACAGCCCGAAGTAGCGGGCCGCCGTGTCCATGTCCTTGTCGCCGCGCCCGGAGAGGTTGATCAGGATCAGCCCGTCCTTGCCCAGCTCCTTGCCGACCTCCAGCGCCCCGGCCAGCGCGTGCGCGCTCTCGATGGCCGGGATGATGCCCTCGGTACGGGAGAGCAGGCGCAGCGCCTGCATGGCCGCGTCGTCGGTGACGGCGCGGTACTCGCCCCGGCCCACGTCCTTGAGGTAGGCGTGCTCGGGGCCGATGCCCGGGTAGTCCAGACCGGCCGAGATGGAGTACGGCTCGGTGATCTGGCCCTCGTCGTCCTGGAGGACGTAGCTGCGCGAGCCGTGCAGGATGCCGGGCTCGCCCGCGGTCAGGGTCGCCGCGTGCTCGCCGGTCTCCACGCCGTGTCCCGCGGGCTCGCAGCCGATGAGGCGGACCTCCGCGTCGGGCACGAAGGCGTGGAAGAGGCCGATGGCGTTGGAGCCGCCGCCGACGCAGGCCACGGCCGCGTCCGGCAGCCGGCCGGCCCGCTCCAGGATCTGCCGTCTGGCCTCCACACCGATGACGCGGTGGAAGTCGCGGACCATCGCCGGGAAGGGGTGCGGTCCGGCGACCGTACCGAAGAGGTAGTGGGTGCGGTCCACGTTGGCGACCCAGTCGCGGAACGCCTCGTTGATGGCGTCCTTGAGAGTGCGGGAGCCGGACTTCACGGCGATGACCTCGGCGCCCAGCATCCGCATCCGCGCCACGTTCAGCGCCTGCCGCTGGGTGTCGATCTCGCCCATGTAGATGGTGCAGTCGAGGCCGAAGAGAGCGCAGGCGGTCGCGGTGGCGACGCCGTGCTGTCCGGCGCCGGTCTCCGCGATGACGCGGGTCTTGCCCATGCGCCGGGTCAGCAGCGCCTGCCCCAGCACGTTGTTGATCTTGTGCGAGCCGGTGTGGTTCAGGTCCTCGCGCTTGAGGAAGACGCGGGCGCCGCCGGCGTGCTCGGCGAAGCGGGACACCTCGGTGAGGGCGCTGGGCCGTCCGGTGTAGTGGACCATCAGCTCGCCGAGCTCGGCGGCGAACGCGGGGTCGGCCTTGGCCTTCTCGTACTCGACGGCGACCTCGTCCACGGCGGCGACCAGCGCCTCCGGGATGAACTTGCCGCCGTACGCGCCGAAGTAGCCCTCGGCGCTGGGGATCAGACCCTCCGGGTCCGGGATGAAGAAGTCGGAAGACATGCGGAACGTGCTCCTCGTCGTCACAGGGGTGGTTGCACCGTCTGCGCCGTGAGCGGAGCGCCGCCCCGGTTCCGGACCGGGGCGGTTTCGGACACGCGGGACGGCGGCCGGGCTCGCTCTACAGCGCGCGCGTCCTGCGCCATCGCATGCCGTTGACCTGACCGGGCTCCGCGCCGATCACGTACCGCACCCGCCGGCCGTGCACCCGGCGCGCGGGGGCCCGGCAGCCGCGGTGCCACGAGGGCAGCGCGCAGCTCATCGGCTCGGGGTGCGGGAGGGACACGGCCGGGTCAGCCCCGTCCGTGGCGCAGGGCCGGGTGGGCGCCGGCGGCGACGAGGTCGGCGACGGCGGTCCGCGGGTCGCGGCCGGTGACCAGGGACTCGCCGACCAGCACGGCGTCCGCGCCGGCGTTCGCGTAGGCGATCAGGTCGTGCGGGCCGCGGACGCCGGACTCGGCGACCTTGACGATGTGGTCGGGGATCTCGGGGGCGACGCGCTCGAAGGTGAAGCGGTCGACCTTCAGGTCCTTGAGGTTGCGCGCGTTGACGCCGATGATCCGGGCCCCGGCCTTGACGGCCCGCTCGGCCTCGTCCTCGTCGTGCGCCTCGACCAGCGGCGTGAGACCGATGGACTCGGCGCGCTCGATCAGAGAGACCAGGGCCTCCTGCTCGAGGGCGGCGACGATCAGCAGCACGAGGTCGGCGCCGTACGCGCGAGCCTCCCACAGCTGGTACGAGGTGACGATGAAGTCCTTGCGGAGGATCGGGATGTCGACCTTGGCGCGGACGGCCTCCAGGTCGGCCAGCGAGCCGCCGAAGCGGCGCTCCTCGGTGAGGACCGAGATGACGGAGGCCCCGCCGGCCTCGTAGTCCGCGGCGAGCGCGGCCGGGTCGGCGATGGCGGCCAGCGCGCCCTTGGAGGGGCTGGAGCGCTTGACCTCGCAGATGACGGTCACGCCCTCGCCGCGCAGGGCGGCGACGCCGTCCTTGGCGCGGGGGGCACGGGCGGCGCGTTCCTTGAGCTCGTCGAGGCTGACGCGCGTCTGCCGCTCCGCGAGGTCGGCGCGTACGCCCTCGATGATCTCGTCGAGCACACTCACGCGAGCGGCCCCCTTCCGGAACGGTGACAAAAAAACCTGACAGGCCACAGGATCAGCCACTCCGATGTTATCCGCAGGAGGGCGCTGGGCCCGCATCCGGCCGTCGGCTGTCCCACTACCTGGGACTTCACGGGGCGAGCGCGGAGCCGAAAGGAAGGTTCCGGATGACGGTGAAGAGCAGCAGTACGGCGCCGATCGCCCACCAGTGCACCGGCCGCAGCGCGATCCGCAGGGGCTTTCCGCGGACCTCGCGGATCAGCCATACGGTCCACAGCGCGGCGAAGATCGCGTAGCCGGCGACGGCGAGCGCGTTGGCGCCGAAGGCGGCGGCCAGGTCGCCGTGGGCGAAGGCGTGGGCGCTGCGGAGGCCGCCGCAGCCGGGGCAGTAGATGCCCGTGAACCGCAGCAGCGGGCAGACGGGGTAGTGGCCGGGCTGGTTCGGGTCGACGGTGGCGACGTACCCGAAGGCACCGACGACGGCGGCGAGCACACTCACCGGGACGGCGATCCGCCGCAGCCGCGAGGCGCCGGCGGGGGCCGTGGGGAAGAGAGGGGCCCGCACGGGGGCGAAGGGCGGCGGCCCGGGGGCCGGGACCGGGGCGGGGTCCGGGGCCGGAGAGGCGGCGGGGGTTGGCGTTGCGTCCACCCGGTGATTGTCGCCGCTGACGCGGAAAGGCGCAGCCCGGTCCGGGCCGCGCCTTTCCGGCGTACGTGGTGCGGGGGTCAGGAGGTCTGCGCCTGGCCGGCGCGCGCGCGGGCGGCGGTCAGCTCGGCCGACTCCTTCGGCATGCCGAGGCCCGCGGCCTTCATCGCGAGGCCGACGACACCACCGAGCAGGACGACGCCGATGCCGGCCCAGAAGCCGGCCGGGTTGGCCGCGACCATGAAGACGCCCGCGACGCAGAAGCCGATGAAGGCGATGATGACACCGGTCCAGGCGGCCGGGGTGTGTCCGTGGCTGCTGCCCGCCATGAGTTGCTCCTCGTTGGTGTTGCGCTGTTGGAATCGCTCGGGTCGCTGTGCCCACGGCCCGTGCCGCTGTGCCAGCTCACCGTCATTGTCCCGTACGTGCGGGTAGGACGTGAGCTGGGGGTCATGCCTCGCGCGTCGGGTCCTCGCCGCGGTCCAGGGCCTTCCACAGATCCTCCGGCCGGTCGGGGTCGAGCGGGCGGGGGGCCTTGCGGGGGCGGGGGGTGCCGTCGCGCTCGTAGCGCCCGGACATCGTGGGCCACCGGTTGCCGTAGCGCAGGGCGAGCAGCCCGGCGAGCAGGATCAGCAGGCCGCCCGCCGCCGTGACGTACGGCCAGGCGGTGTGGCTGAGGGCCGTGATGGTGGCGGCGCTGTCGCCGCTGGTCTGCGCCGCCTTCTCGTCCAGCGCCCCGCTGTCGGACGCGCCGATGAAGGCACTGAGCGCGGCGCCGAGTCCGCTGAGCGCGAGCAGTCCGGCGACCACGCCCCGGCCGGCGCCGCGTACCGCGAAGACGGCGACGAGGGCGGCCAGGCCGACGATCGCGAGGGCGGCGGGGAGTCCGGTGACGTCCTGCCCGTCGGCGCTCAGCGGGAGGGTGCCGCCGCCGACCGGGGCCTTGCCCTCGGCCCAGGTCTGCCCGGAGGCGAGCAGGACGACGGTCGCGCCGGCCGCCCCGAGGAGCAGGCCGGCGGCCAGGGTGCGGCGGCTCCCCGCGCTGTCGGGCGCGGCGGCGGCTTCGGCACGGGGCTGGGGTACGGGGACGGCACTCACGTACTCCACTATCCCTCACCGGCCCGGAACGCCCCACCGCGCCCCTGGCCTGGAGGCGCTACGGCTCAGGCGCCGCCGAGGCGGTTGGCGGTGTGGACGGCGCGGAGGACGGCCGCCGCCTTGTTGCGGCACTCGGTGTCCTCGGCGACCGGGTCGGAGTCGGCGACGACGCCCGCGCCCGCCTGGACGTACGCGGTGCCGTCGCGGAGCAGGGCGGTGCGGATGGCGATGGCGGTGTCGGAGTCCCCGGCGAAGTCGAGGTAGCCGACGCAGCCCCCGTACAGGCCCCGGCGGGTGGGTTCCAGCTCCTCGATGATCTGGAGGGCGCGGGGCTTGGGGGCGCCGGAGAGGGTGCCGGCGGGGAAGCAGGCGGTGAGCACGTCGAAGGCCGTGCGGCCCTCGGCGACCTTGCCGGTGACGGTGGAGACGATGTGCATCACGTGCGAGTAGCGCTCGATGGACATGAAGTCGACCACCTCGACGCTGCCCGGTTCGCAGACCCGGCCCAGGTCGTTGCGGCCGAGGTCGACCAGCATCAGGTGCTCGGCCCGCTCCTTGGGGTCGGCGAGGAGTTCGTCGGCGAGGGCCTGGTCCTCCTGCGGGGTGGCGCCGCGGTGCCGGGTCCCGGCGATGGGGTGGACCATGGCCCGGCCGTCCTCGACCTTGACCAGGGCCTCGGGGCTGGACCCGGCGACGTCGAAGCCGTCGAACCGGAAGAGGTACATGTACGGCGAGGGGTTGGTGGCGCGCAGCACCCGGTAGACGTCGAGGGCGCTGGCCGTGCACGGGGTCTCGAAGCGCTGGGAGGGCACCACCTGGAAGGCTTCGCCGGCCCGGATGCGCTCCTTCACGTCCTCGACGGCGTCCTGGTACGCCTGGCCGCCCCAGAGCGCGGTGTACGGGGGCAGCTCGGAGGGGGGCAGGGCGGCGGGGGTGTTCTCGACGGGGCGGCGCAGGTCGCGTTCCATCGCGTCGAGCCGGGCGACGGCGTCGGCGTACGCCTCGTCCACGCCGGTGGCCAGGTCGTTGTGGTTGATGGCGTTCGCGATGAGCAGGACGCTGCCGTCCCAGTGGTCCAGGACCGCGAGGTCGGAGGTGAGCAGCATGGTCAGCTCGGGGAGCTTCAGGTCGTCCCCGCCGCTCTCGCCGATCTTCTCCAGACGGCGCACGATGTCGTAGCCGAGGTAGCCGACCATGCCGCCGGTGAAGGGCGGCAGGCCGGACTCCCGGTCGTGCGGGGTGTGCAGGGCCTCGATGGTGGCGCGCAGGGCGTGCAGCGGGTCGCCGTCGACGGGGACGCCGACCGGCGGCGTGCCGAGCCAGTGGGCCTCGCCGTCGCGGGCGGTCAGCGTGGCGGCGCTGCGTACGCCGATGAAGGAGTAGCGCGACCAGGTGCGGCCGTTCTCCGCGGATTCCAGGAGGAAGGTGCCGGTGCGCTCGCCCGCGAGCTTGCGGTAGAGCCCGACGGGGGTGTCGCCGTCCGCGAGGAGGCGGCGGGTGACGGGGATGACGCGCCGGTCGACGGCCAGCTTGCGGAAGGTGTCGAGGTCCATGGCGGCAGACCCTACTGTCCGAGGAAGAGGACGTCGGCGTCGAAGCAGGTGCGGTCGCCGGTGTGGCAGGCGGCGCCGGTCTGGTCGACCTTGACGAGGACGGTGTCGGCGTCGCAGTCGAGGGCGACGGACCTGACCAGCTGGATGTGGCCCGAGGTGTCGCCCTTGACCCAGTACTCCTGGCGGCTGCGGGACCAGTAGGTGCAGCGGCCGGTGGTGAGGGTGCGGTGCAGCGCCTCGTCGTCCATCCAGCCCAGCATCAGTACCTCGCCGGTGTCGTACTGCTGTGCGACGGCCGGGACCAGCCCGTCGGCGCCGCGCTTGAGGCGGGCGGCGATGGCGGGGTCGAGGTCGCTGGCTGTCCGGGGGGTGCCGGGCTGGGGCGTGCTGCTCATGGGCCCATTGTGCCGTGGGGGCGCGGGGTGTCCGGGCGGGCGTCCACTGGGCGGACGGGGGACGGCGGTCGTACGCTGGCGGGCATGTCGACCCATGCGAAGCGCGAACGTCTTCTGCTCGCCGACCTGTTGGAGGCGGCGGGTCCGCAGGCCCCGACCCTGTGCCACGGCTGGACGGCCCGTGATCTCGCGGCCCATGTGGTGGTGCGGGAGCGGCGGCCGGACGCGGCGGCCGGGATCGTCATCGGGCCGCTGAGGAGCCGCCGGGACCGGGTCATGGCCGAGTTCACCGAGAAGCCGTACGAGGAGCTGATCCAGCTCATCCGCACCGGCCCGCCCCGGATGTCCCCGTTCGGCCTGAAGCAGCTGGACGAGGCGGCGAACACGGTGGAGTTCTACATCCACACGGAGGACGTGCGCCGGGCGCAGCCCGACTGGACGCCCCGTGAGCTGGATCCGGTCTTCGCGGACGTGCTGTGGGCGCGTACGGAGAAGGCGGCGCGGGTGCTGGGCCGGAAGGCGCCCGTGGGCCTGGTGCTGCGCCGCCCGGACGGGCAGACCGCGGTGGCGCACCGGGGGACGCCGGTGGTGACGGTGACCGGTGAGCCGGGCGAGCTGCTGCTGTTCGCGTTCGGGCGGCAGGACGCGGCGCGGGTGGAGCTGGAGGGCGAGCCGGAGGCGATCGGCCGGGTGACGACGGCGAAGCTGGGCATGTAGCCGGGGTGCGCCGCGGTCAGCGCGGCAGCTCCGCCCGGCGGAGCGGGGCGAGGACGAGGCCGGCGGCCGCGCCGGCCGCGCACAGGGCGGCGCTGGCGACGAAGACCGGGCCGGTGCCCCAGAGGGCGACGGCGGCACCGGTGACGGGGTAGCTGAGCGGCGCCAGGGCGTGGGTGAAGAGGGTCGAGACCGAGGTGACGCGGCCCAGGTAGGCGGGGTCGGTGACGGTCTGCGTGAGCGCGCCGCACAGCGCCCCGCCGAGGCCGACGAACAGGCCGATGAGGACCGCGACGGTCGCGGCGAGCGGTACGGAGGGCACGTACGCCAGAGCCCCGATGGCGAAGGACCCGACGAGGACGGTCAGGCACATGACCAGTCCGGCCCTCGGTATTCGGCCGCGTACGGCGAGGAGCAGGGCGGAGGCGCCCGCACCGGTGCCGAAGGCGGCGACGACCCAGCCCATGCCGGAGGCGCCCCAGCCGCGCTCGTCGCTGAGCAGGATCAGCCCGAGGTTCAGGGGGCCGACGAAGCCGAGTTCGGTGACGGCGACGACGAGCATCAGGGGCCCGAGGAGCGGGTGGCGGCGGATGTGGCGCAGCCCGTCGGCCAGTTCGCGCCAGGCGGTCCCGGTGGGCGCGGCCGCGGCCGTTTCCGTTGCGGGCAGCGGGGCCATCCGTACGGCCAGCAGGAGCGGGAGCGACACGGCGAAGAGGACTCCGGCCCCGGCGAAGGCGAGGACCGGGCCGCCGAGGGCGACGGCGACGCCGCCGAGCGGGGCGCCGACGACGTTGGCGGTACGGGTGGCGAGGCCGCGCATGCCCTGGACGCGGGCGAGCTGGGAGGCGGCGGTGAGCCGGGGCGGCAGGGCGCCGACGGCGGGCAGGAAGAGGGCGTCGACGGCGCCGAAGACGAGCGCGACGGCGATCAGCATCCACACCGTGGGCGAGGTGAGGAGCAAGGTCCCGGCGAGGCCGAGGATGACCAGGCAGCGGGCGGTGTCGCTGGCGACGACCACGCGGCGCGGGCCGAGCCGGTCGGCGAGCACTCCCCCGCCGAGCAGGAGCACCGCCCGGGGCACGGACCCCGCGGCGAGCACCAGGCCGGTCTGCGAGGCGTTGCCGGTGCGGGCGGCGGCCCAGGCCAGGGCCATGTAGTACACGCTGTCGCCGATCATGGACGCGGTGTACGCGCCGAGCCAGCGCAGGACGTTGCCGTCGCGGTGGGCCGGGCGTCCGGCGTCCTTGCCGACGGGGAGGGTGAGAGTCACGGGGGCGTCCTCTGGGATCGGCGGATCAGGTCCGGAACGGGAAGCCGTACAGGTGCAGCGCGACGTTCTCGCGGTTCTCCGTGTCGCCGGCCTCGTCGCGGACGCGGCCCTGTTCCTCGTACCGCTTGATGAGCGCGTTCATCTCGCGTTCGAGCGCGGCGAGCTCGTCGGCGGTCAGCCGGGCCAGGTATTCGGAACTGAAGGACGCCGTGCGCCACTCCGGGGACCAGTTGCGGTACGCGTCGAGGTGGCGGTGGTACATCTCGACGTGCTGGTCGAAGGAGAGCCGGCTGACGGCGGAGTGCGTCGCGGCCTTCTCGGGCGCGTCGCTGAAGTCCGCGTCGTGGAAGCGCAGTCCCTCCGAAGCGGGCTGCCACCAGCGCTCGCGGCCGTCCCCGCCCTGCCGGTCGGCCTCCTCGATCAGGCCGTGGTCGGCGAGCTTGCGCAGGTGGTAGCTGACGAGCGAGACCGCCTCGTCGACCTGCTCGGCGAGCTGGGAGGCGGTGGCCCGCCGGGAGATGTAGAGGGCCCGGTAGAGCCTCATCCGCAGGGGATGCCCGAATGCCTTGAGGGTGCCGAGGTCGGAGATCCGGCGTGATTCGTCGCGTGCCATGCCACCGAGCGTAGATAGGAAAGAAAAGTTGTGCAATATCTATTGCGAAAGAAAAGCTGCACGTCTGGTCCCGGCCGGCTTCCGGCCGTCACGGGAGCCGAGGTGGGCGAGCAGGAAGCCGGCCGGGATGGTGAGGAGGCCGGGCGTCTGGAGCGGGAACCAGTGGAAGTCGCGGGCCGGGAAGAGCGCGACGGGCGTGCCGGAGAACGCGGGCGAGAACACCATCAGGACCGCGATGAGCGGCAGCGTCCCGTACACCGTCCAGCGCACCCCGCGCGCGGTGAAGCCCGGCCGGAACAGCGCGTACAGCAGGACCGGCGGCAGGACGGAGGCCGCCGCCGCGAACGAGAGCGAGAGCAGGACCTGCGGGTTGCGGTCATGGGTGTACGTGGACGCCCAGACGGCGACCGCGCCGGTCAGGACCACCGCGAGGCGGGCCCGCAGGATCTCGCGCCGTGCGGACCGGCCGGGGCGCCCCGCCGCACGCGCTCCGCGTCGCGCCGCGAAGTCGCGGGCCAGGGACGAGGCTGCGGCGAGGGTGATCCCGGCGACGGCGGCCAGCGTGGTGACGAACACCGCGCAGGCCACGCACGCGAAGAGCAGGCTCTCGCGCGGCCCGCCGGCGCCCGGGTCGAGCGCGCCGGTCACCAGCAGCAGCGCGGTCCCGCCGGCCGGGTCCGCCCCCTGGATGGCCTTGTGCCCGAGCAGGGCGGACGCGCCGAGCCCGGTGACGACGACCCCGGCGCACAGCACGGCCACCGGGACCACCGCCCACACGGTCGCGCGGCGCACCGTCCGGCGGTCGCGCATCGGGTGCAGCCGCATCGTGATGTGCGGCATGCACGCGGCCCCGAGGAGCAGGGTGAGCTGGAAGCCCAGCAGGTCCAGGGTGCCGGCGAGTCCGTGGCCGAACTGGAGCCCGGGGCGGGCGTACGCGCCGCCGGCCCCGCTGCCGCGGCGCGCGGCGTCGAACAGGGCGAACGGGTTCCAGCCGAAGCGGGCGAGCACCAGACCGGCGAGCAGGGTCACCGCCGCCAGGACGACCGCCACCTTGAGGATCTGCACGTACCCGGTGCCCCGCATGCCGCCGACCGCGGAGTAGCAGACCATCAGGGCGCCGCCGGCTACGGTGCAGCTGGTGAGCGCGCCGTCGGGCAGCCCGAACATGGCGGCCATCACCCGCCCGGCGGTGGCGAGCTGGACCAGGAGCAACGGGGCGAGGACCACCAGCGTCGTGATGCCGAGGGCGCGGCGCACGGAGGGGTCGTCGAGCCGGTCCGCGAGGAAGTCCCCGAGCGTGAACACCCCGGCGCGGCGCATCGGTTCGGCCAGGATCCGCATCACCAGGACCAGCGAGACGACCGTGGCCAGGGCGAACAGCACCCCGTCGAACCCGGCCAGCGCGACGGACCCGGTGGTCGAGAGCAGCGTCGCGGCGGACAGGTAGTCCCCCGCGACGGCGAGCCCGCTCCCGGCGGGGCCGAGCGCGGAACCGCCGCCCGCGTAGAAGTGCTCCGGATCGTCCTGGTCGGCGGCGGCCAGCCCGCACAGCAGCAACGAGACGGCGACGAACGCGAGAAACACGACGACCGCGAGCGAGCGGGCGTCGAAGCCGCCGGTCACCGGCGGGGCCCCGGGGTGGTGAGGGGAAACAGGTACGGAGAAGGCATGCGGTTACGGCATCAGCCTCCCGGGCCGGCGTACAGCGGGTCACCCCGGGGCGCGGCGGGGGTACAGGTCGTACGGACGGGGACTGTGCGGGGGCACAAGGCGCCCCCGCACGCCCCGCGCCCCCTCAGTCCGGCAGCAGGCGGCGGGCCGTCAGGGCCAGGGAGACCTCGGTCGCGTCCGAAGGGCGGGTCAGGCAGCGGCCGGTGAGCTGTTCGAAGCGGCGGAGGCGGTTGAGGACGGTGTTGCGGTGGCAGTAGAGGCGGGCGCCCGCCCGGGGCGCCGAGCCGTCCGCGTCGAACCACGCGGTGAGCGTTTCGATGAGCACGTCCCGGTCGGCCGCGTCCAGCCGGTCCAGGGGGCCCAGCACCCGGTCGGCGAGGGCCGCGCCGAGCGCCGGGGACGAGACGACCAGGGCGGCGGGCAGGTGCTCGTCGAGCAGGACGGTCCCGCCGTCCGCCGGGCAGGCCCGCAGCGCCGTGTCCGCGAGGCGCCGGGCGTCCCCGACCGCCGCCAGACCGTCCACCGCCGAGCCGATGCCGGCCCGGGCCCCGGGCGGTACGCGCAGACCGGCGGCCAGGGCGGCGAGGGCGTCCGCCGGGTCCGCGTCGCCGGACCGGCCCAGCGACAGGAGGGCGTACTCCGCCTCGGGCCCCGCGTGCCACACGGCGTCCGTGCCGGCGGGGAGCTCCAGGGGCGGGTGCGCCGTGCCGTGCGGGGAGCGGCGGGCGTCGCGCAGCGCGAGCACCGCGTACCGCCCGTCCTCCGGCAGGCCGAGGGCCGCCGCCGTGTCGGGGAGGTCGGCGATCTGGGCGGTGCCGTCGAGCAGCGCGGCGGTCATCAGGCGGTGCCGGTTCTCCCGGCGCCAGGCGAGGCGGCGTTCCGCCCTGCGGTAGGCGTCGGCGACGACCCCGCAGTGCTCGTCCACGAAGTTCCAGACGTCCGCGGCGACATGGACCAGCAGCCGGATGTCCTCGGGGTGGCGGCGGGCGGTCTCGTCCACCAGGTCCTGCCAGACCATCGCCCCGCCCATCCGGAACGCGTGCAGGACCGCGTCCAGCGGCACCCCCTGCTCGGCCCGCACCTCGCCGATCCGCCGCGATGTGCGGTGCGCGGCCTCCCGGAACTCGCGGGGCTGGATGAGCGAACCGACGTTGTGCCGCAGCGAGTGGTGCACCTCCTGCCAGATCTCCGCCGGGTCGGCCTCGATCGCCGCGCGGTAGGCGGGCTCCCGCTCCCGCAGCGCCTCCACCATCCGGTCCGTCAGCTCCGGGAGCGCCGCCACCAGCACCCGGGCGGCCCGGTGCAGGACGGCGACGGCCTCCCGGTCGGCCAGCGACCGGAAGCGGCGCGGGAGCGGGGCGACGGCCGGCGGCGCGTGCAGCGCCCTGACCCGTGAACGTACGACCTGTGGCATGGCGGCCTCCACCGGGATTCGGCCGGCTCGGTGTACGGCCGGCTCCGGCACGCCCCGCCCGTGGGAGGGCCGCGGGCGCACCGAAAGATCCTGACGCCCGCAGAATGACATACCGCCCAGTCGGTACCTAGAGGTGTGCGGCCTCCTTCTCATCACGGTCCTGCAACCTCGGTAATTTCAGCCGCCGTTGCCCAGCAGCCCGGCCAGCTCCGTCCGGGAACGTACGCCCAGGGCGGCGAACACGTTGCGCAGGTGGTGGTCGACGGTCCGGGTGCTCACCGAGAGCCGCCGTGCGACCTCCCGGTTGGTGGCCCCCTCGGCCACGCACCGGGCGATCCGCGCCTGTTGCGGGGTGAGCGCGGCCAGCGGGGCGGCCGCCCCGGACGGGCCGGGGGCCTCCACCGCCTCGCCGGCGGCCCGCAGTTCGCCGCTCGCCCTGGCCGCCCAGGCCGCTGCCCCGCACCGCTCGAACCCGACCAGGGCGTCCCGCAACGGCTCGCGGGCCTCACGGGTACGGCGGCGCCGGCGCAGCCAGGACCCGAACAGCAGCCGGGTACGGGCCTGTTCGAAGTCGCCGCCGGCCCGGTCGTGATGGGCGAGCGCCTCCCCGTACCGCCCGGCGGCCTCGCCCACGGGCGCCAGCAGGGCCCGGCAGCGGGCCAGTTGGGCGGGGACCTGGGGGTCCGTGGTGCGCGTCGCCCACACGGCGAACTCCGCCACCGCCTCGGCCACCGGCTCCGCTCCCCCGCCCCGGACCACCCGCCCGGCCAGCACGGACGCCTCGACGTAACAGGGCACGGCGAGCATCCGGGTGGCGAAGTGGCCGCGCCGGGGCCCCGGCCGGACGAGCGGGTCGAGCCGCGCCGCCGCCTCCGCCGAGCGCCCGGCCGCCAGATCGGCCCGGGCCAGCGCCCAGGTGGCCAGGGTCTCCGCCTGGACCAGCCCGTGCGGCGCGGCGCCCGCGAGCGCGGCCTCGGCGTGCGCCGCGCACTCCCGCGCCCCGCTCTCCACGGAGGCGGCGAGGGCGAGTACGGCGTGCAGGTGGGCGGCGGCGTTGGGCCGCCCGGTACGGCATGCCTCGCGCAGGCCGTCCAGCGCGTGGGCCCGGGCCCGGGCGTGCCGGCCGGCGCGCAGCTCCGCGTAGGCGAGGTGTTCCAGAGCCTGCGGCAGCAGGGCGCCGGCACCGCTCGCGTGTACGGCGGCGAGGGCGCGGGTCCCGGCCCGGCAGGCGGCGTCGAGGTCGCCGAGCACGAGTCCGGCAGCCCCGGCCCGTAACAGCGCCCCGGGGTCGCGGGCGCCGGAGTCGAGACAGCGGCGCAGCAGCACGTGCCCCGCGCCGATCCGCCCGCGCAGCACGGCGCACATCCCGTCCCGGTAGTGGCTCAGCTCCCGGTCGGCGGCGTCTGTGGGGATGCGGGTCAGCGCGTCGAGGTATCCGAGGGCGTCCCCCGCCGCCCAGGCGGCCTCGGCGGCCCCGAGGAGGGCGTCCCGGGCGCGCCCGGGATCGTGCGGGGCGAGCAGGGCGGCGGCGGTGAGCAGGGCCTCGTGGGCGTCGGGGGCGGGCCCGTCGGCGAGGGTGAGCAGGCCGCGTACGTGAGGGGCGGGACCGTGGCCGGGCGCGGCTCCCGCCCGTGCCAGCGTGGCGCGGGCCCGCCCCGGCTCCCCCGCGAGGCGGTACTGCTCGGCCGCCGCCGCGAACCGGGTGGACCTCGCTGCCTCGTCCGGGGTCAGCGCCGCCGCGTGGGCGAGGGCGGTCGCGCGGTCGGCGTGCGGGCGGGGCGGGGCCGCTGCTGCCTCCAGCGCGGCGGCGAGCGGGGCGTCGGGGCCGGGGGACGCGCAGGCCCGCTGGATCAGGGCGGCGTACCCGGGCGCGAGCAGGCCGGCGAGCAGGGCGTGCGCCGCGCGGCGGCGGTCCGGGGGCGCCCGGTGCAGGAGGGCGCGGCGCAGCAGGGGCTCGCCGAAGTGGACCCGGTCGCCGGCCCGCCGGAGCGCACCGGCCGTGCCGCCCGGCGTGAGCAGGGCCAGGTCGGACGCGGCGGGCGGGACGGCGGCCGACGCGGCGGCGCGGCGTACGAGGGCGAGGTCCGCCCCCGCGCCCTCCGGCTCGTGCGCGTGGGCGGCGGCCGCGATCAGGAGCAGGGTCCGGGTGGCGGTGGGGAGATGGCCGACGCGGTCGGCGTGGGCGGCCAGGACGTCGTCCCCGCCGGGCAACGGGTGCGGCAGCGGGGCCCGCCCGGCGAGCTGGGCCGGGGTGAGGCGGCCGGTGAGGGCGGTGAGCAGTCCGGGGTTCCCGGCCGCCTCCCTGAGCAGTGCCTCCCGCACCGCCGGATCGGCCGGGTCCGCTCCGGTGAGCCGGTCCAGGAGTGCGGAGGCCGCGTCCTCGTCCAGGGGGCCGAGGCGGAGGGCGGGCAGCCCGGCGAGGCCGGCCTCGTCCCCGGCGGCGATCAGCACGGCGGCCCGGCTGCCGGGCCCGAGCCTGCGGGCGGCGAAGGCGAGGGCGGCACGGGAGTCGGGGTCCCAGAGGTGGGCGTCGTCCACGCACACCAGGAGCGGCCGCCCGCCGCCGAGCCGCCGGAGAAGGGCGAGGAGGCCGTCGCGCGGCACCCGGGCGGGGGCGCCGGGTGCGGGCCCCGCCGCGCACAGCAGCGCGTGCAGCCCGCTGTACGGCACCCACCGTTCGTCGGGGGCACCGACGACGTGGAGTACGGGCCCGGCGCCCAGGTCGCGGTACGCCGCGACGGCATGGGCGAGGAGGGCCGTGCGGCCCGAGCCCGGCGGGGCCGTCAGGACCAGCGCGCCGCCGTCGCCGTGGTGGAGGCGCGTCAACAGGGCGTTCGTGGCGGCGAGTTCACCGCTGCGGCCGTACAGCCGGAGCGGACTGTGCACGGTCGTGGGGGGAGTCACGCCGGGCACGCTAGACCTGAGGCCCGCGGCCCGGAAGGTGCGCGTACGGCGATGGGGCGCCCTCCCAGGGAGAGGCGCCCCATCTCTGTGCACGCGCACAACCCGTCCGGTCAGCGCACCGGGTGACCGACCTCCGCCAGCGCGCCCTTGACCTCCGAGATGCGCAGGTCGCCGAAGTGGAAGACGGACGCGGCCAGGACCGCGTCGGCCCCGGCGTCGACGGCCGGCGCGAAGTCCGCGAGCCGGCCGGCGCCGCCGGAGGCGATGACGGGGACGCTGACGTGCTTGCGGACGGCGGCGATCATCTCGGTGTCGTAGCCGTCCTTCGTACCGTCGGCGTCCATCGAGTTGAGCAGGATCTCGCCGGCGCCGAGCTCCGCCGCCCGGTGGGCCCACTCGACGGCGTCGATGCCGGTGCCCCGGCGGCCGCCGTGCGTGGTGACCTCGAACGTGCCCTCGGCGGTGCGCCGGGCGTCCACCGAGAGCACCAGGACCTGGCGGCCGAAGCGTTCGGCGATCTCCCGGATCAGCTCGGGGCGGGCGATGGCCGCCGTGTTGACGCCCACCTTGTCCGCGCCGGCCCGCAGCAGCTTGTCGACGTCGTCCGGGGTGCGGACGCCGCCGCCCACCGTGAGCGGGATGAAGACCTGCTCGGCGGTGCGGCGCACCACGTCGTAGGTGGTCTCCCGGTCGCCGCTGGACGCGGTGATGTCCAGGAAGGTCAGCTCGTCGGCGCCCTCGGCGTCGTACAGCTTCGCCATCTCGACGGGGTCGCCCGCGTCCCGCAGGTTCTGGAAGTTGACGCCCTTGACGACCCGCCCGTTGTCCACGTCGAGGCAGGGGATGACGCGTACCGCGAGGCTCATCGCGCACCCGCCCGGTAGGCCTCGACCTCGACCTCGACGACGAGGCCCGGATCTACGAAGCCGGAGACGACGACCATGGTGGCGGCGGGGCGCACCGCGTCGAACAGCTCCTTGTGGGCGCGGCCGACTTCGTCGGTGTCCCGGGCGTGCATGACGTACATGCGGGTGCGGACGACGTCCTCGCGGCCGAGGCCCAGCTCCTTCAGCGCCTCGAAGGCGACGCCGAAGGCGGTGACGGTCTGGTCGTACGGGCCACCGGCGGCGATCTCGCCGCCCACCACCGACGTACAGCCGGAGACGAGCACCAGGCCGTTCGGCAGTTCGACGGCGCGGGAGTAGCCGAGCCTCTCCTCCCAGGGGGCGCCGGAGGAGACGCGGCGCACGGATGCGGAATCGGTCATACGGAGACCGCCTCCAGCGCCTCTTCGAGGGTGAACGCCTTCGCGTACAGGGCCTTGCCGACGATCGCGCCTTCGACGCCCGCCGGGACGAGCGAGGCGATGGCGCGCAGGTCGTCCAGCGAGGAGACGCCGCCGGAGGCGACGACGGGCTTGTCGGTGGCGGCGCAGACGTTCTTCAGGAGCTCCAGGTTGGGGCCCTGGAGCGTGCCGTCCTTGGCGATGTCGGTGACGACGTAGCGGGCGCAGCCCTCGGAGTCGAGGCGGGCCAGCGTCTCGTAGAGGTCGCCGCCGTCGCGGGTCCAGCCCCGGCCGCGCAGCGTGGTGCCGCGCACGTCGAGGCCGACGGCGATCTTGTCGCCGTGCTCGGCGATGACCTTGGCGACCCACTCGGGGGTCTCCAGGGCGGCGGTGCCGAGGTTGACGCGGCGGCAGCCGGTGGCGAGTGCGGCGGCGAGCGAGGCGTCGTCGCGGATGCCGCCGGACAGCTCGACCTTGATGTCCATGGCCCCGGCGACCTCGGCGATGAGGGTCCGGTTGTCCCCGGTGCCGAAGGCGGCGTCCAGATCGACCAGGTGCAGCCACTCGGCGCCGGCGCGCTGCCAGGCGAGCGCGGCCTCCAGCGGGGAGCCGTAGGAGGTCTCGGAGCCGGACTCGCCGTGCACCAGGCGCACCGCCTGGCCGTCGCGGACGTCTACGGCGGGGAGCAGTTCAAGCTTCGGCATTACAGCGTCTCGATCCAGTTGGTCAGCAGCTGGGCGCCGGCATCGCCGGACTTCTCGGGGTGGAACTGGGTGGCCCACAGCGCGCCGTTCTCCACGGCCGCCACGAACCGTTCGCCGTGCGTGGCCCAGGTGACCCTGGGGGCACGGATCTTCGGGTTGGTCACTTCGAGGTCCCAGTCGTGCGCCGCGTACGAGTGCACGAAGTAGTACCGGGCGCCGGCGTCGAGTCCGGCGAACAGCTGGGAGTCCTCGGGGGCTTCGACGGTGTTCCAGCCCATGTGCGGGACGACGTCGGCCTTCAGCGGACCGACCGTGCCGGGCCACTCGTCCAGGCCCTCGGTCTCCACGCCGTGCTCGATGCCGCGCTCGAACAGGATCTGCATGCCGACGCAGATACCCATGACGGGGCGTCCGCCGGCCAGCCTGCGGCCGATGACCCACTCACCGCGGGCCTTCTTCAGCCCTTCCATGCACGCCGAGAACGCGCCGACGCCGGGCACGAGCAGCCCGTCCGCGTTCATCGCGGTGTCGAAGTCGCGGGTGATCTCGACGTCCGCGCCGACGTGGGCGAGGGCGCGCTCGGCGGAACGGACGTTGCCGAAGCCGTAGTCGAAGACGACGACCTTCTTCTTCGTATCCACGTGTCGCTTCCTAGTCCCAGAGTCCTTGGATGCGCAGGACGCCCGCCACCAGGCACATCAGTGAACCGATGGAGAGCAGGACGATGACGCCCTTGGGCATGCCCTGCTTGGCGAAGGAGTAGACCCCGCCGGCCAGGAACAGGCCGAGCAGGATCAGGATGGTGTTCAGGCCGGTCACAGCGCGCCCTTCGTGGACGGGAGGATTCCGGCCGCGCGCGGGTCGTGCTCGCTGGCGTAGCGCAGGGCCCGGGCGAGCGCCTTGAACTGGCACTCCACGATGTGGTGCGCGTTGCGCCCGTACGGGACGTGGACGTGCAGGGCGATCTGCGCCTGGGCGACGAACGACTCCAGGATGTGCCGGGTCATCGTCGTGTCGTACGCGCCGATCATCGGCGCCATGTTCTCGGGCTCGGTGTGCACCAGGTAGGGGCGGCCGGAGAGGTCGACGGTGACCTGGGCGAGCGATTCGTCCAGCGGGACGGTGCAGTTGCCGAAGCGGTAGATGCCCACCTTGTCGCCGAGCGCCTGCTTGAAGGCGGCGCCGAGCGCGAGGGCGGTGTCCTCGATGGTGTGGTGCGTGTCGATGTGCAGGTCGCCGTCGGTCTTGACGGTGAGGTCGAACAGACCGTGCCGGCCGAGCTGGTCGAGCATGTGGTCGTAGAAGCCGACCCCGGTCGCGACATCGACCTTGCCGGTCCCGTCCAGGTTGATCTCGACCAGGACGGACGTCTCCTTCGTGGTGCGTTCCACGCGGCCTGTGCGGGGGTTCATGCGTCGTGCTCCTTCTTCAGTCCGCGCACCGCATCGAGGAACGCGTCGTTCTCTGCCGGGGTCCCCGCGGAGACCCGCAGCCATCCCGGTACGCCGTTGTCCCGGACCAGGACGCCCCGGTCGAGGATCTGCCGCCACGCGGCGTGGCTGTCGGCGAAGCGGCCGAACTGGACGAAGTTGGCGTCCGATTCGGTGACGTCGAAGCCGAGACCGCGCAGCTCGGTGACGATCCGGTCGCGCTCGCTCTTGAGCTGTGCGACGTACCCGAGGAGCGTATCGGTGTGCTCCAGGGCGGCGAGCGCGGTGGCCTGGGTGACGGAGGACAGGTGGTACGGCAGCCGGACCAGCTGCACCGCGTCGACCACGGCGGGGTCGGCGGCCAGGTAGCCGAGGCGGAGCCCGGCGGCGCCGAACGCCTTCGACATGGTCCGCGAGAGGACCAGGTGGCGGCGGCCCTCGATCAGCGGGAGCAGCGAGGGGTGGTGGCTGAATTCGCCGTACGCCTCGTCCACGACGACCATCGACGGCTTGGCGGCCTGCGCGGCCTCGTACAGCGCGAGGACGGTGTCCGCGTCGACGGCGGTGCCGGTGGGGTTGTTGGGGGAGGTGATGAAGACGACGTCGGGGCGGCGCTCGGCGATGACGGCGCGGGCGGCGTCGACGTCGATGGTGAAGTCCTCGTTGCGCGGCCCGGAGATCCAGCCGGTGCCGGTGCCGCGCGCGATGAGGGCGTGCATCGAGTACGAGGGCTCGAAGCCGATCGCGGTGCGGCCGGGCCCGCCGAAGGTCTGGAGCAGCTGCTGGAGGACCTCGTTGGAGCCGTTGGCGGCCCAGACGTGGGCGGCCTCGACGCGGTGCCCGGCGGTGCGGGTGAGGTAGCGGGCGAGCTCGGTGCGCAGCTCGACGGCGTCCCGGTCGGGGTAGCGGTTGAGGTCGCGGGCGGCCTCGCGGACCCGCTCGGCGATGCGGTCGACCAGCGCGTCGGGCAGCGGGTAGGGGTTCTCGTTGGTGTTGAGCCGTACGGGGACGTCGAGCTGGGGCGCGCCGTACGGGGACTGGCCGCGCAGTTCGTCGCGGATGGGCAGGGCGTCCCAGGGGTTGGCCGTGGGGCCGCCCGCGTTGTTCTTCGTCACTGCTGGGGAACCTTCCACCCGAACCTGGCCTTGAGCGCGGCGCCGTGGGCGGGGAGGTCCTCCGCCTCGGCGAGGGTCACCACGTGGTGGGTGACCTCGGCGAGCGCGTCGCGCGTGTAGTCGACGATGTGGATGCCGCGCAGGAAGGACTGCACGGACAGGCCCGAGGAGTGGCAGGCGCAGCCGCCGGTGGGCAGGACGTGGTTGGAGCCCGCGCAGTAGTCGCCGAGCGAGACGGGCGACCAGGGGCCGACGAAGACCGCTCCGGCGTTGCGGACCCGGTCGGCGAGCGCGCCGGCGTCGGCGGTCTGGATCTCCAGGTGCTCGGCGGCGTACGCGTTGACGACGGTGAGGCCGTCCTCCAGGTCGTTGACGAGGACGATCGCGGACTGCCGGCCGGCGAGGGCGGGCTCGATGCGCTCCTCGACGTGCTTGGTCGCGGCGACCTGGGTGGCCAGCTCGGCCTCGGTGGCGGCGGCCAGCTCCTCGGAGTCGGTGACCAGGACGGCGGCGGCCATCGGGTCGTGCTCGGCCTGGCTGATCAGGTCGGCGGCGACGTGCACCGGGTCGGCGGTGGCGTCGGCCAGGACCGCGATCTCGGTGGGTCCGGCTTCGGCGTCGATGCCGATGCGGCCCTTGAGGAGGCGCTTGGCTGCGGCGACGTAGATGTTGCCCGGGCCGGTGACCAGGTCGACGGGCAGGCAGTCCCCGGTGCCGTATGCGAACATCGCGACGGCCTGGGCGCCGCCGGCCGCGTAGACCTCGTCCACGCCGAGCAGGGCGCAGGCGGCCAGGATCGTGGGGTGCGGCAGCCCGCCGAACTCCTTCTGGGGCGGCGAGGAGACGGCGAGGCCCGGGACGCCCGCCTCCTGGGCCGGGACGACGTTCATCACGACGGAGGACGGGTAGACCGCGCGGCCGCCCGGCACGTAGAGCCCGACGCGGTCGACGGGGACCCACTTCTCGGTGACCGTGCCGCCGGGGACGACCTGGGTGGTGTGCGTGGTGCGGCGCTGGGCGCGGTGGACGAGGCGGGCGCGGCGGATGGACTCGTCGAGGGCGGCGCGGACGGCCGGGTCGAGCTCGTCGAGCGCCCGGGCGAGGGCGGCGGCGGGCACCCGGACCGATTCCAGCCGGACGCCGTCGAATTTCTCCCCCCAGTCGATCACTGCCGCCGAGCCACGATGGCGTACGTCCTCGCAGATGGGCCGCACCGTCTCCAGGGCGGCTTCCACGTCGAACTCGGCACGGGGCAGCAGGTCGCGCAGGGCGCCGCCCTCGGGGAGGGCATCGCCGCGCAGATCGATTCGAGAGATCACACCGCAATTCTCTCAGACCGCCGCGCGCGGCCGGACGGCCGTATCACTGGCTGATACATGCCGTCGCTGTGGCGGCTGACTATGTGCGTTCAATCGGTCACTCAGAGGGAATAACGGGAACACGCCTCCGAACGAAAGGGGCACCGGTGACGGAGCGGCACGACGATGATCTCCCGGACGGCCTCAGCGCGGCGGAGCTGGGCATGTGGCAGTCCTTCCGGAACGGCACGACCTACGACCTCCGGACCCGCGACCGGGTCCTTGACGATCCGTTCGCCCCGCACGAGTGGGGCCCCGAGCGCAGCGTGGGAGCCAGGGTCGTCGCCCGGCTCCTGCTGAGCGGCCCGCCGCCCCGGCCGGGCCGGGTGACGGCCCTGAAGCTCTGGGGCGTACGGATCACCGGAAAGCTGGACCTGGCGGGCGGGCGCGTCGATCCGTACGTGGAGCTGACCGGCTGCCGGTTCGACGAGGAGGTGGCGTTCCCGGAGTGCCACTTCACGACCCTGCGGCTGGTGGGGTGTGCGGTGCCCCGGTTCGACGCGGCCCGGCTGCACACCGAGGGCGATCTGCATCTGCCGCGCTGCCGGGTGGAGCGCGGCATCCGGCTCACGGACGCCCAGATCGGCACGGACCTGCTGGTCAACCAGATCGAGGTCGGCCCGGACCGGCAGGGGCGGGCGCTGCTCGGGGACGGTCTGTCGGTCGCCCAGGATCTCCAGGCCGAGATGGCCGACATGCTGGGCGAGCTGAGCCTGCGCGGGGCGAAGGTGGGCGGTTCGCTGAGCCTGCGCGGCAGCCGGCTGCGGGCGGGGCGGGGCCGCCGCGCGCTGAACGCCCCGCAGCTCAGCGTCGAGCGGACGCTGTACATGAGCGAGGCGTGGGTCAGCGTGGACACGGGGAACCAGGGCACCACTCCCCCGTACGGCATCGCCACGTCGCCGACCCCGGCGCACGGCACCCGCTCGCAGGTGTTCCGCTGCCGGGGCGGGGTGCGGCTGGACGACGGCAGGTTCGGTGACGCGGTGGACCTGCACAAGGCGGTGTTCGTGCTGGACACGCACGAGGAGCTGTCGCTGCGCCGGACGGTCACGCCGGAGCTGCGGTTCAACCCGGAGCGTCCGGTGCGCGGCCGGGTGGTGCTCAACGGCGCGAAGGTCGTCACGCTGATCGACGTCTCCACGAGCTGGCCGGGCCCGGGCGGGCTCGCGATGGGCGGGTTCGTGTACGAGAACCTCGTCCCGTACGGACATTTCCCGCTCTCCCGGCGCCTGGAGTGGGTGGCGGCGGCGACCCCGGAGTACGTGCCGGAGCCGTACGAGCGACTGGCGGCGGTGCTCCGCAGCTGCGGCGAGGACGCGGACGCCCGGGAGGTGCTGCTCGCCAAGCAGCGCCGCCGCCGCGAGACCCTGCCGCCGGCCGGGAAGCTGTGGGGCTACCTCCAGGACTGGACGGTGGCGTACGGGTACCGGCCGGGGCGGGCCGCGGTGTGGATGGCGGTGCTGTGGGCGGCGGGCACGCTGGCCTTCTCGCGGTACGACCCGGCCTCGATCAAGGGCGCGGAGCATCCGCAGTGGAACGCGGCGCTGTACGCGCTGGATCTGCTCGTCCCGGTGATCGATCTCGGCCAGCAGGGCTACTGGCGGCTGGAGGGCGCCTGGCAGTGGATGGCGGCCGGGATGGTGCTGGTGGGGTGGATACTGGCCACCACGGTCGCGGCGGGCGCCTCCCGGCTGCTGCGCCGCGGCTGACCGCCGGACGCCGGAGGGCGTGCGGCCCTCCTCGGACGGCGGGCCCGGGTCGGCTCCTGGGCAGATCACGGGCCTTCTGCCCAGGACCAGCGAGAACCAGCCAGAATCCGCGCATTCCTTTACCGCTCCTTGACCGGCGGCCGGGCAACCCATCCACTCGGCACAAATGCTTCACAGCGCTCCCCTTGGCGCCGCCTCCACCAGCGCTTTTCAATGGTCTGCACCATGCCTTTCCTCCGCGCTCTGCTCCGAACCGCGCGCGTGATCCGGCACACCCCGGCGCTGTCCACCGGGTTGCCCGCGGACCACGCGGTGCTGCTCGACGCCCCCGACGAACGGCTGTCCCCCGCGCTGGTGGCCGCCGCGGCCGGGGAGTACGAACCGGCCGCGAAGCTCCTGGCGACCACCCGGGACGCGGCCGAGTGGGAGTGCCGGGACCGCTATCTGAGACGGCTCGTCGCGTTCGCCCGCAACCGGGACGGCTGGCTCGCGGACTGGCTGGCCGCCGCGCCGCACGATCCGGACGCGCTGCTCGTCAAGGCGCAGCTCGCGGTCGAGCGCGCCTGGGAGTCCCCGGCGCGCGCGGAGCAGCTGCGCGAGGTGGGACCGCTGATCACGGCGGCCGCGGCCGGTGATCCGCGCGACCCGGTGCCCTGGCGCCTCGCGCTCGACCACGCCCGGGGTACGCAGGCCACGCACACCACGTTCGAGGCGCTGTGGGAGCAGGCCCTCCAGCGGTCCACGCACCACTACGGCTGTCATGTCGCCGCGCTCCAGTACCTGTCGGCCGCCTGGTACGGCTCGCACCGCGAGTGCTTCGACTTCGCCGAGCGGGCCGCCGAGGACTCGGTGCCCAGCTCCCTGGTCCAGGCGCTGCCGCTGCGGGCCGCTTTCGCGATGCTGACCGAGGGTCCGTGGGACGCCCGGTCGACCTCGGTCCAGGAGGAGCGGATCGACGCGGCGGCGGACCTGGCGATCTCCCTGTCGGCCGCCTTCGCCCCCGGCGACCCGTGGCCGGCCGAGGTCCGCAACCTGCTCGCGTACGTCCTGGTGGTGCGGGGCCGGTGGGCGGAGGCGCTGGAACAGTTCGGCCGGATCGGCGCGCACGCGTCCTCGTTCCCGTGGGCTTCGGTGTCCGGCGATCCGCTGGGCCGGTTCCTGGACGCACGGGACAGCGCACGGCTCCGGGTGGCCTCCGCGACCCCGCTGAGG
Source organism: Streptomyces sp. NPDC016469 (assembly GCF_040632905.1). Classification (NCBI taxonomy): domain Bacteria; kingdom Bacillati; phylum Actinomycetota; class Actinomycetes; order Kitasatosporales; family Streptomycetaceae; genus Streptomyces; species Streptomyces sp. NPDC016469. Next base: position 135,855 of record NZ_JBEYCQ010000019.1, read on the forward strand.
CAAGGCTCCGGACGAGGACGGGCCCGCGGCCATTACGCTTGACCGCTGTGACCACCGCTCGCCTGCCTCTGTTCCCGCTGAACGCGGTGCTGTTCCCCGGCCTCGTGCTGCCCCTCAACGTCTTCGAGGAGCGATATCGCGCCATGATGCGCGAGCTCCTGACCATCGACGAGGACGAACCGCGCCGGTTCGCCGTGGTCGCCATCCGGGACGGCCGGGAGACCGCCGTGACGGGTCTCGGCATGCCGGAGGCGGTCCGCAAGCCCGTCGAACGCGGCCCGGGCGACGGCTTCGGCGCCGATCCCCTCCAGTCGCTGCACCGGGTGGGCTGCGTCGCCGACGCCGCGACCATCCGGGAGCGCGCGGACGGCAGCTTCGAGGTCCTGGCCACCGGCACCACCCGGGTCCGGCTCCTGTCCGTGGACGCGAGCGGCCCCTTCCTCACGGCCGAACTGGAGGAGCTGGAGGAGGACCCTGGCGACGAGGCGGGCCCGCTGGCCGAGGGCGTCCTGCGGGCCTTCCGCGGCTACCAGAAGCGCCTGGCGGGCGCGAGCGAGCGCTCCCTCACCACGGGCGCGGACCTGCCGGACGACCCGTCGGTCGTCTCGTACCTGGTCGCCTCGACGGTGGTCCTGGACGTCCCCGCCAAGCAGCGGCTCCTCCAGGCCCCGGACACCGCGACCCGCCTCCGCGAGGAGCTGCGGCTCCTGCGCTCGGAGACGGCGGTGATCCGGCACCTGCCGTCGCTGCCCGCGGTGGACCTGACCGTCGCCCCGACGCACCCCAACTGACGCCATGGCGAAGAAGCAGAAGAAACCCCAGTCCGGCGGCACCCCCGCCACGGTCGCCCTGACGGCGGCGGGCACGGCGTTCACCGTGCACGCGTACGAGCACGATCCGGCGTCGCCCTCCTACGGCGAGGAGGCGGCCCAGGCCCTGGGCGTCTCCCCCGACCGCGTCTTCAAGACCCTGGTCGCCGACGTGGACGGCCACCTGACGGTCGCGGTCGTCCCGGTGGCCGGAAGCCTGGACCTGAAGGCCCTGGCCGCGGCGGCGGGCGGCAAACGCGCCACGATGGCGGACCCGGCCGCGGCGGAACGCACCACGGGCTACGTCCGGGGCGGCATCTCCCCCCTGGGCCAGCGCAAACGCCTCCCCACGGTCCTGGACGCGTCCGCCCGCACCCACGCCACGATCTGCGTCTCGGCGGGCCGCCGGGGCCTGGAGGTGGAACTCTCCCCGGAGGACCTGGCGGCCCTGACGGGCGCGATCTTCGCGGACATCGGCCGCGGCTGAGTGGGGGGCGGAGCCCCCGATTGCCCGACACCGCGAGGCGCGGGCCCCCGGCGGACCGGTTCCGTCCTCAAACGCCGGACGGGCTGGATTTACCGGCCGCCACATCCAGCCGGGCCGGCGTTCGAGGCGCGGGATCCGGGGCAGCGCCGCACAGCGCCCCGCCGGCGCTTGAGGCGCAACGCCCGCGACAGCACCACACACCCCAGCCCCACAGACGCTTGAGGCGCAAGGCCCGGAGCAGCGCCGCACAACCCAGCCCCGCCGGCGCTTGAGGCGCAACGCCCGCGACAGCACCACACACCCCAGCCCCACAGACGCTTGAGGCGCAAGGCCCGGAGCAGCGCCGCACAACC
>NZ_JBEYCQ010000019.1:137600-160503 GCF_040632905.1 Streptomyces sp. NPDC016469
ACCCAGCCCCGCCGGCGCTTGAGGCGCAACGCCCGGGACAGCGCCACACACCCCAGCCCCACCGACGCTTCAGGCGCAACGCCCCACAACCCAGCCCCGCCGGCGTTTGAGGCGCGGGGTCCGGGGCAGCGCCCCGGTTTCGGGAAGGGGCGGGTAGGGGAAAGGCCCCGCGCAGCGGCCCTACGCCCCGTCGGGCGGCGCGGACGACCCGGACGGCGAGGCGGACCCACCGGCCCCGGAACCCGGCGCCGAAGGCGCCTCGGGCCCCCACCCCCCGTAGGACGCCCACTCCCCCTCGAACTCCCGCGGCCCCCAGGCCGCGGTCAGCCCCAGATGCACCACCATCGCCGCCAGCCCCCAAGCCAGCAGCACCCCATGCGCGTGCATCTCCAACGGCGCGTCGAAGACAACCCCCTTGCCGACCTCCCGCGCATGCGCGACCACATCTGACGTGGGCCCCAACCGCGTCCCCAGCTGCCACGCCAGCAGCGACCCGAGGACACTGCCGACCGCAAGACCCACCGTCAGCCAGATCCCGCCGCGCCGGTGGAACCAGAAGACGAGCCCCGCCGAGACCGCCCCGAACGCCAGCCCGAGCAGGGCGAACGTGCCGTCGGCCCCGATCGCCTCCTCGCCCTCGCTGTCATTGAGGAACACCGCGGTGTTGTCGGAGATGAGCGGCACCCGGGGCGCCAGCCACAGCCACAGCAGCCCCATCAGGAGACCGGCGACGGTCACCGCGGCCGCGACGACACCCGCCCGCCGCAGATCCGCCCGGAGTTCCTCGCGGTCCACCCCCGACGAGGGCGCCAGGTGGGAACCGTGAAGAACGGAGGGACCGTCCGGCACACCCCCTGAAGGCTTCCGCCATTCGTGGTGGTCGTCGGACGAGGGCCGGTTCGGCGGCGTCAGAGGTGCGGTCACCGTGCCATCGTGCCAGGCGCCCGCGAGCCGCGCCTCACCGGACCGCCGCCCTGCGGTACGCCCAGGTGGCGACTGCCAGCGAGACGACCCCGACGAGGGCGCAGACCGCGAGGTCGAGCGCGACGACCGCCCAGTCGGGGTGGGCGCCGAAGGACCGGGCCAGCGCCTCCACCCCGTACGTGGACGGCAGCAGATCGCGCGCCCAGCCCACCGGCTCCGGCAGCCGGTCGGCCGGCAGGACGCCCAGCAGGAGCGCGGCGGACATGCCCAGCTGCCCGAGCAGCGTGGCGAACTCCTGGCGCGGCGCGAGGAGGCCCAGCGCGGCGCCGAGGCCGGAGAGCGCCGCGCCGGACAGCGGCACGACGGCCACGAGCACCCACAGATGCGCCATCGGCAGCCCGAACAGCACGCTGCCGGTCACCGCCGTGACCACGGTCCCGGGCACGGTGAAGGAGGCGTACGCCCCCGCCGCGCCGAGCACGACGGCGGCGGGCGGCACGGGCAGGGTGGCGTAGTGGTCGAGCCCGCCGCCCGCCCGGAGCTGCCCGAAGTACTGGGCGAGGAGGTTCAGCGCGACGAAGGCGACGACCAGGACGCTGGACCCCGCGACGACGGCCCGCGCCTCGGAGCCGCCGTCCACCACCCCGCGCATGAGGATCATGATCCCGACGGACTGGAAGGTCGCCACGAAGAGCAGCGGGATGCGGGCCACCCGGGCCCGGGAGAGCTGGGCGCGGTAGACGGCCGCGAGGGAGGGGAACAGCCGGGCCCGGGGGGCGAGCGTCGCGGCCGCCCCGGCCACCGCACCGATTCCGCTCATGCCTTCACCAGTCCCTTGGTCGCACCGCCGCCGAGCGCGAGGTAGACGTCCTCCAGGCTCGGCGTCGCCAGGCTGAAGTCGTCGAGCGCCGCGAAGGCCGCGCCCCCGGTCACCGCGGCGACCGCCGCCCGCGCCTCGTCGGGCGCGAGCCGCAGCGCCCAGCGCCGCCCGGACTCCTGCGCACACGCCCGCAGGGCCGCGACCTCCGGGATCTCCAGAGGGGCGCGCTCGCGCCACACCAGCTCGACCCGGACCTCCCCGGCGACGCGCTCCTTGAGCCCGGCGGGGGTGTCGCAGGCGATGACCTTGCCCCGCTCGATGACGGCGACCCGGTCGAGGACGGTCTCGGCCTCGATGACGTTGTGGGTGACGAGCAGGACCGTCGCGCCGCGCTCCGCGCGCCGGCGGTCGACGGCGGCCCAGACGGCGCGCCGGGCCACCGGGTCCATGCCGGTCGTCGGCTCGTCCAGGACGAGCACGGGGCGCTCCCCGACGAGCGCGGCGGCGAAGCAGGCGAGCCGCCGCTGGCCGCCGGAGAGCTTCTTCAGCGGCCGGCCCGCGAGGTCGGCGAGCCCGAGTTCGTCGAGGACGGCGTCCCGCTCGGCCCGGGCCTCGCGCACCGGGAGCCCGCGCAGCCGCCCGGTGGTCTCGGCGGCCAGGGCGACGGTCAGCTCGTCCAGCGCGGTGGACTCCTGCCCGAGGTAGCCGATCAGCCGGGAGGCCCGCTCGGGGTGGCGCACGAGGTCGTGGCCGAGCATGTCGACGCTGCCGGAGTCGGGCCGCATGAGCCCGGTGAGCTGGCGTACGAGGGTGGACTTGCCGGCTCCGTTGGGCCCGAGCAGTCCGAAGATCTCGCCGCGCCGGACGTCGAGGCTGATGCCGTCGGTGGCGCGCACCTCGGGGGTCGCGGGCGTACCGCGACGGCCCCGGGCCGGGGGGTAGGTCTTCACCAGATCGCGCACCGCGCACACGGTGCCGCTCGCCGTCGGCGCCTGTGCTGTCCCCGTACTCACGAGGTACGAGGGTACGGGGTCCGGGGACCGGCATTACGCCCGGGGCCGCACCGATCGGACATCAACGCCATGGACGGCGCCCGGGTTGAGCGGCCCGCGGACCGAAGTGGACTCAGCCTCCGGAAAGCCCGGCCTTCCCGGCCTTCTCCGCGGCCCGCTCGGCCGCCGGGGCGTGGTCGGCGGCGGCCCGTACGTCGATCTCGCGCCAGAAGCCCGCCCTGATCGCGTACCGGTCGTGCTCGTCGATCTGGTCGTCCTTGTGGGCGAGGAGGCCGAAGCGGGCCGCGTACCGGAGGAGTTCGCCGTCGATGCGGTGCGGGATGCGCGGGTAGAGGGCGGAGAGCTTCTGGAGGTGGCCGGTCTCCGGGAGCCGTTCCATCCAGCGCCGGGCGAAGACCTGCCCCACCTCGAAGGGGTCGCCGCCGACCGTGGTGATGTCCTCCTCGCGGTCGGCCCAGCGCTGTTCGGCGCTGGTGAGCTGGGCGAGCGTCGGCAGGGACGCGGTCTCCGCCGGTTCGCCCAGCGGACCGCCGCGCTCCACCCAGCCCCGGTCGGACGACCAGCGCAGGGTCGCCGCGGGCTGCGGGGCGGGCTGCCGCTCGGCCGGTCCGGCGGGCCCGCGCAGGGTGCCGGCGAGGTCCTTCGGGGTGGGCACGCCCTTCGTGCCGTGGCCGTGCGCGGGCCGGTCGGCGCTCTCATCGGGCCGGGGGGCCGCCTCCTCGTCGGCGCCGTCCGTCTCCTCGGCCTGCGCGGCGGCCCGGGACGCGCGCTCGGCGGAGGCGGCGAGGGCCGATTCGGGCAGCGGGGCGGAGAGGATCGCGGCGATCTCGGGGCGCGGGGCGGGCGGCGGGGCGCAGGGGCCGCCGGTCTCCTTGGCCCGGACGGCCTGGGTGATCCAGGCGCGGTCCAGGACGCGGCGTTCGTCGGCCTCGGCGACCAGGTCCTCGGACTGGTTGTAGTCGCCGTCGGCGGCCTGGACGGCCCAGAGGTGGACCGCGACGCCGTGCTCCTTGGCTGACATCAGGCCGGGCAGCAGGTCGCCGTCGCCGGTCACCAGGACCACGTCGGAGCAGGCCCGGTTGCGGGCGAGCTCGGTGAGCTCGGCGTGCATCGCCGCGTCGACGCCCTTCTGGGCCCACCGGCCGTCACTGCGGGTGAGGGCGCCCAGCCGGACGGTGACCCGGGGCATCACGCGCAGCCTGCGGTGCTCGGGCTGCGGGACGCGGTCGGGGGCGCCGTCGAACCAGTAGATCCGCAGCAGCGGCTGCGCGGTGTCGGCCTCGGCGCGTTCTCGCAACTGCTGGATCAGGGCCGCGTGGTCGACGGTGATGCGGGACCGGGCGGGCTCTCCTGCCAGCAGACTCGCGGCTGCGCCCAGCAGATAGCCGGCGTCCACCAGGACGACGCAACGGTCCACGCGTTCCACCCTCTTCCAGGCATTCGGGATCGGGTTTTCTCAAGGTTCCTTCGAGTCTGCCCGACCGCGCCGGGGTTAACGGCCGGAACTCGATCATCGGCGTGGCGGATCACGAAAAGCGCGCATCATACCCCGTCACTACGCACGGTAATGATCCGACATGCGATGTTTATCCGATTATGTGAATCTGACGGTAGTCCTGGCCCCGAGAGTCCTTATAGGAGGAACACCATGGCCAAGAACAAGAACCGCAAGCAGGGCAGCCAGCAGGACCGCGCTTCGCAGGCGGAGCGCGGTGCTCAGGAGGCGCGCTCGACGGCCACCGAAGCGCGGAGCGCGATGGAGTCGCAGGCCCAGGGCAGCCCTGCCGATGTTGCGCGCAAGCATCAGCGGCGCTTCGGCCACAACTGACCGGACTCCCGGTAAGGCCGGCACACCGGGAGGGGCGACCCCGCGCAGGCGGAGCCGCCCCTCCCGTACGCGTACTGGAGCTCAGCCCGCCAGGCAGGACGGCCCGAGCAGCACCTTCAGGTCACCGAAGAGCGCCGGGTCGGGCTTCACCCGGTGCCGGTCGAGCCGGAGCACCGTGGTCTTGCGGGGGCCCTGGAGCCGGATGCGTACCTCGGTGTCGCCCCGGTGGCTGTTCAGCACCTCGCCGAGCCGGCTGACCATGGGCGGGGTCACCCGGACCGTGGGGATGGTCAGGACGACGGGCGCGTTGGTCCCCGCGTTGGAGATGTCGGGGACCTGCATCTCCATGGCGACCAGGCGCGGCACGTCCTCGCGCTTGTCGAGGCGCCCCTTGACGAAGACGACGGTGTCCTCGACGAGCTGGGTGGAGACCAGCTGGTAGGTGGCGGGGAAGAACATGCACTCGATGGAACCGGCCAGGTCCTCCACGGTGGCGATGGCCCAGGCGTTGCCCTGCTTGGTCATCTTGCGCTGGAGGCCGGAGATGATGCCGCCCACGGTGACGATCGCGCCGTCGGCGTGCTCACCGCCGGTGAGCTGCGAGATCGCCGCGTCCGACTTGTCGGACAGGACGTGCTCCAGGCCGAACAGCGGGTGGTCGGACACGTAGAGCCCGAGCATCTCGCGCTCCTGGGCCAGCAGATACGACTTCTCCCACTCGACGTCGGAGAACTCCACGTCGAGCCCGAAGCCCGGCTCGTCGCTGTCCTCCTCGCCGCCGCCGAAGAGGTCGAACTGTCCCTCGGCCTCCTTGCGCTTGACCTGCACCACGTTGTCGATCATGGGTTCGTGGTGGGCGACGAGCCCCTTGCGGGTGTGGCCCATCTCGTCGAAGGCGCCGGCCTTGATGAGGGATTCCACGGTCCGCTTGTTGCAGACGACGGCCTCGACCTTGTCCAGGAAGTCCGGGAAGGAGCTGTACTTCCCCTTCTGCTTGCGGCACCGGATGATCGAGTCCACGACGTTCTGGCCGACGTTGCGGACGGCCGTGAGCCCGAAGAGGATCACGTCGTCACCCTGGGCGGCGAAGTTGGACTCCGACTCGTTGACGTTCGGCGGGAGCACCTTGATGCCCATGCGCCGGCACTCGTTGAGGTAGACCGCGGACTTGTCCTTGTCGTCCTTGACCGAGGTCAGCAGGGCGGCCATGTACTCGGCGGGGTAGTTCGCCTTGAGGTACGCGGTCCAGTAGGTGACCAGGCCGTAGGCGGAGGAGTGCGCCTTGTTGAAGGCGTACCCGGCGAAGGGGACCAGGACGTCCCAGAGCGCCTTGATCGCCGCGTCGGAGAAGCCCTTCTTCTTGGCGCCGGCCTCGAAGAGGACGAAGTTCTTCGCCAGCTCCTCGGGCTTCTTCTTGCCCATCACGCGACGCAGGATGTCGGCCTCGCCGAGCGAGTAGCCGGCGACGATCTGGGCGGCCTTCTGCACCTGCTCCTGGTACACGATCAGGCCGTAGGTGAGGCCCAGGACCTCCTTGAGCGGTTCCTCCAGCTCAGGGTGGATCGGGGTGATCTCCTGGCGGCCGTTCTTGCGCTCGGCGTAGTTCGTGTGCGAGTTCATGCCCATCGGGCCCGGCCGGTAGAGGGCCGAGACGGCGGAGATGTCCTCGAAGTTGTCGGGCTGCATCTGGCGCAGCAGCGAGCGCATCGGTCCGCCGTCGAACTGGAACACGCCGAGCGTGTCACCGCGGCACAGCAGCTCGTAGGTCTTGGGGTCGTCCAGCGGGAGGGCGAGCATCTCCAGGTCGATGCCCTTGTTGGACTTCACCATCTTGATGGCGTCGTCCATGATCGTCAGGTTGCGCAGCCCCAGGAAGTCCATCTTCAGCAGGCCGAGCGATTCGCACTGCGGGTAGTCCCACTGCGTGATGGTGACGCCGTCGGTGTGCCGCACCCAGACCGGGGCGTGGTCCACGATCGGCTCGCTGGACATGATGACGCCGGCGGCGTGCACGCCCATCTGCCGGACCAGGCCCTCGACGCCCTTGGCGGTGTCGATGACCTTCTTGACGTCCGGCTCGTTCTCGTACATCCCCCGGATCTCGCCCGCCTCGCTGTAGCGCGGGTGGCTGGGGTCGGTGATGCCGTTGAGGTCGATGCCCTTGCCGAGGACGTCGGCGGGCATGGCCTTGGTGAGGCGGTCGCCCATGGCGTACGGGTAGCCGAGGACGCGGGCGGAGTCCTTGATCGCGTTCTTGGCCTTGATCTTGCCGTAGGTGCCGATCATGGCGACCTTGTCGGCGCCGTACTTCTCCGTCACGTACCGGATGACCTCGACGCGCCTGCGCTCGTCGAAGTCGATGTCGACGTCGGGCATGGAGACGCGCTCGGGGTTGAGGAACCGTTCGAAGATCAGTCCGTGCTCGATCGGGTCGAGGTCGGTGATGCCGAGCGCGTACGAGACGATCGAGCCGGCCGCGGAGCCTCGGCCGGGGCCGACCGCGATGCCGTTGTTCTTGGCCCACATGATGAAGTCGGCGACGACCAGGAAGTACCCCGGGAACCCCATCTGGATGATGATGTCCATCTCGTACTCGACCTGCTTCTGCCGGTCCTCGGGGACGCCGTTCGGGAAACGGCGGTTCATCCCGACCCGGACCTCCTCCTGGAACCAGGTGATCTCCGTGTAGCCCTCGGGGATGTCGAACTTCGGCATCAGGTCGCGCTTCTCGAACATCCCCGAGGTGTCGATCTGCTCGGCGACCAGGAGGGTGTTGGCGCACCCCTCCTGCCAGGCGTCGGAGGAGTCGACGCCGTACATCTCGTCCGTGGTCTTGAGGTAGTAGCCGGTGCCGTCGAAGCGGAAGCGGTCCGGGTCGGAGAGGTTCTTGCCGGTCTGGATGCAGAGCAGGGCGTCGTGCGCGGTCGCCTCGGAGGCGTACGTGTAGTGCGAGTCGTTCGTCACGAGCGGCGGGATGGAGAGCTTCTTGCCGATCTCCAGGAGCCCGTCGCGGACCCGGCGCTCGATCTCGATGCCGTGGTCCATCAGCTCCAGGAAGTAGCGCCCCTCGCCGAAGATGTCCTTGTAGTCGGAGGCCGCCTTGACCGCCTCGTCGAACTGGCCGAGCCGCAGCCGCGTCTGGACCTCGCCGGAAGGGCAGCCGGTGGACGCGATCAGGCCCTCGGACCACTGGGCGATGGTCTCCTTGTCCATACGCGGCCACTTCTGGAGCCAGCCCTCCGCGTAGGCGTCGGAGGACAGCTTGAAGAGATTGTGCAGACCGGTGCTGTTGGCCGCCCAGATCGTCTTGTGGGTGTAACCACCCGAACCGGAGACGTCGTCGCGCTTCTGGTGCGGCTGCCCCCACTGGATCTTCCGCTTGTGCTTGCGCGACTCCGGCGCGACGTACGCCTCGATGCCGATGATCGGCGTCACGCCCGCCTTCTGCGCCGAGTGGAAGAAGTCGTACGCCCCGTGCAGGTTGCCGTGGTCCGTCATGGCGATATGGGTCATGCCCATCTCGTTGCACGCGTTGAACATGTCCTTGAGCCGCGCGGCACCGTCCAGCAGCGAGTACTGGGTGTGGACGTGAAGGTGCGTGAAGGGCGGCTTGGTCACGGCGCTGTGCCTCCGGGGGAATGGGGACGACGGGACGGGGGATGTCTGGGGGGACAGCGTGGAAGTCTACGTCTCCGAGGAGCGCGACGGCGGGCACTCCGCGATACGGTCGCGCGTTGGAAGGGCGGGACCACCCGTCCCTTTTGTCATGCACGTCATCACGCAGGTCAGGTACCATGAGGCAGTCACAGATGTCGGACACGCAGACCGGCGCGGAGCAGCGCGGGGAGCAGATTCTCGAGGTCTTCGACACCGCCTTCGGGGAGCTGCTGGCCGCCGATCCGGCCGCCTTCCGGGTCAAGTTCCGCAAGATGGCGGGCTCGGCCTTCGCGTTCTACCGGGGCACGGCCTGCCTGTTCTACGAGGACCTGGAGCACGAGCGGCACGGCGGCCCGTATCTGGACGAGCGCACCGGCCGGGTCTGGATCCACGGCGACCTGCACGCGGAGAACTTCGGCACCTACATGGACGCCAACGGCCGCCTCGTCTTCAACGTGAACGACTTCGACGAGGCGTACGTGGGCCCCTTCACCTGGGACCTCAAGCGCTTCGCCGGCTCGGTCGCCCTGCTGGGGTACGCGAAGGCGCTGGGCGACGATCAGATCACCGAGCTGGTACGGATCTACGCGGCGGCCTACCGCGAGCGCATCCGCGCCCTGGCCACGGGCGCCAAGAACGACGAGGTACCGCCCTTCACGCTGGACACGGCCGAGGGGCCGCTGCTCGGCGCGCTGCGGACCGCCCGCTCGCTGACCCGGTTCTCGCTGCTGGACTCGATGACCGAGATCCGCGACTTCGAGCGCCGGTTCGCCGAGGGCGGCGGCGCGATCGACCTGGACGCGGCGACGCGGTACAAGGTGCTGGCCGCGTTCGACGGCTATCTGGAGACGCTGCCCGAGTCGAGCCTGACCCGGCCGGACTCCTACCGGGTCAAGGACGTGGTCGGCCGGCGCGGCATCGGCATCGGCTCGGCGGGCCTGCCCTCGTACAACATCCTCCTGGAGGGCAACAGCGACGCCCTGGAGAACGACGTCGTGATCTACCTCAAGCAGGCGCAGACCCCGGCCGTCTCCCGGCACATCACGGACCCGGCCGTCCGCGGCTACTTCCGGCACGAGGGCCACCGCACGGTGATCTCGCAGCGCGCCCTCCAGGCCCACGCCGACCCGTGGCTCGGCTGGACCGAGCTGGACGGGGCCGGGCAACTGGTCGCCGAGGTGTCGCCGTACGCGGTGGACCTGGACTGGTCCGACATCGACGAGCCCGACGAGATCGCGGCGGTGGTCGCCGACCTCGGCCGGGCCACGGCCACGATGCACTCGGCGGCGGACGACGAGAGCGGCCACTCGCTGGTGCCGTTCTCCACGGAGCGGGCGATCGACGCCGCCATCGCGGCCGACGAGGAGGGCTTCGGGGAGCTGCTCGTGGACTTCGCCCACAGCTACGGCGCCCGGGCCCGCGCGGACCACCAGATCTTCGTGGACCTCTTCCGCAACGGCCGCATCCCGGGGCTGTAGCCGGCGAAACGGAATCTTTAGGGGTCGCTTACAGGTTCGCATGCGACACTCCTGGGCGATGGACATATCCGGGACGCAGCTCAGAGCGGCACGCGCGGCGCTTTTCACAGCGCTCGTCGTGACGCTCTCCGCCGCGTCCCATGTCCTGCTCTCCCAGGTCGCGCTGCCCCTGGTCCCCGTCGCCGTGCTGGCCGGGGCCGTCTTCGCGGCGGCCTACGCCCTGGCCGGCCGCCAGCGCGGCTTCGGGGCCATCGCCGGGCTGCTCGTCCCCCTGGAGCTGGCCGCCGACACCTTCTTCACCACCGGTCAGCACCTCTGCTACGGGGCGGCGGGCGGCCCGATAGCGGGCCCCCTGCGCTCGGTGGGCGTCGACGTCCTGTGCGGCGGCGGCCTGGGCCCCGGTGCCGCCCGGCTCGGCGACGTCGGCACCCCGCTCGCCTCGGTGACCGCGGGCGGCCAGGGCGCCGCCGCGCTGCTCGCCTCCCCCGGCCCGCTGGTCCCCTGGCTGCTGCTGGCCGCCCACGTCACGGTCGGGCTGCTCGCCGCCGCCTGGCTGCACCGCGGGGAGCTGGCGCTCGCCGGGCTGCTCCGGGCGGGCGCGCTGCTGGCGTTCCGGCCGCTGCTGATCGCGGTGGCCGTGGTGCGCACGGCGGGCCGCTCGCCGCGGGCCGGGGTCCGCGCCGTCGCCCCCGGGCCGCGGCTGCCGGGCCGCGCCCGCCTCCTCGTGCACTCCGTGGGACGGAGGGGTCCGCCGCTCGGGGCCTGTGCCCTCTGAGCACGCGAGCCCCGCACCGTACGACCCACCCCACACGGAGAACACCACCATGAGCAAGCGCAACAGCCAGGCCAACAAGTCCGCCGCCCGCGAGCGGCTGCGCGCGGAGCGCGAGCGCCAGGCGAAGAAGGACAAGGCCCGCCGGCAGGTCGTCGTCGCCGTCTCGGTCGTCGCCGGGCTCGCCGTCGTCGCCGGCATCAGCTACGTCGTGATGGAGATGAACAAGCCGTCGCACTGGCAGTCCGTGAAGGACGACACCAAGAAGGTCGTCACGCCCAAGAACACCTCGGGCGAGAACGGCACCACCGTCGTCATCGGCAAGGACACCGCGAAGAAGACCCTGAAGCTGTACGAGGACTCCCGCTGCCCGATCTGCGCCTCGTTCGAGCAGACCGTCGGCTCGACCATCGCCAAGGATGTCGAGGACGGCAAGTACAAGATCCAGTACATAGGCGCGTCGTTCATCGACGGCGACAGCCTGGGCGGCGACAAGCCCTCCATCGGCAACCGCGGCGAGGGCTCCAAGAACGCCCTGAGCGCGCTGGGCGCCGCCCTGAACGTGAGCCAGGACGCTTTCCTCGACTACAAGAGCGCGCTGTACTCGGCGGAGTTCCACCCGGACGAGGCGGACGACAAGTTCAAGGACGACAGCTACCTGATCAAGGTCGCCGACTCGGTGAAGGAACTCAAGGGCAACAAGGAGTTCCAGAAGGCCGTCGAGAACGGCACGTACGACGCGTGGGCCCTGCAGATGTCCAAGAGCTTCGACGAGAACAAGGACGACGTGACCGGTACGCCGACCCTCGTCATGGACGGCAAGAAGGTCACCGGCAGCGACGGCAAGAACGCGCCGATGACGGTGGACGAGTTCAACACGGCGATGACCGCCGCACTGAAGGGCTGATCTCCGGCACTCGTCGGACGGGGGCGGACCTGCCGGGTCCGCCCCCGTCCGCGTCCGCGCACGCGCGGCCGTCGCGATCCAGCCACCGCAGGGGACGTCGCGGGTGGATGACGGCCCCGTTTCGAACGGCCCTCCGCGCGGATGCAATCCGGACACACCGGCCACCAGGACGCACCGATACATGACGTCCGCGTCTCAAACTCCGGAACAGGGAGAAGTTTTTCTCCCGTTCGCCCCGGTCTGCACCCCTGATGATTGGGCCGGATCACTCCTCCTCCGGGATGACATGCGCACGTAATCTCCCGCGACAGGCGAGGAAAACCCTCCCCTTCCCACGTCCGCGAGGAGCCCCCGTGCGCACTTTTGCCCGTATATCACCGCGTATGCGCCACCGTGCGATCGGCATCGCCGCCCTGGCCGGAACCCTGGCCCTGGCACCCCTCACCGTTTCCTCCGGCGCCACCGCGGCCTCCGGCGGCGCCACGGCGGCCAGGTCCGCCGACGCCTGCGCGGACGCGCCGGCCTCCGCCGCGGCCCGCCAGTCCCGGCCCAGCGGCCCCCAGCACGCGGCCGACCCCGACGAGCTCAGCAGCGCCCAGGCCGCGGCCATCGACAAGCAGCTGAAGCAGAGACTCGCCGAACGCCGCCTCACCGGCCCCTCGCTCGCCGCCGGCGCGACCATCCCCGTCTACTTCCACGTCATCCACTCCGGGAACACGGGCAAGCTCACCTCGGGCGACATCAGCAGCCAGATGAGCGTGCTGAACGCCGCGTACAGCGGCCAGGGCACCGGGAACAACGCCACCGGCTTCCAGTTCTCCCTGGCGGGCACCGACTACACGGACAACGCCGGGTGGTACAACCTCTCCTCCGGCTCGTCGGCCGAGAAGGCGATGAAGACGGCCCTGCGCAAGGGCGGCAGGAACGCGCTCAACATCTACACCGCCAACCTGGGCGGCGGGCTGCTCGGCTGGGCGACGTTCCCCAGCTCCTACGCCTCCAGCCCCTCCATGGACGGCGTCGTCATCCTCGACGCCTCGCTGCCGGGCGGCCCCGCGACGCACTACGACGAGGGCGACACCGCGACGCACGAGGTCGGCCACTGGATGGGGCTGTACCACACGTTCCAGGGCGGTTGTAACGGCAAGGGCGACTACGTGGACGACACGCCGGCGGAGAAGAGCCCCGCGTACGAGTGCCCGACCGGCCGCGACTCCTGCGCCAGGCAGTCCGGCATCGACCCGGTCCACAACTTCATGGACTACACGTACGACGCCTGCATGACCCAGTTCACCCCCGGCCAGGTGCAGCGGATGAGCGACAGCTGGGCCGCCTACCGCGGCTGACCCGCCCCCCTCGCCAAGGGCTCCGTGCGACCCGCCCGGAGCCCTTCGCGCGTCACAGCGTGGCGAGGAACCCGATCGCGACCTTCCAGGCCAGCTCCGCCGCCTCCCGGTCGAAGTCCGGCAGTTCCGGGTCGGTGAAGAGGTGGCCGGCGCCCGGGTAGCGGTAGACCTCCACGTCCGCCCCGGTCCGCTGCATGTCCAGGTACCAGGAGTTCAGCCAGTCGGCCGTCTCGTACGGGTCGGGGTCGGCGACGTGCAGCTGTACGGGCAGCTCGTCCACCGAGGCGTTCTCGGCGATGTCCGAGGTGCCGTGGAGGAGCAGCAGCCCGCGCGCCTTCTCGTCGCCGAGCGCCAGCGTCTGGGCGACCGAGGCGCCGAGCGAGAATCCGGCGTACACGAGGCCCTGGTCGGAGTAGGGCGCGGCGGCGAGCACGGCCCGCTTCAGCAGCTCCTCCTTGCCGGTCTCCTCGCGGAACGCCTCCGCTTCCTCCACCGAATCAAAGGTGTGCCCTTCGAACAGATCGGGCACGCGCACCTCGTGCCCGGCGGCGCGCAGCCGTTCGGCTGCGGCGTGCACGGCGGGGCGCAGACCGTACATCGAGTGGAAAAGCATGATGTTCATGACGCCCATGGTGCCAGTTGCGTTCGAAGGGATGGAGAGCGACAGCATGGAGAATGTTCTGCGGCCGCTGATCGTCCTCGGCGGTTCGGTGGTGATCACCCTGGCGGCGGGCTGGTTCTTCGACTTCCTGCTGAGGCGCGCCGACGCCCGGCACCACGACACCCCGCTGTGGGGTCTGCTCCGGCGCTGCCGCATCCCGTTCCAGCTGGTCATGTGCGCGGCGCTGCTGCGCGGTACGTACGCGAGGACGGGCCTCGGCATGGTCCAGAGCCACCGGGTGGGCATCGGCCGGCTGCTGACGCTGGTGCTGATCGGCGCGTCGGCCTGGCTGGTGGTGCGGGTCGCCATCGCGATCGTGGACTCCGTGTACGCGCGCTACGCGGCGGCCCACAACCGGGACCCGGCGCGGGTGCGGCGGGTGCGGACGCAGGTGACGCTGATCCAGCGCGTGGTCATCGCCGTCGTGACGACGCTGGCCGTCGCGGCGATGCTGCTGACCTTCCCCGAGATGCAGGCGGTGGGCACCTCGATGCTGGCGTCGGCCGGTCTCCTCGGCATCGTCGCCGGTGTCGCCGCCCAGTCCACGCTGGGCA
This sequence comes from Streptomyces sp. NPDC016469, assembly GCF_040632905.1. NCBI lineage: Bacteria > Bacillati > Actinomycetota > Actinomycetes > Kitasatosporales > Streptomycetaceae > Streptomyces > Streptomyces sp. NPDC016469. The sequence continues at coordinate 151,561 of NZ_JBEYCQ010000019.1, forward strand.
ACCTCTTCGCGGGCCTCCAGATCGCCTTCGGCGACATGGTCCGCATCGGCGACACCGTGGTGGTGGACGGCGAGTGGGGCACGATCGAGGAGATCACGCTGACCTTCCTCGCGGTGCGCACGTGGGACGAGCGGCGGATCACGATGCCGGTCTCGTACTTCACGGGCAAGCCGTTCGAGAACTGGTCGCGCGGCGGGGCGCAGATGACCGGCTCGGTCTTCTTCCACCTCGACCACTCGGCGCCGATCGAGGCGATGCGCGACAAGCTGCGGGACATCCTCGGCGAGTGCGCCGCCTGGGACGGCCGGAGCTGGTCCCTGGCCGTCACGGACACCACGCCGACGACGATCCAGGTGCGCGCGGTGGTCACGGCGAAGGACGCGGACGACATCTGGACGGCGCGCTGCGCGGTCCGGGAGCAGCTGATCGGCTGGCTGCGCGACCACCACCCGTACGCGCTGCCGCGGGTCGCGACGGCCCCCGCGGTGCTCCCGCCCGGCGACGCGTGGCCGTCGGTGCACGTGAACGGCACGGACGAGAAGTCCGCGAGCGGCTGGAGCAGGACGCCCCGCACGGGCCGGGGCTGACCGGTCTCAGCGCAGGCTGCGTACGTCCAGCTGCCGCAGCACCCGGTCCACGACCTCCGGGTCCGAGCCGGGCTCGCTGCGCGCGGAGAGGACGGCGTGGCGGGCGGCCGACATCATCTCGCGCTGGACGCGGCTGACCACCTGGAACCGCTCGACGCGCTTGGCGTAGGCGTCGCGCCGTTCGTCGTCCACCATCTCCGGGCTGATCCGCGCCCCCACGTCGTACGCCAGCCGGTGCAGCCGCTCGACCACGTCCTCGGGCAGGTCCTCGGTCTCCTCGATCTTCTTGAGCCGCTGCCGGGCCGCCTTGGCCGCCCGGACCGCGAGCTCCTTCTCCAGGGCCGCCTCGGCGTCCGTGTCCGCGCGCACCCCGAGCCGCCGCACCAGCCAGGGCAGCGTCAGCCCCTGGAAGACCAGGGTCACCATGATCACGGAGAACGCGATGAAGACGATCTCGTCGCGGCCGGGGAACGGCTTGCCGTCGTCCGTCTCCAGCGGGATCGCGAGGGCCAGCGCGACGGAGGCCACCCCGCGCATCCCGGCCCACCACATGATCACGGTCTCCCGCCAGCTGGTGGGAATCTCCTCGCTGACGTCCCGCCGGGTGTGCAGCCGCTTGGCGAGCCAGGTGGCCGGCAGCAGGTACAGCAGCCGTACGCCGACGACGACCGCGACGACCGCGAGGCCCCAGCCGGCCATCTCCAGCTCGCGGCCGTTCGCCGTGCCGAACACGTTGTGCAGTTCGAGGCCGATGAGCCCGAAGGCGATCCCGGTGACGAGGGTGTCGACGATGTCCCAGAAGGTGCGTCCGGTGAGCCGGCCGAGGACGTCGTCGGCGTCCGCGGTGTGCTCCGCGAGGAACATCGCGGTCATCAGCACGGCGAGCACGCCGGAGCCCATCAGCTCCTCGGCGAGCACGTAGCTGACGAACGGCACCAGCAGGGTCAGGCCGACCTGGAGGGTGGCGTCGCCGAGCAGCCCCATCAGCTTGATCGTGAGCCAGCCGAGCGCGACGCCCACCACGACGGCGACCACCGCGGAGAGCACGAGCAGCCCGAACGCCTCGGGCCACGAGAAGGTCCCGCTGACGGCCGCCGCGATGGCCACGTGGTAGAGCACGATCGCCGTGACGTCGTTGAACAGCCCCTCGCCCTCCAGGATGGAGACGAGCCGTCGGGGCAGCCCGACCGAGCCCGCGACGGCGGTGGCGGCGACCGGGTCGGGCGGGGCGACGAGCGCGCCGAGCGCGACGGCGGCGGCGAGCGGCAGCCCCGGCACGATCGCGTCGGCGACCGCGGCGACGGCTGCGGTCGTGAGGAAGACCAGGGCGACGGCCAGCAGGAAGATGGGCCGCTTGTTCGCGGCGAACTGCCGCCAGGAGGTGCGCTGCACCGAGGCGTAGAGCAGCGGCGGCAGCAGCGCGGGGAGGATGATCTCCGGCGGGATGTCCACGTTCGGCACGAAGCTGAGGAAGGCCAGCACGACGCCGAAGAGCGTCATCAGGACCGGCGCCGGCAGCTTCAGCCGGTCCCCCAGCGGAACCGTGACCACGGCCCCGAGCAGCAGCAGGAGCAGCAGTGACATCTGGTCCACGGGGTGCCTTCCGAAGCGCTCCGGCCGGGCCCGGTCCCACGCCCCGCCGATTCCCCTCACCCTGCCACGCACCCCCCGGCCGCCGGGGTCAGGGGGTGCGGCGGGGCGTCAGATCGTCCGGCGCATCGCCCGGTGCGGGATGCCCGCGTCCATGAACTCGGGGCCGTACGGCTCGTAGCCGAGGCGCTCGTAGAAGCCGAGGGCGTGGGTCTGGGCGTGCAGGTCGACGGCGGCGAGGCCGTGGCTCCGGGCCGCGTCCTCGATGGCCCGCACGAGCGCGGCGCCGACGCCGAGACCCCGGGCCTCCTTGCTCACCGCGAGCCGGCCGAGCGAGCCGACGGTGAGGTCCCCGCCGGTGTGCGCCGCGGCGGCGGGGCCCTGCAGCAGCCGGCCGGTCCCGAGCGCGGTGCCGTCGGCGGCGACGGCTATGACGTGCAGCGCGTCCTCGTCGTAGGCGTCGTACTCGATCTCCTCGGGCACGTTCTGCTCACCGACGAAGACCTCCTTGCGCACCTGGTAGCACGCGGCGCGGTCCTGCTCGTCGGCGACGGCCCGGGTGGTGTACGCGAGGGGCCCGGCCATCACTGGCTCTCCGCCGCGATGCGGTCCAGCGCCTGCTGGAGGTCTTCGGGGTAGGTGCTGGTGAACTCGACCCAGCTCCCGTCGGCGGGGTGCTCGAAGCCCAGCTTCACCGCGTGCAGCCACTGCCGGGTCAGGCCGAGGCGCTTGGCCATGGTGGGGTCGGCGCCGTAGGTGAGGTCGCCGACGCAGGGGTGGCGGTGGGCGGACATGTGCACCCGGATCTGGTGGGTGCGGCCGGTCTCCAGCTTGATGTCGAGGAGGCTGGCGGCCCGGTACGCCTCGATGAGGTCGTAGTGCGTCACCGAGGGCTTGCCGTCGGCGACGACCGCCCACTTGTAGTCGTGGTTCGGGTGGCGGCCGATGGGGGCGTCGATGGTGCCGCTCATCGGGTCCGGGTGGCCCTGGACCAGCGCGTTGTACTTCTTCTCCACGACCCGGTCGCGGAACTGGGCCTTCAGCAGGGTGTAGGCGCGCTCGGACTTGGCGACGACCATCAGCCCCGAGGTGCCGACGTCGAGCCGGTGCACGATGCCCTGGCGCTCGGCGGCGCCGGACGTCGAGATCCGGTACCCGGCCGCGGCGAGGCCGCCGATGACGGTGGTGCCGGTCCAGCCGGGGCTGGGATGGGCGGCGACGCCGACGGGCTTGACGATCACCACGATGTCGTCGTCGTCGTGGACGATCTCCATGCCCTCGACGGGCTCGGCGACGACCTGCACGGGCGCGGGTGCCTGCGGCATCTCCACTTCGAGCCAGGCACCGCCGTGCACCCGCTCGGACTTCCCGACCACCGAGCCGTCCACCTGCACCTTGCCGGCGGCGGCCAGGTCGGCGGCCTTGGTGCGGGAGAAGCCGAACATCCGGGAGATGGCGGCGTCGACGCGCTCGCCCTCCAGGCCATCGGGGACGGGCAGGGTGCGGACCTCGGGTTGCGTACTCACCAGTCGAGTATGCCTTGCCCCCGCCGGTCCTCGTTCCCTCAGTCGTTCCCTAGTCCTTGTGCACGGTGCCGTCGGGGTCCAGGCCCTTGAAGGAGAGGAACACGATCAGGATGCCGCCGCAGACGATCGCGGAGTCGGCCAGGTTGAAGACGGCGAAGTGGGCGGGGGCGATGAAGTCCACCACCGCGCCCTCGAAGACGCCCGGCGCCCGGAAGATGCGGTCGGTGAGGTTCCCGAGCGCACCGCCGAGCAGCAGGCCGAGCGCGATGGCCCACGGCAGGCTGTACAGCTTGCGCGCGAGCCGGGCGATGACCACGATGACGGTCGCCGCGATGATCGTGAAGATGATCGTGAACGCCTCGCCGAAGCCGAACGCGGCGCCCGAGTTGCGCAGGGCGTCCAGCTTGAGCCAGTCGCCGATGAGCTCGACCGGCTCCTGGTGCTCCAGCTTCGCCACGACGAGCATCTTGCTGCCGAGGTCGAGCAGGTACGCCACGACGGCGACGCAGAACAGCAGGATGACCCGGCGCCGGCGGGTGGCCGGGGAGCGGTCGACGGCCGCGTCCGTCGCGGTGGCCCCGGTGCCCCGGGCGTCCGGCGCGCCCGGATCCGGGGAAGCGGCCGGGCCGTCCGGCCCGGTCTCTCCGCTTCCCTCAGCTCCGGTGATGTCCGGCGTACCGATGATGCGCTCCGCCTCTGCCACGTGAGTCCCTCAACCTAGTTCCCGACTGAGGACGAGGGTACGGCACGCCCGTGCGAATCAGCCTCGTCGCTCCTGCTTCTGCTTGTCCTCGACGCACAGCGTGGCCCGGGGGAACGCCTGCATCCGCGCCTTGCCGATCGGCTTGCCGCAGACCTCGCACAGCCCGTACGTGCCGGCCTCCAGCCGGGCCAGGGCGCGCTCGGTCTGGTCCAGCATCTCCTGGGCGTTGGCGGCGAGCTGCATCTCGTGCTCGCGGGTGATGTTCTTGGTGCCGGTGTCGGCCTCGTCGTCGCCCGCCCCGTCACCGGAGTCCCGCATCAGCCCGGCCAGCGCGAGACCGGACGCCTCCAGCTCGTCGCGGAGCCGGGTGATCTCGCCGGTCAGCCCGTCCCGCGCGGAGGCGACCTCCTCCGGGGTCCAGGGGTCCTCGCCCGGCCGCACGGCCAGGTCTCCCGGCGCCGTGGCGAGCCGGGCGGGCGGCACGGGTGCCGTGTCCCCGTCCGCGGTCCGGGTACTGGCCGCGCTCTTCTTGGCTACCACCGTGTGGGCTCCCGTCTGATCGGCGGCCTCGGCCGCCCCCGTGGTCGCCGAGGCCGCGGTGGCCCCGGTCTTCTTCGGCGTGGTCTTCTTCGGCGCGGTCTTCCGGGCCGCCGCCTTCTTGGCGGAGGTCTTCTTGCCGGGCGCCTTCTTCTCCACCATGGCCGCGGCCCCTTCACACACAGTGATCTTGCTCGCGAGTCGTGCTGGGACGATAAGTCGACCCCCGGCCCGCGGCAACGGGGCACGCCGCCGCATCGCCCCTCCCCGTGTCCGGATCACCGTGTGCCTGCATCCGTTGTGCCCAGCTCCCCGCCGGGTAATCCGGCTTTCCGCGGCGCACCGGGCCGTGCTCCGGCCGCGTGCGCCCCGTGTGGCCATTCGGGTCACGCCCGGCCCCGCCGTAAACCGGTCGGACGCCGTGGCCCGCGGCCCGTACACTGGGCCCAGCGAGAGGCGTGGATGGGACGAGTAGCGTCGTACGCAGCCAGCAGCGACCCGGGGACGGTGGGAGCCCGGGGGCGAGCGCGTCGTGAAGATCACCCCGGAGCCGTCGGAAGAAAGCCCCCGAGGGGCCAGTAGAACCGGCATCGCACCCCAATGAGGGGGCCCGGGGCGCACGCCCGGAGCCAAGGAGGGTGGTACCGCGGGGACCGGCTCGGTTCTCGTCCCTCCGACGGAAGTGGAAGACGTCCGCCGGAGGAAGCCCGCACATGACATCGCCGCAGTACCGCCAGGTACCCGCCCAGGTCGACCTGCCCGCCCTTGAGCACGCCGTGCTCGACTTCTGGCGCGAGAACAAGGTCTTCACCAAGAGCCTCGACCAGTCCGAGGGCCGCCCCGAGTGGGTGTTCTACGAGGGCCCGCCGACCGCCAACGGCATGCCCGGCGCCCACCACATCGAGGCCCGCGTCTTCAAGGACGTCTTCCCCCGCTTCCGCACGATGCAGGGCTACCACGTGGGCCGCAAGGCCGGCTGGGACTGCCACGGCCTGCCGGTCGAGCTGGCGGTCGAGAAGGAGCTGGGCTTCAACGGCAAGAAGGACATCGAGGCGTACGGCATCGCCGAGTTCAACGCCAAGTGCCGCGAGTCCGTGACCCGGCACACCGACGCCTTCGCCGAGCTGACGACCCGCATGGGCTACTGGGTCGACCTGGACGACGCGTACCGCACCATGGACCCCGAGTACGTCGAGTCCGTGTGGTGGTCGCTGAAGGAGATCTTCAACAAGGGCCTGCTGGTCCAGGACCACCGCGTTGCCCCCTGGTGCCCGCGCTGCGGCACCGGCCTGTCCGACCACGAGCTGGCGCAGGGCTACGAGACGGTCGTCGACCCCTCGGTCTTCGTGCGCTTCCCGCTCACCTCCGGCCCGCTGGCCGGCGAGGCGGCGCTCCTGGTCTGGACGACGACCCCGTGGACCCTGGTCTCCAACACCGCCGTCGCCGCCCACCCGGACGTCACCTACGTCGTCGCGACGAACGGCGAGGAGAAGCTGGTCGTCGCGCAGCCGCTGGTGGAGAAGGCGCTCGGCGAGGGCTGGGAGCTCACCGGGCAGACGTTCACCGGCCGCGAGATGGAGCGCTGGACGTACGAGCGCCCGTTCGCCCTGGTCGACTTCCCGAGCGAGGCGCACTACGTCGTCAACGCCGAGTACGTGACGACCGAGGACGGTACGGGCCTGGTCCACCAGTCCCCCGCCTTCGGCGCCGACGACCTCCTGGTCTGCAAGGCGTACGGCCTGCCGGTCGTGAACCCGGTCCGCCCCGACGGCACCTTCGAGGAGGACCTGCCGCTGGTCGGCGGGGTCTTCTTCAAGAAGGCCGACGAGGCGCTGACCGAGGACCTGAAGGACCGGGGACTGCTCTTCCGCCACGTCCCGTACGAGCACAGCTACCCGCACTGCTGGCGCTGCCACACCGCGCTGCTGTACTACGCGCAGCCGTCCTGGTACATCCGCACGACGGCGGTCAAGGAGCGGCTGCTCCAGGAGAACGAGAAGACCAACTGGTTCCCGGACTCCGTCAAGCACGGCCGCTTCGGCGACTGGCTGACCAACAACGTCGACTGGGCTCTGTCCCGCAACCGCTACTGGGGCACCCCGCTGCCGATCTGGCGCTGCGAGGAGGGCCACCTCACCTGCGTCGGCTCCCGCGCCGAGCTGGGTGAGCTGGCCGGCACGGACCTCTCCGGCCTGGACCCGCACCGCCCGTTCATCGACGACGTCACCTTCGCCTGCACGCACGAGGGCTGCGGCCTGGAGGCCCGCCGCGTCCCGGAGGTCATCGACGCCTGGTACGACTCGGGCTCGATGCCGTTCGCGCAGTGGGGCTATCCGTACAAGAACAAGGAGATCTTCGAGAGCCGCTACCCGGCGCAGTTCATCTCGGAGGCCATCGACCAGACACGCGGCTGGTTCTACACGCTGATGGCGGTCGGCACGCTCGTCTTCGACAAGTCCAGCTACGAGAACGTCGTGTGCCTGGGCCACATCCTCGCCGAGGACGGCCGGAAGATGTCCAAGCACCTGGGCAACATCCTCCAGCCGATCCCGCTCATGGACCAGCACGGCGCGGACGCGGTGCGCTGGTTCATGGCGGCGGGCGGCTCCCCCTGGGCGGCCCGGCGCGTGGGCCACGGCACGATCCAGGAGGTCGTGCGCAAGACGCTCCTCACGTACTGGAACACGGTGGCCTTCCAGGCCCTGTACGCCCGTACGTCGGACTGGGCGCCCTCGGCCGCCGACCCGGCGCCCGCCGACCGCACGGTCCTGGACCGCTGGCTGCTCGGCGAGCTGAACACGCTGGTGGACCAGGTCACGCAGGCGCTGGAGGGCTACGACACGCAGCGTGCCGGCAAGCTGCTGTCCGCGTTCGTGGACGACCTGTCCAACTGGTACGTGCGCCGCTCCCGGCGCCGCTTCTGGCAGGGCGACAAGGCGGCGCTGCGCACGCTGCACGAGGTGGTGGAGACCGTCACGCGGCTGATGGCCCCGCTGACCCCGTTCATCACCGAGCGGGTCTGGCAGGACCTGGTCGTGCCGGTCACCCCGGACGCGCCGGAGTCGGTCCACCTGTCGTCCTGGCCGAAGGCGGACCCGTCGGCGGTCGACCCCGCCCTGTCCACGCAGATGGCGCTGGTGCGCCGCCTGGTGGAGCTGGGCCGGGCCACGCGTGCGGAGTCGGGCGTCAAGACCCGCCAGCCGCTGTCCCGGGCGCTGGTCGCGGCCTCGGGCTTCGAGGCCCTGTCCGCTGAGCTGCGCGCCCAGATCACGGAGGAGCTGAACGTCTCCTCGCTCGCCTCGCTCTCCGAGGTGGGCGGCTCGCTGGTCGACACCACGGCCAAGGCGAACTTCCGGGCGCTCGGCAAGCGCTTCGGCAAGGGCGTCCAGGCGGTGGCCAAAGCGGTCGCGAACGCGGACGCGGCGGCCCTGTCGCTGGCCCTGCGCGAGGGCACCGCCTCGGTGGAGGTGGACGGCGAGACGGTCACCCTGTCTCCCGACGAGGTCATCATCACGGAGACCCCGCGCGAGGGCTGGTCGGTCGCCTCCGACTCGGGCGCGACGGTGGCCCTGGACCTGGAGATCACGCCGGAGCTGCGGCGGGCGGGCCTGGCCCGTGACGCGATCCGCCTGATCCAGGAGGCCCGCAAGAACAGCGGCCTGGACGTGGCGGACCGCATCGCCGTCCGCTGGACCTCCGCTTCCCCGGCCACGGCTGAGGCCCTGACCGAGCACGCGACGCTGATCGCGGACGAGGTGCTGGCGCTGGACTACGCGGAGGGCGAGGCGGACGGCACCTTCGGCACCCCGTTCGAGGACGAGGGCCTGAACCTGGCGTTCCGCCTCCGCAAGGCGTAGCGGACCCAAGGGTCCGGGGGCAGCGCCCCCGCAACGGCGCCAGGGCGACTCGGTCACCCACGCTAACGCAGGGCCCCGACAGTCATGTCCACGTACGAACGAGGACGAGCCCCGCACCTCGAAAGGTTGCGGGGCCCGTCCAT
>NZ_JBEYCQ010000020.1:0-145093 GCF_040632905.1 Streptomyces sp. NPDC016469
ACAAGGCGGTGGTGGGGCTACAAAGCGAACTGGTTCAAGTGCCGGACCCGTTCGGTACGCCGCGACCGCCACAGCCCGCCGCCGGAGCCCTTTTCGCGGGCCCCGGCGGCGGAACCACGGGTGGCGACCGCCCATCAGGCGGCGGTCACCAGCCGGACGGCGCCGGCGGCGGGACCACCGCCGGGCGGTCGTCGCAGGTGATCGTGTTGGGCAGCAGCCACGGCGCGAGCCAGCCGCCGTCGTTGCCGCCCAGGTCCGTGAGGCCGAACTCCGACCCCGTCGACGGGAAGTGGAACGAGCCGCAGTTGTTGACGCCCACCGCGCCCACGTTGCGCGCGTCCACGTTCTCGAAGGTGGCCCCGCCCGCCGCGCGGGCGCTCAGCACCGAGGTGCCCGTGCCGTCGACCCGGATGTCCTTGAAGTGGATGTTCTCGATGACGTACCGGTCCTTCACCGCCCAGTCGGAGACCAGCATGATCGCGTTGTACGTGCTGTCCAGGAAGTCGTTACCGGTCACCCGGATATCCGCGCCGTCGATGCTCCGGTCCAGGGCGAAGACCCACAGCGCGCCGAGCCCGGTCTTCCAGTTCAGCTCGAACGTGCCCGCGCGGACCGTGGTGTTGCGGGCGAGGTCCACCTTCCCGGCGAAGGGCTCGGCGCCGAAGCGGGAGCCGAGGTGCAGCGCGCTGCCCTCGCGGACCGGGTCGGCGACGAGGTTGTCCGAGACGGTGATGTCGCTGCCGCCGTAGATCGCGATGCCGTTGGCGAGGACCGGGGTCTGCACGGTGTTGTGGTCGAACGTGTTGCGGGCGTTCGTGGTCTTCTCGGCCCACATGGCGAGGCCGTCGTCGCCCGAGTTGCGTACGAAGGTGTTCGTGACGCGTGAATCGGTCACGCCGGTGTGGAAGTTGATGGCGTCCGCGATCTGGTCCACGATCACGGTGTCGGAGACCTTCAGGTTCCTCATCGGGCCGTCGAACCACATGCCGACCTTGGTGTGGCTGATGTGCAGGCCCTTGATGGTCGAATCGCTCATCGCGCCGCCGATCGCGTTGACCTGGTCGGTGTCGATGCGCTCGCGCACGTCGCCCTCGATGGCGAAGCCGGACAGATGCACGTTGCGGCTGCCGCCCTCGGCCGCGGACTTCCCGTAGAAGCCGGCGCCGGTGTGCGTGGACCCGTCGGCGGCGGGCTCGGCGAGCGCGACCTCACGGCCCTTGATCTTCGTGTACCAGTTGCCCGCGCCGACGATCGTGACGTCGTCCACGAGGATGTGCCGGTCCACCCGGTACGTCCCCGGCGGGATGTACACCTTCAGCTGGGCGCGCCGGGCGAACGCGATCGCCTTCTCGATCGCCCCCGCCGCGTCCCGCCGCCCGGTCGGGTCCGCGCCGAACGCGAGGACGTCGGCGGCGAGCGGTTCGACGTGCGGCAGCCCGACGCGCTCGGAGTCCAGCAGGTCGATCGCCGTCCACGCGGCCCGGCTCCCGGCCGGCACGGTCAGCCGTACGGTGTCGCCCGCGCGGTACGTACGGCCGAGCAGGAGGCGCTGCTCGTCGTAGAAGTGGCTGGGCCGGAACGGCTTGTCCACGACCGGGGCGGGCGTCGTGTCGGCGGGCACGCAGCCGCACTCGGTGATCCACCAGTCGGGGTGGAGGAGCCCGGCCCCCGGGTCGTTGGAGAACGGGTACTGGTTGTACAGCCAGGAGTACCGCGAGGTCAGCGTCATCGTGGACCGCTTGTGGCCGTTCACCGAGACGTCGAGCGGAGCCGTGATCCCGCCGCCGCCCGGCGCGTCCGGGATGCTGTAGCGCACGGTGATGGCGTTGGCCGCCGCCGGAAGCGTGAACTCCACATGCTGCCCGGGCGCCAGCTCGACCGCCTGACGCCCCGACGCCTCGGACGGCAGCGTGTACGCGTCCCGGTCCGGCCCGATCACGGTCCCGTCGGTCACCGCGTTCTCGGCCTCCTGCTCCGCGAACGCCACCTTCGCGCCCCGGCCCTGCACCAGCGCGGGATCGAGGGCGGCGCGCGTGACGGCCGGGGCCGGAACGGCGGCGGGCCGGGGCCCGGCGAGCGCGGGGGCACCGGCCAGCACCCCGAACCCGACGGCGGCCGCGGTCACCGAGGCGACCGTGGACGCGTACAGCCCGGCCCGACGCGGTCTTCGCACCGCCGCCGCGACAACGGCGAACTTCCGTGACATCGCATGCCCGTTTCTCTGAGTCCTGGGTGCCAACGGCCAAGCGCGCGTGGGGAATCGCCGCCGTCGTGGGTGAGGCGACAGTAGGGCGGGCGCCTGCCCGCACACAAGCTCCGTGCATGAATTTTCCGAGCACGTGAAGCGTAGATGCATGACTGGGTCGGCTTTTTGCGCAGTGAGCGCAAGGGGCGGCGAGGTGCCCCGCGCAAAGCCAGGTCCCTCGACACCTCGGGGGGTACCCGCCGCAGTGGGAGCTGCCGCACCCGCGGTTTTCGGGGCAGGCAGAGGCCAGGAATACCCCCGGGGGTACCCCTGTTAGGGTGAGTGACAGATACCCCCCGGGGTACATCGTTCGAGAGGAGTCGTAGTCGTGTTCTTCGTTGACACCCTGGAGTTCGAGGGGCTTGGCAATCGCAGCTACCTGGCCGGCGGGGCCGCGGCCGCGGTGGTCGTCGATCCGCCGCGCGACATCGACCAGGTGATCGCCGCCGCCGCCCGGCGCGGGGTGCGCATTGCGTACGTGGCGGAGACCCACGTGCACAACGACTACGTCACCGGCGGCCTGGAGCTGGCCCGCGTCACCGGCGCCCAGTACCTGGTGCCCGCGGCGGCGCACGTGTCCTTCGCCCGCACCCCGGTCGCCGACGGCGACACCGTGGACGTGGACGAGAATCTGGTGCTGCGGGCGATCGCGACCCCTGGGCACACCCCGCACCACACCTCCTACGTCCTGGAAGAGGACGGGCGTGGCGTGGCGGCGTTCACCGGCGGATCGCTGCTGATCGGCACGGTGGGCCGCCCCGACCTGGTCGAACCAAGGCTGACCGAGCAGCTGGCCCGGGCCCAGCACGCCTCCGCCCGCCGCCTGGCCGCCGAGCTGGACGACGAGGTGCCGGTACTGCCCACCCACGGGTTCGGCAGCTTCTGCTCCTCCGCCCAGTCAGAGGGGGACGCGACCACGATAGGCAGGGAACGCACCAGCAACGACGCGCTCACCCTGGACGTGGACACCTTCGTTCAGCGGATGCTTGCCGGGCTGGAGGACGTGCCCGCCTACTACGCGCACATGGGCCCGGCCAACGCCGCGGGCCCCGCCCCCGTCGACCTGACCCCGCCACGGCGTGCGGACGCGGGCGAGATCGCCTCCAGGCTGGCGGCGGGTGAGTGGGTGGTGGACCTGCGCAGCCGCCTGGCCTTTGCCGAGGGGCATGTGGCCGGGTCGTTCAACTTCGAGGGCGAGGGCAAGCTCGCCACCTACCTCGCCTGGCTGATCCCGTGGGGCAAGCCCGTCACCCTACTCGCCGACACCCCCGCGCAGATCGCCGACGCGCAGCGGGAGCTGGCCCGGGTCGGCATCGACCGCCCGGCCGCCGCCGCCACCGGCGACCCCGCCACCTGGGTCGGTGAGGGCGAGCAGCTCGCTTCGTTCCCGCGGGCCCGCTTCGCCGACCTCGCCCACGCGCGCGACCGCGGCGATGACGTGGTCGTCCTGGACGTGCGCCGGGACTCCGAGCGGGCGGGCGGCTACATCGACGGCTCGGTCCACATCCCGGTCCACGATCTGCACGACCGCATCGGCGAGGTGCCGCACGGCACGGTGTGGGTGCACTGCGCCGGCGGGATGCGCGCGGCGATCGCCGCCTCCCTGCTGGATGCCGCCGGCCGCGACGTGGTCGCCGTCGATGACGGTTTCGACGCCGCGGCGGATGCCGGGCTGTCCCTGGCCTCCGGCTGATGTCCGACCGTTCTCCCCGCAAGGAAGTAAGCGTGTGATGTTCCTCTTTCGCCGAAACGGGCCCCGTGTCACGGTCGATGGGGCACGCAGTCGTACCAGCGGCGACCGGCCTGACGCTGTCCTGCTGGATGTCCGTGAGAAGCCCGAATGGACCGCGGGCCACGCCCCGGGCGCCGTCCACGTACCGCTGACGAAACTGGTCGCCGGCGCCGCCCTGCCCGCCGAGGCCGAGGGGCGTCCGCTGGTGGTGATCTGCCGCAGCGGTCACCGCTCCCAGCAGGCGGCGAAGCTCCTCACCGAGCGCGGAGCGCAGGCGGTGGACGTCGAGGGCGGCATGAACGCGTGGGCCGCCGCCGGGCACCCGGTCGTCGACGAACGCGGGAACAGCGGCCGGATAGCGTGACCGTACTCGTTCTCGCCCTCATCGCCGGGGCCGTCGTCGGTCTCGCCCTCGGAGCCCTCGGCGGCGGTGGCAGCGTCCTTGCCGTGCCGGCACTGATCTACCTGCTCGGCTTCACCCCGGCCGCCGCCACCACCGCCGGCCTGATCATCGTCACCGCCACCTCCGCCACCGCCCTGTACGCCCACACCCGGGACGGGAACGTGGCTTGGAAGACAGGGGCCCTGTTCGCCGCAGCGGGCATCGTCCCCGCCTTCCTCGCCGGCGCTGTCGCCGGGAGCCTGCCCGAAGCGGTACTGACGGCAGCGTTTGCGCTCATCGCCGCGCTGGCTGCCCTGCGCATGCTGCGGCCCTCCGCGTCCGAGCCGCCGGACCGGATCCGTCCCGGCAAGGCGGCCGGTGCCGGTGCCGGACTCGGCGCCGTGACGGGCTTTCTGGGCGTCGGCGGGGGATTCCTCGCCGTGCCCGCCCTGGTGAGCGTCCTGGGCCTGACCATGCGGCGAGCGGTGGGCACCAGCCTGCTCGTCATCACAGTGAACTCACTCGCCGCGCTCGCCGCACGCACCGGCACCACCGGCGGGCTCCACTGGGAGATCATCGGCCCCTTCACCGGAGCCGCGATCCTCGGCGCCTGGGACGGCAAACGACTCGGGACGAAGATCTCCGGCACCACCCTTCAGAAGGTCTTCGCCTGCGTCCTGCTGGCGGTAGCGGCCTTCATGCTCGTCGACGCGATCACCTGAACACGACGGCCGCCAACGGCTCGGACCAGGGAGGCGGGAGAACTCCTCCGGCCCACCGCGCATCCCAGGACCGCCTCCGGCCCGCTTTCGTCGGATCACGCTCCACCACGACTTCCGAACCGTAAGGACATTGCCATGACCACCCCCACAGTCCTCGCCACCGACGAGGCGCGCAGCCGCCTGCACGAACTGACCATCATCGACGTGCGCACCCCGGGTGAGTACGCCGGCGGCCATCTCCCCGGCGCGCTCAACATCCCCCTCGACCAGATCCAGCGCGCGCTGCCCGACATCCGTCACGCCACCGGCCGCGGCGACGTCCTGGTCGTCTGCGCCTCCGGCGCACGCTCCGAGAACGCCTGCAAGATCCTCGCGGAGAACGGCATCACCGCCGCCACCCTGTCGGGAGGCACCGGCGCCTGGGCAGCCGACGGCCACGAGCTCCACCGCCCCCAGGGTGCCTCCCGCGCCACCTGGGGAATGGAGCGGCAGGTGAGGCTCACCGCAGGAGTGACCGTGCTGCTCGGCCTGCTGCTCGGGCTCGTAGTCCACCCCGCCTTCCAGCTCATCTCCGCCGGCATCGCGGCCGGTCTGGTCTTCTCCGCCCTGACCAACACCTGCGGCATGGCCGCCATGCTCGCCAAGCTCCCCCACAACCGCCCCCGCGCCGCCGACCTCGACAACACGCTGGCCGCACTGCGCAGCCGCTGAACCACACGACGAAGGGGAGGGATCCGGAGCCGGATCCCTCCCCACTACAAATACCCCCCCGGGTATCTGCCCTAAGGGGTAACCCCACCCGAGCAAAGAGTGGCGCGGCGGTCCCCGAGCCCCGCACGGAAGCGGAAGCCCTGGAATGACGCTGAGCTACCCGTCCTCTCGTCGTAGCTATACGAGACCAGGGCCCAGTCCTTTGTTCGGACTGAGTCCGATCACTGGTCTCACGGTCTACTGGCCGGTATACAGAGGAGGTTGGGTCCGCCGGGCACGAGCCGCCGAGCGGCCGGGTGCCTTCTGACGCCCTGTGCGCCCCGGTCACCGCTGCCCGTCCGCGGACTGTCGTCATTTCTGGGGAGGGCACGATGATCCACCGCACGCGTCCGGGCAGGGCCGTATCCAAGCGACGTACCGCCATCGCGCTGGCGGCGCTGAGCAGCTGCGCGCTCACCGCCGGCTTCACCGGCACGGCCTCGGCCGCGACAGGGGGCGCGCACGGATCCCCCCGCACCTCCTACGTGGCGCTGGGCGACTCCTACACGTCCGGCCCGCTGATACCCACACAGGTCGACGCCAACTGCGCCCGGTCCGACCACAACTACCCGTCGATCACCGCGCGCGAGCGCCACGTCGCCTCGTTCACCGACGTGAGCTGCGGCGGTGCGACGACCGCGGAGATGTGGCAGGCCCAGGGCACCAATGGGCCTCAGCTGGACGCGGTGAAGAAGGACACGGATCTCGTGACCCTACAGATCGGCGGCAACGACGTCGGCTTCGGCTCCATCATCGGCACCTGTGCGACCCTCAGCGCCAAGGACCTCGCCGGCAATCCCTGCCAGCAGTACTACGGGGCCGAGGGGTACGACCAGTTGACGCTGAAGATCCTCCGGACGGCCCCCAAGATCGCCCGCGTGCTGCGGGAGGTGCACCACAAGGCTCCCCACGCACGCGTGGTCGTCGTCGGCTACCCGGACCTCCTTCCCGAGGACGGCACCGGCTGCTTCCCCCAGGTCCCGTTCGCCGCGAAGGACTTCCCCTACCTGCGGGACACGGAGAAGCGCCTCAACCTGATGCTGCGCACGGTGGCGCTGCTGAACCGGGCCGACTACGTGGACACCTACGGGCCGACGGTGGGCCACGACATGTGCAAGGCGCCCGCCGACCGGTGGATCGAACCGCTGAGCCCCGCGGCGCCCGCCGCTCCGGCCCACCCCAACGCCAAGGGCGAGGAGGTCATGGCACAGGCGCTCCTGAAGACCCTGACCAGGGGCGCCGGGCGCCACTGACCTCTGGCGCGCGGGGGCGCGCCTCCACCTACCCGGTCGGCTCCACCGGCAGCGTCAACTCCGAGTCCGCGTGCACCGTCACCCGCACGGGTACGAACTCCGTCGCGTCGACCCGGCCCTCTCCCGTGCCCGGGTTCAGCGCGAAGCGCGGGTGGGGGCCGGGGCTGATCTGCCAGCGGATGCGGTGGCCCGGGGCGAAGCGGTGGGCGGTGGCGGTCATCGGGATCGTGACGTGGACCGGGTCCGTGCCCGTGGTGCGGAGCCGGGCCAGGCCGTCGCAGACGTTGACCGAGCGCCCCTCGGGGTCCACGTCGCACAGCCGGACGAACACCTCGCCGTGCCCCGTGTCCGTGGCGGCGCTGATCCGGGCGGAGACCGGGCCGAGGACGGTGAGGGGTTCGGCCAGGGCGGGCCCGGTGAACGTGAGGACGTCCCCGCGCGCCTCCAGCGACGCGTTGTCCCGCGCCCCGGCCGTACGGGAGAGCAGCGCGCCGCCCAGCGTGGGGACCGGATCGTCCGGGTCGTGGCGGAAGGAGGCGACGGGGGCGGCGTCCGAGGGCGCCTCGCGGGTGAGGTGGCCGTCGGCGGTCGGGTACCAGGAGGCCGTGGCCGCGACCGGAGGCCACGCGTCCAGGTCCCGGGCGCCCGCCTCCGCGCCGCCCACGTGCACACGCACCGGCGTCGGGCGCAGTCCGGACGGGTCGTCGCACAGGTGGGCCCGGAGCCAGGCCAGGGATTCGGTGAACACCTCGGCCCAGCCCGCCTGGAGCGCCGAGGTGTGCGTCCACGGGCCGACCAGCAGGGACGCCTCGCCGCCCGCCCGGCGCAGCCGGCCGTACTGCGCGAAGGTCTGGTCCACGAGGGCGTCGTGCCAGCCGGTGACAAGGGCGGTGGGCACGGCCGCCCGGTCCGCCGCCCCGGCCAGGGACGCGCCCTGCCAGTACGGGTCGCTCGCGTCCGGGTGGGCCATCACCTCGTCCAGCCAGGGGATCTCGCCGCCGAGCGCGTCCGCGTACGCCCCGCGCAGCGGACGCGCGGTGACGGCGGAGCGCACCCGGCGCTGGAGGCGCAGGGTCGCCCGGACGAACGCGCCCATGCCCCGGTGCTGGTACGTCATGCCGGCGCCCACGGCGAGCGCGGTCTCCAGGTTGAGGACGCCGTCCGTGTGGAAGAGGGCGTACGGATCGTGCAGCCCCACCTGGACCACCATGGCCTTCAGCTCCGGCGGCGGATCGAGGGCCAGCGCCCACTGGACGTACCCGAGGTAGCTGGGGCCGACGGTGCCCAGACGGCCGTCGAACCAGGGCTGTTCGCGCAGCCAGGCGACCGTCGCGAGGCCGTCGGCGGGCTCGTTGCGCCAGAGGTGGAAGTCGCCGCCAGAGCCGCCGGTGCCCCGGCAGCTCTGCAGGACCACATGGAAGCCCTGCTCGGCGAAGAGGAGGCCGTACTGCGGGGACCATGGCACTCCCCGCCCGTACGGCGTACGGACCAGGAGGGTCGGGAAGTCGCCCTCGGCGCGCGGGAAGTAGTGGTCGGTGAGCAGCGGGCTGCCGTCTGCGGCGGGGACCGTCAGACCGCGCTCCACGCCCACCTGGTGGCGCGCGGCGGGCAGGCCGCGCCATGAGGCGCGCATCAGCCGGGAGGCGAGCGGCGGCTTCGCGGACGACGGGGTCCATGCGGCCCGGGGGTGGGCGTCGTGCGTCGGTCGGGTCATCTTCGCCTCCATCGGTACGGCACGCAGGGGTGCGGCAAACCCCGCACCCCTATTCTCGTACTAAGTACGAGAATACTGGATGCTTGGATGGACCGCGGAGGCGACCAGGGTGAGAGAGGCAGAGCACGTGACCCGCACCGAAGGTGCCGGAGGCATCGATCCGCGAGTTCTCTGGCGGGAACCGGACCGGCCCCGGCGCGGGCGCAGACCCGCCTTCAGCCGCGAGGCGATCACGGCCGCCGCCGTCGTCGTCGCGGACGCCGAGGGCATCGACGCGGTCACCATGCGGCGGGTCGCCGCGGAAGTGGGCGCCGGCGTCATGTCGCTCTACAGCTACGCCCCGGACAAGGAGACGCTGCTGGACCTGATGATCGACCACGTCTCCGGCGAACTGCCCACGTCCGGCCCGCTCACCGGCGACTGGCGCGCCGACCTGAAGACCATCGGCCGCCACCAGCGCGCGAACATGCTCCGCCACCCCTGGCTGCCCGCCGCCGTGCAGACCCGCCGGTCCCTGGGCCCCCGCACGCTGGCTTTCGTGGAGCACGCGCTGGCCGCCCTGCGGCCCAGCGGGCTCGACGGGGCGGCGCGCCTGGAGGTCTTCGCCCAGCTCACCGCGTTCGTGGCGGCCCAGGTGGGCTACGAGGTCGGCCAGACACAGGTGGCCCAGGACCCCGGCCGGGCCGCTGCCGAGGCGCGGTATCTGGCGGAGGTCGCGGCGGACGGCAACCATCCGGAACTGGCGGAGGCCCTGGCGACGGCCGGGCGGCCGGTCACTCCGGACGCCATGTTCGACCGCTTCCTCACCCGTCTCGTGGACGGCCTCGACGCGGGCTGACCCCGTACGCGCAAAGACACCGGCCCCCGGGGACGAATCCCCGGGGGCCGGTGCCGTGGAACTGCTGGAACCGCCGATCCGTCAGGATCAGAAGTCCATGTCACCGCCCGGCATGCCGCCCGGAGCGGCCGCGGCGGCCTTCTCCGGCTTGTCGGCGATGACGGCCTCGGTGGTGAGGAACAGCGCGGCGATCGACGCGGCGTTCTGCAGGGCGGAGCGCGTGACCTTCGCCGGGTCGAGAATGCCCTCGGCGATCATGTCGACGTACTCGCCGGTCGCGGCGTTGAGGCCGTGACCGATCGGCAGGTTGCGCACCTTCTCCACGACGACGCCACCCTCGAGACCACCGTTGACGGCGATCTGCTTCAGCGGGGCCTCGAGCGCGAGCTTGACTGCGTTGGCGCCGGTCGCCTCGTCACCCGAGAGCTCCAGCTTCTCGAAGACGGCCGAAGCCTGGAGCAGAGCCACGCCACCACCGGCGACGATGCCCTCCTCGACGGCGGCCTTGGCGTTGCGCACCGCGTCCTCGATGCGGTGCTTGCGCTCCTTCAGCTCGACCTCGGTGGCGGCACCGGCCTTGATGACGGCCACGCCGCCGGCCAGCTTCGCCAGGCGCTCCTGGAGCTTCTCGCGGTCGTAGTCCGAGTCGGAGTTCTCGATCTCGGCACGGATCTGGTTGACGCGGCCCTGGACCTGGTCGCTGTCACCGGCGCCGTCGACGATCGTCGTCTCGTCCTTGGTGATGACGACCTTGCGGGCGCGGCCGAGCAGGTCGAGACCGGCGTTCTCCAGCTTGAGGCCGACCTCCTCGGAGATGACGGTGCCGCCCGTGAGGATGGCGATGTCACCGAGCATGGCCTTGCGGCGGTCGCCGAAGCCCGGGGCCTTGACGGCGACGGACTTGAACGTGCCGCGGATCTTGTTGACGACCAGGGTCGACAGGGCCTCGCCCTCGACGTCCTCGGCGATGATCAGCAGCGGCTTGCCGGACTGCATGACCTTCTCCAGCAGCGGAAGGAGGTCCTTCACGTTGCTGACCTTGGAGTTCACGATGAGGATGTACGGGTCGTCCAGGGACGACTCCATGCGCTCCATGTCGGTGGCGAAGTACGCCGAGATGTAGCCCTTGTCGAAGCGCATACCCTCGGTGAGCTCCAGCTCCAGACCGAAGGTCTGGGACTCCTCGACGGTGATGACGCCTTCCTTGCCGACCTTGTCCATGGCCTCGGCGATGAGCTCGCCGATCTGGGTGTCGGCGGCGGAGATGGAGGCGGTCGAAGCGATCTGCTCCTTGGTCTCCACGTCCTTGGCCTGCTCCAGGAGGGCGGCGGAGACGGCCTCGACGGCCTTCTCGATGCCCCGCTTGAGAGCCATCGGGTTCGCACCCGCGGCCACGTTGCGCAGGCCCTCGCGGACGAGCGCCTGGGCGAGAACGGTGGCGGTGGTCGTACCGTCGCCGGCGACGTCGTCCGTCTTCTTGGCGACCTCCTTGACCAGCTCCGCACCGATCTTCTCGTACGGGTCCTCCAGCTCGATCTCCTTGGCGATGGAGACACCATCGTTGGTGATCGTGGGGGCGCCCCACTTCTTCTCGAGGACGACGTTGCGACCCTTGGGGCCAAGGGTGACCTTGACGGCGTCGGCGAGCTGGTTCATGCCGCGCTCGAGACCGCGCCGGGCCTCCTCGTCGAACGCGATGATCTTGGCCATGTGAAGTGGTCCTCCCGGACAGGGGTGGATTGCTCCGGACCGAGTGGCGCCCGCGACGGACGGCCTGCCTGCCCTGCGGTTCCTTCCCCGCCTGGCGTGCGGGCCTCACCGGCCCGGTCCAAAATTCTGTCACTCTCACCTGGAGAGTGCTAAGCCCAATGATTAGCACTCGACCCCGTCGAGTGCAAGCGCCGAAGGCTCCTTGAGGGGTGGTGGTCGGGCGACGGGAGGGCGCAAGCCCCCCCGGCCGGAGTGTGGACAACCCCCGGGCGGCACCCGGGCGGCCCCGGACACGCGAAGGGCCCGTACCCCTATAGGTACGGACCCTTCGTACGTGCGTGGCGTCGCGGCCGACGTGCCGTGCCGGGCTCAGCCGACGGCGAGCTTGACCATGTCCGCCTGCGGCCCCTTCTGGCCCTGCGAGATCTCGAACTCGACCCGCTGACCTTCTTCGAGGGTGCGGTACCCGTCCATCTGGATCGCGCTGTAGTGGACGAATACATCCGCACCACCGTCGACCGCGATGAAGCCGTACCCCTTCTCCGCGTTGAACCACTTGACGGTGCCCTGAGCCATGCCTAACTCCCCTGTAACGTGTGTGCGCCGAAGCGCGTCGACCGCGGCTGAATGTATCTGCCCAACTGCCCTCTGCAACAGGTCAATTGGACGACAATTCTGGGCGGCACCGATCGCCCGAATATGGGGAATTCATGAGCTTGCGGGGCAAGTCGGGCCCGGCAAAGGCGACTTATGGCACAAGAGGGCCGGGCACATTGGCTGCTTCTGATCGTGGCGCGGCGCATTCTCATATGCGAGGGGCACGGGCAGCGAAGGGGACTTCCCACACTCTACCCCGCTCAACCATGCAGAATTGCCCCCTCCGCTTCTCTCGCGGAGGGGGCAATTGCGGTGACGCTACGCAGCCGTGGGCTCAGCAGCCGCCGGCCACGGCGGGAATGATCGAGACGCCGGCACCGTCCGGGGTCGCCGCGTCGAGGCCGCCTTCAAAGCGCACGTCGTCGTCGTTGACGTACACGTTGACGAAGCGGCGGAGCTTGCCCTGGTCGTCCAGCACGCGGGCGGCGATGCCCGGGTGGTCCTTCTCCAGCGAGGCGATGACCTCGGAGAGGGTCGCGCCCTCGGCCGGAACCTCGGCCTGGCCGCCGGTGTAGGTGCGGAGGATGGTGGGAATGCGGACCTTGACGCTCATGGCGGTGCCTTCCTGAATTCTCGGGTGGTCAGCTGGTGGCGAGTCCGGCGGCGCGGAAGGCGTCCAGGCTCGGGCGGATCGTGGCGGTCGCCTGTGAGGTGTCGGCCACCGCGTCCAGCGTCTTGAGGCCGTCACCCGTGTTCAGGACGACGGTGGTGAGCGCCGGGTCGAGCAGGCCGGCCTCGATCAGCTTCTTCGTCACGCCGACCGTCACCCCGCCCGCCGTCTCGGCGAAGATGCCCTCGGTGCGGGCCAGCAGCTTGATCGCGTCCACGACCTGCTCGTCGTTCACGTCCTCGACGGCGCCGCCGGTGCGGCGGGCGATGTCCAGGACGTACGGGCCGTCGGCCGGATTGCCGATCGCGAGGGACTTGGCGATCGTGTTCGGCTTCTGCGGGCGGACCACGTCGTGACCGGCCTTGAAGGCGGTGGAGACCGGGGAGCAGCCCTCGGCCTGGGCGCCGAAGATCTTGTAGGGCTTGTCCTCGACCAGCCCGAGCTTGATCAGCTCCTGGAGGCCCTTGTCGATCTTCGTGAGCTGCGAGCCGGACGCGATCGGGATGACGATCTGGTCGGGCAGCCGCCAGCCGAGCTGCTCGCAGATCTCGTACGCCAGCGTCTTGGAGCCCTCGCCGTAGTACG
The DNA here is from genome assembly GCF_040632905.1 of Streptomyces sp. NPDC016469. Taxonomy (NCBI): domain Bacteria; kingdom Bacillati; phylum Actinomycetota; class Actinomycetes; order Kitasatosporales; family Streptomycetaceae; genus Streptomyces; species Streptomyces sp. NPDC016469. Next base: position 13,199 of record NZ_JBEYCQ010000020.1, read on the forward strand.
GACGCAGGTTCACGTTGACGAAGCCCCAGCCCTCGCCCAGCGGGTCGCCGATGAGCTCGGAGCAGAAGCGGTTGACGTCGTCGTAGTTGCCCTCGATGCCGACCAGCTCACCGCCGTACACCGCGGCCATGACGACCTTGCCCTGCTCCAGGTCGTGCGGGATGAACACGCAGGAGCGCAGGCCCGCCCGGGACGCGGCGGCGCCGACCGCACCGGCGAGGTTGCCGGTCGAGGAGCAGGAGAGCGTGGTGAAGCCGAAGGCGCGGGCGGCCTCGACGGCGATCGCGACGACGCGGTCCTTGAAGGAGTGCGTCGGATTGCCCGAGTCGTCCTTCACGTACAGGCCGCCGGTCACACCCAGCTCGCGGGCGAGGTTGTCGGCCTTGACCAGCTTGGTGAAGCCGGGGTTGAGATTGGGCTTGTCGGCCACATCGGCGGGCACCGGCAGCAGCGGCGCGTAACGCCAGATGTTGTTCGGGCCGGCCTCGATGCGCTTCTTCAGCTCGTCGGGGGAGCCGCTCGGCAGGTCGTACGCCACTTCGAGCGGCCCGAAACAGGACGCGCAGGCGAAAATGGGACCGAGTGCGAACCGTTCACCGCATTCGCGGCAGGAAAGGGCCGCTGCGGGACCGAGGTCCACGGAAGATTCGGTGGGTGCTGCGACAGTCTCAACAGCCATGATGGCGAGGCCCTTTCTCCTCATCTTCCTCACGGCGCGTTTCGCCGCGAGACGGAATTGGCACCTTCCCCACCTGACCTCGCGGTCGGCAGGAGGGTTGCCGGGACTTCAACGGGCCGTTCCCTCTGTCCCTCTGGATGAGCGCTGTGGCGACGGATCATGGATCCGCGCATTTGTCGGCGGACCGACCCCGGCATGCGATGGCCGTCCGCGTTGTTCAAGACTGTAACCGAAGGAGCGGACGGGTGAGATAGCCGTCCGTACCGCGAGATGGATCACATACAGGGAGTATCGACCGTGCTCGAAGAGGTCGAAAGCTGGCTGACCAGGCGTTCCTGGTCAGCCGCCGACCACCCGCCGGCGAGCGTGCGGGCCGCCGCGAACGGTACGGGCGTCAGTGTCGTTCTACCGGCCCTCAACGAGGCCGCGACCGTCGGGGACATCGTCGCGACGATCCGGCGCGAGCTGATGGAGCGCGTTCCGCTGGTGGACGAACTGGTCGTGATCGACTCGGGCTCCACGGACGCCACCGCCGAGGTCGCCCGCCGCGCGGGCGCCCGCGTCGTCCACCGCGACGCGATCCTGCCCCGCCTCCCCGCCGTCCCCGGCAAGGGCGAGGTGCTGTGGCGGTCGCTCCTCGTGACCAGCGGCGACATCCTGTGCTTCATCGACGCGGACCTGAAGGACTTCTCGGCCGACTTCGTCTCCGGCATCGTCGGCCCGCTGCTGGCCCACCCCGAGGTGCAGTTCGTCAAGGCGATGTACGACCGGCCGCTCGGCACGGTGGCCGGCCAGGGCGGCCGCGTCACCGAGCTGGTGGCCCGCCCCCTGCTGAATCTGCACTGGCCGCTCCTCGCGGGCTTCGTCCAGCCGCTGGGCGGCGAGTACGCCGTACGCCGCTCGCTCCTGGAGCGGCTGCCGTTCCCGGTCGGTTACGGGGTCGAGCTCGGCCTGCTCGTGGACGCGCTGCACACCGTGGGCCTCGACGCCCTCGCCCAGGTGGACGTCGGCGTCCGCGTCCACCGCCACCAGGACGGCCAGGCGCTCGGCCGGATGGCCGCCGCGATCTACCGCACCGCGCAGGTGCGGCTCTCCCGGGGTCATCTGGTGCGCCCCTCGCTGACCCAGTTCGAACGGGGACCGGACGGGTTCGTTCCGCGCACCTACCCGGTGGACACGCAGGAGAGGCCGCCCATGTGCGAGATCGAGGAGTACCTGGCACGCCGCGCGGCCTGATCGCGACTGCATCCCGTCCGACTTCGTACGTTTGGGCGGATCGGGTTCGGGCTAGATTCCGGCCATGGTCTCCGAGCACGCCCCCCAGCCCGCTGCCCAGGTTCTCGTCGCGTCCAACCGCGGCCCCGTCTCGTACGCCCTGGGCGACGACGGCACCCTCGAAGCGAAACGGGGCGGAGGCGGACTCGTCTCCGGCCTCAGCGCCGTGGACGACAAGATGTGGGTCTGCGCCGCCCTCGGCGACGGCGACCGGGAGGCGGTGCGCCGAGGGGTCGGCGAGCCGGGCGTCCGGATGCTCGACATCGACGCCGGGGTGCACGCCGACGCGTACAACGGCATCGCCAACTCCGTGCTGTGGTTCGTCCACCACATGCTGTACCAGACGCCCGTCGAGCCCGTCTTCGACGCGGAGTTCCGCAGGCAGTGGGCCTCCTTCGAGGCGTACAACCGCGCCTTCGCCGAAGCGCTGGCCGAGGAGGCGGGCGAGGGCGCGGCCGTCCTCGTGCAGGACTACCACCTCTCGCTGGTCCCCGGCATGCTCCGCGAGCTGCGCCCCGACCTGCGGATCGGCCACTTCTCGCACACCCCGTGGGCGCCCGTCGACTACTTCCGGCTGCTCCCCGACGACATCGCCGAGCAGCTGCTGCGCGGCATCCTCGGCGCCGACCGCGCCGCCTTCCTGACCCGCCGCTGGGCGGACGCCTTCATCGGCTGCTGCACGGAGATCCTGGGCGGCACCGGCCGCACCCGCATCGGTGTCCACGGCCTGGGCGCCGACGCCGGATTCCTGCGGAGCCGCGCGCACGAGGCGGACGTGGACGAGCGGATGGCCGCCCTGCGCGAGCAGATCGGGCCGGACCGGAAGACGGTCGTCCGGGTCGACCGCACGGAGCTGTCCAAGAACATCGTCCGGGGCCTCCACGCCTACCGCACCCTGCTGGACGAACACCCCGAGTGGCGCGAACGCGTCGTGCACGTCGCCTTCGCCTACCCCTCGCGCCAGGACCTCGCGGTCTACCGGGAGTACACCGCGGAGGTCCAGCAGGTCGCCGACGCGATCAACAAGACGTACGGCACGGCGGGCTGGACGCCGGTCGTCCTGCACGTCAAGGACGACTTCGCCCGCTCGCTCGCCGCGTACCGGCTGGCCGACGTCGCCCTCGTCAACCCGATCCGGGACGGCATGAACCTGGTCGCCAAGGAGGTCCCGGTCGTCTCCGACGAGGGCTGCGCGCTGGTCCTGTCGCGGGAGGCCGGCGCGTACGAGGAGCTGGGCGAGCACGCCTTCACGGTCAACCCGTACGACGTCTCCGCCACGGCCGAGGCGCTGCACCGGGCGCTGACGCTCCCGGACGACGTACGGGCCGCCCGCACGGAACGTCTGGCCGAGGCGGCCACCGCGCTGCCGCCGCAGCAGTGGTTCCTGGACCAGCTGGAGGCGCTGCGGCGGGGTTAGGCGAGCCGGTCGGCCAGGGCGCGCAGGTAGTCCACGACCGCGCCCGGCCCCGGCAGGGACAGGTCGGCGCGCTCGGCGAGCTCCGGCACCTCGCCGCTCCCGCTGCAGATGAGCAGGCCGGGGACGGGGTCCGCCTCGTCCGTGCGCAGCTTCTCCACGGCCGCGTACGCGGCGAGGTCGCCCAGGTCGTCGCCCGCGTACAGCACGGACGTGGCGCCGATCTCGCGCACGTACTCGGTGAGCGCGACGCCCTTGTCCATGCCCGGCGGGCGCAACTCCAGGACCAGCCGCCCCGGCTCCACGATCAGCCCGTGGCGCGCGGCCAGCTCGCCGAGGGGCCCGCACAGCGCGTCGAACGCGGCCTGCGGATCGGCGGCGCGGCGGGTGTGCACGGCGAGGGCGTGGCCCTTGTCCTCGGTCCAGGTCCCGGACTCCGTCAATACGTCGGGGAGTTCGGCGCGCACGGCCGCGACGCCCGGGTGCGGGTCGGGGGCGTGCACGGTCCCGGTCACGGCGTCCCAGCGCTCGGCGCCGTAGTGCCCGAGCACGACGAGGTGGTCGAGCCCGGCGACCCCGGCGACCCCGGCGTACCGCACGGCGACGTCGGCGGGGCGCCCGGTGATCACGGCCACGGACGCGACCTTCGGCGCGAGGGCGGCGAGCGCCTCCACGGCTCCGGGGTGCGCCCGCGCCTGCTCCGGGTCCGGCACGATGTCCGCCAGCGTCCCGTCGAAGTCGAGCGCGACGAGGGCCTCGGCGGGCCGGGCGAGGATGGCTTCCAGCCCGGTACGGCCTGCGGTTGTCTGTGGGGTGCCCATACGGTGAGCGTATCGCCGCGCGCCTTTGTCGCGGGGGCGCTGCCCCCGTACCCCCGCTGCGGAGCCCCGAAATCCAGCCCCTGCGGCGCTTGAGCAGCGGGGCCCGGGGCAGCGCCCCGAAACCCAGCCCCTGCGGCGCTTGAGCAGCGGGGCCCGGGGCAGCGCCCCGGTTTCGGGAAGGGGCGGGGTGGGGAACTGGCCCGCCGCAGGCGCCCCGCTAGCGCCTCCCCCGGCGGGCATCCCGGACGCGCCGAAGGCGATTCACCGTCACCGGGTCCTCCTCCAGCGCCCGCCGATCGTCCAGCAACGCGTTCAGCAGTTGGTAGTACCGGGTCGGCGACAGCCTCAGCCGCTCCCGGATCGCCCGCTCCTTCGCCCCCGCCCCCGCCCACGACTGCCGCTCCACCGCCAGCACCGCGCGATCACGGTCGGACAGCGGCGCGGACTCGGCAGGGCCGTTCGGGGGGTGGGCGGTCATATCAGCCAATATATGGCGCGCCCCGCCCCCGCGGAACGCGGAGGCTACTCCGCCGCCTCCGCCTGCGTCGCATCCCGCGAAATCCGCTCCAGCACGCTCTGCGGGTTCGCCCCCGGCTGCACCGTCTTGCCGATGTTCTCCTTGATCGACTCGCTCGCCGCCGCCCAGGACGTCTTGCCGAACGGGTAGAACTCCGACTCCGGCAGCGCCGCCAGGAACTGGTGCAGCGGCTTGTACTTGGCGTCGTCCTCCATCGCCGCGGACGCGCTGCCCGTGACCGGCAGCATGTCGTACATGTCGGCGAACTCGATCACGTTCTTGTCGGTGAACAGGAAGTCGAAGAACTTGCCGATCTCGACCCGGTGATCGTTCTGCTTGAAGCCCATGATCCAGTCGGCGACGCCCATCGATCCTTCGGTGGGGCCGTGCTCGCCGGGCAGCGGCACCATGCCGACCTCGACGCCCTCCTTCTGCGCCTCCTCCATCAGCGTGGGGTGGCCGTTGAGCATGCCGACCTTCCCCTTCGAGAACTCCTCGAACGCCTTGGCGCGGTTCAGCTTGCCGGGGGCGACCGGGCCGACGAGGCCCTTGTCCACGAGGTTCGACTTCAGCCAGTCGAACGTCTTGATGTTCTCCTCGGAGGCGATGTTGTACGAGCCGACCTCGTCGGTGTAGCCGCCGCCCCCGCTGAGCATCCACATCAGGGTCTCGGCCTGGGACTCCTCCGGGCCGAGCGGCAGTGCGATGGGGTAGGACACCCCGCGCTGCTTGAGCGCGGCGGCGTCGGAGGCTATCTCGCTCCAGGTCCTGGGGGCGTCCAGGCCGGCCTGCGAGAAGAGCTTCTTGTTGTAGAAGAGCAGGCGGGTGGAGGCGACGAACGGCAGCCCGTACTGGATGCGGTTGACCTGGCCCGCTCCGATCAGCTTCGGCAGGAAGTTGGCCTGGGTCGGGATGCTCAGCATCTCGTCGGCGGAGTAGAGCTTCCCGGCCTTCGCGTAGTCCGCGTAGGCGCCGATCTGCGCGATGTCGGGGGCCTTGCCCTCCTTGACCATCTTGGCGACCTCGCGGTCGACGTCGGTCCAGGGCAGGACGGTCACGTCGACCTTGATGCCGGGGTGGGACGCCTCGAAGCTGCGGGCGATGCCGTCCCAGTACTTGTCGGACTTGTTCGCCTCGCTCGTGCCGTAGTCGGCCGCGACCAGCTTCAGCGTCACATCGCCGGGGCCGCTGTCCGCGCCGCAGCCCGACAGCGTCGCCGTCATCCCCAGTACGGCGACAGCCGCCGTCAGTCCCAAGTAACGCCGCTGCACAGCTCAGTCCATCCTCGTCGATCGCACTGCCCGCGGCTCCCGCATCCGCGCGGGGCACTCCGGGTGAGCTGCGATTTTCCCCGCCACCGGCATAGAGGTCTACACCACGGAGGTATCGCTTCCACAACGCAGCAGCATTGCACGGGGCCTGCGGCGACTGCTAAGTAGGTCTCGACGTACGGGTCTTATTGGTCCAGACCTTTAATCGACGGTACGTCAGTTCTCGTACGGGTCCACCCCGTCACGTCCGACCCGCCCAGCCCGAGGAGCCGCTCCGCATGTCGCGTACCGCATCTGAGATTGCCACCCAGCCCAGCTGCTGGCGGCGTGCCGCGCAGGCGGGCGCGGAGTTCGAGGGACTGCCGAAGCCGGGCGAGCGCGTCGCCGTCACGGGATGCGGCACCTCGTGGTTCATGGCCATCGCGTACGCGGCCCTGCGGGAGGCCGCGGGGCAGGGCGAGACGGACGCGTACGCCTCCTCGGAGTTCCCGGTGGGGCGGCCGTACGACCGGGTGGTCGCGATCACCCGCTCCGGTACGACGAGCGAGGTGCTGGCGCTCCTGCGCGAGCTGCGCGGGAGGACCGCGACCGTCGCGCTGACCGGCGATCCGAAGACGCCCGTCATGGAGGCCGCCGACGCGGTCGCGGTGCTGGACTGGGCGGACGAGGAGTCAGTGGTCCAGACCCGGTTCGCGACGACCGCGCTCGCCTTCCTGCGGGCGGGCCTGGAGGCGGCCGGTCCGCTTCCGGCGGGCGTGAAGACGGTCGCCGAGGCGGCGGTCGACGCGGAGCTCGCGGTGACCGAGCCGCTGGACGAGGCGGTGGTCGCGGCCGAGCAGTGGACGTTCCTGGGGCGCGGCTGGACCTACGGTCTCGCCCAGGAGGCCGGGCTGAAGATGCGCGAGGCGGCCGGCGCCTGGACCGAGTCGTACCCGGCGATGGAGTACCGCCACGGCCCGATCGCGATCACCGGTCCGAACCGGGTGGCCTGGGTCTTCGGCGCCCTGCCCGAGGGGCTGGCCGGCGAGGTCGCGGCGGTCGGCGGGACGCTCGTCGCCAATGGGGCGGCGGACCCGATGGCCGACCTGATCCGCGCACAGCGGCTCGCGGTGGTCCTGGCCGAGTCGAAGGGGTACGACCCCGACCACCCCCGCAACCTCTCGCGCAGCGTGATCCTGCCGGAGTAGCGCCTTCCCGGGCCCGGGATCGGGCAGGCGCCGGGCCCTTCCCGGGCGGCCTTCTCGACAAACCGGGCCCTTCCCCGTAACCGGTACCGGGATTTTGTATGGATGCGCAACAAACAGCACTAGTGGACTAGACCTTTTGGGGTCGCTCGGGCGAAACTGTTCCACGTGAAACACGTCATCGCCCTCGATGTGGGCGGCACCGGAATGAAGGCCGCACTGGTCGGGGCCGACGGCGCCCTGCTCCACGAGGCGCGACGCGCGACCGGCAGAGAGCGTGGCCCCGACGCCGTCGTGGAGTCGATCCTCGCCTTCGCCGCCGACCTGCGCGCGTACGGCGAGGAGCACTTCGGCGAGAGCGCCCTCGCGGCCGGTGTCGCCGTGCCCGGCATCGTCGACGCGGAGAAGGGGATCGCCGTCTACGCGGCGAACCTGGGCTGGCGCGACGTACCCATGCGGCAACTGCTCGGCGAACGGCTCGGCGGCGTGCCCGTGGCGCTCGGCCACGACGTCCGCACCGGCGGGCTCGCCGAGGGCCGGATCGGCGCCGGCCAGGGCGCCGACCGCTTCCTCTTCATCCCGCTCGGCACCGGGATCGCCGGAGCCATCGGCATCGCCGGCGCGATCGAGGAGGGCGCCCACGGCTACGCGGGCGAGATCGGCCACATCGTGATCCGGCCGGACGGCCCGGACTGCGGCTGCGGCCAGCGCGGCTGCCTGGAGACCCTGGCCTCCGCCTCCGCCGTCAGCCGCGCCTGGGCGGCCGCGTCCGGCGACCCGAAGGCGGACGCCGCCGACTGCGCCAAGGCCGTCGAATCCGGCGACCCGAAGGCCGCCGAGGTCTGGCAGAACGCCGTCGACGCGCTCGCCGCCGGACTCGTCACCGCGCTCACCCTGCTGGACCCGCGCACGCTCATCATCGGTGGCGGGCTCGCCGAGGCCGGGGAAACCTTGTTCACACCACTCCGTGCGGCCGTCGAGGAACGCGTCACGTTCCAGAAGCTGCCCCACATCGTCCCGGCGGCCCTCGGGGACACCGCCGGATGCCTGGGCGCAGGGCTGCTCGCCTGGGATCTACTCTCCACGGAGGTATCCGCCTGATGGCCGGACGCGCAGACAGCACCGTTCTCGCAGGGGCCCGGGTGGTACTGCCCACCGGCACCGTCGAGGACGGCCGGGTGACCGTCGAAGGCACCCGCATCTCCGGCACCCAGGCCGAGAACGCCCCGGTCCTGGACCTCTCCGGCCACTGGATCGTCCCCGGCTTCGTGGACATGCACAACCACGGCGGCGGCGGCGCCTCCTTCACCTCCGGCACCGTGGACGAGGTCCTGACCGGCGTCCGCACCCACCGCGAGCACGGCACCACCACCCTCGTCGCCTCCACGGTCACCGGTGAGATGGACTTCCTCGCCGAGCGCGCCGGCGTCCTCTCCGAACTGGTCGAACAGGGCGACCTCGCCGGCATCCACTTCGAGGGCCCCTTCATCTCCCCCTGCCGCAAGGGCGCCCACAGCGAGGCCCTGCTGCGCCACCCGGACCCGGCCGAGGTCCGCAAGCTGATGGACGCCGCGCGCGGCACCGCGAAGATGTTCACCCTCGCCACCGAGCTGCCCGGCGGCATCGAGTCGGTACGGCTGCTCGCCGAGCACGGCGTCATCGCGGCCATCGGCCACACCGACGCCACGTACGAGCAGACCGTCGAGGCGATCGACGCCGGCGCCACCGTCGCCACGCACCTCTACAACGCGATGCCTGGCATCGGGCACCGCGCGCCCGGCCCGATCGCCGCCCTCCTGGAGGACGAGCGGATCACCGTCGAGCTGATCAACGACGGCACGCACCTGCACCCGGCCGCGCTCGAACTGGCCTACCACCACGCGGGCGCCGACCGCGTCGCCCTCATCACCGACGCCATGGACGCGGCCGGCTTCGGGGACGGCCGCTACCAGCTCGGCCCGCTCGCCGTGAACGTCGAGAACGGCGTCGCCCGGCTGGTCGAGGGCAACTCCATCGCCGGCTCCACCCTCACCCTGGACACCGCCTTCCACCGCGCCGTGACCATCGACCGCATCCCCGTCGAGGACGTCGTCACGTCCATCTCCGCCAACCCGGCGCGGCTCCTCGGGGTGTACGACAAGGTCGGCTCGCTGGAGCCCGGCAAGGACGCCGACCTGGTCGTCCTGGACGAGGACTTCCGGCTCAAGGGCGTCATGCGCAAGGGCGAGTGGATCGTCCGCCCCGAGGCCGCGACGCGCTGACCCGCACGTAACGAAGAGACGGCGGTTGGCCCCGAGGTCTGGGCCGACCGCCCCCTCTTTGGCATGATCGCCTGGGAAACCAGCACGGAAAGCGCGTTCCGGCAGGGAAAACAGCGCGCAGCACGGAACGAACGCGAAAGGGCGGCCGCGGTGATCCTCACGGTCACGCTGAACACGGCACTCGACCTCACCTACTCCGTCCCCGCCCTCGTACCGCACTCCAGCCACCGGGTCACCGATCTCTCCGAGCGCCCCGGCGGCAAGGGCCTCAACGTCGCCCGCGTCCTCACCTCCCTCGGCCACGACACCGTCGTCACCGGCTTCGCCGGCGGGGCCACCGGGGCCGTTCTGCGCGACCTGCTCGCCGCGCTCCCCCGGCAGAGCGGCACCCTCACCGACGCGCTCGTCCCCGTCTCCGGCGACACCCGCCGCACCCTCGCCGTGGCCGACACGGCCACCGGCGACACCACCCAGTTCAACGAGGCGGGACCGCACGTCACCGCCGGCGAATGGGCCGCCCTCCTCGACGCGTACGCCGGTCTGCTGAAGACCGCCGACGCCGTCGCCCTGTGCGGGAGCCTCCCGCCCGGCATCCACGTCGGAGCGTACGGCGAACTCGTCCGGCTCGCCCGCACCGCCGGCGTCCCCGTCCTCCTGGACACCAGCGGCGAACCGCTGCGCCGGGGCATCGCCGCCCGCCCCGACCTGATCAAGCCGAACGCCGACGAGCTCGCCCAGCTCACCGGCTCCCGCGAGCCCCTGCGCGCCACCCGCGACGCCCGCCGCCGCGGCGCCCACGGCGTCATCGCCTCGCTCGGCCCGGACGGCATGCTCGCCGTCACCCCGGAGGGCGTCTGGCGGGCCTCGCCGCCCGCGCCCGTCAAGGGCAACCCGACCGGAGCGGGCGACTCCGCGGTGGCCGGGCTGCTCTCCGGCCTCGTGGAGTCCCTGAGCTGGCCGGACCGGCTGCGCCGGGCGGTGGCACTGTCGACGGCGACCGTGCTGGCCCCCACCGCGGGCGACTTCGACCGCACGGCGTACGAGGAGCTGCTGCCGCGCGTCGCCATCGAGGAACACGCAGCGGGGGCGGCCTGAGCGCCGCGCCCGCCCCGCACCGGGCCCGCCCGCCGGGCCCGGAGAAACAAACAGAGGTCAGCAATGCCGCTCGTCAGCACCGGTGAACTCGTCTCCGCCGCCCAGGCCCGGGGACGCGGGATCGCCGCCTTCAACGTCATCACCCTGGAACACGCGGAGGCCATCGCCACCGGCGCCGAACGGGCCGGCGCGCCCGCCATCCTCCAGGTCTCCGAGAACGCCGTGAAGTTCCACGGCGGCCGGCTCACCGCCATAGCCGCGGCCGCCGCCGCCGTCGCCCGGACCTCCTCCGCACCACTCGCCCTGCACCTCGACCACGTCGAGTCCGTGGACCTGCTCCACCAGGCCCACGACGAGGGCTTCGGCTCCGTGATGTTCGACGCGTCCAAGCTCGGTTACGCGGACAACGTCCGGGCCACCGCCGAGGCCGTCGCCTGGGGCCACGAACGCGGCATCTGGATCGAGGCCGAGCTCGGCAAGGTCGGCGGCAAGGAGGGCGAGGCCCCGCTCGATGCCCACGCCCCCGGCGTCCGCACCGACCCGGACGAGGCCGCCGCGTACGTCGCCGCGACCGGCGTGGACGCCCTCGCCGTCGCGGTCGGCTCCTCGCACGCCATGACCGAGCGCACCGCCGCCCTCGACCACGAGCTGATCGGCCGCCTCCGCGCCGCCGTCCCCGTCCCGCTCGTCCTGCACGGCTCCAGCGGGGTGCCGGACGACGAGATCCGCCAGGCCGTCGCCGCCTCCGGCATGGTCAAGATCAACGTCGGCACCGCCCTGAACACCGCGTTCACCGGCGCCGTCCGCGCCCACCTGGCCGAGAACACCACGGGCGTCGACCCCCGCAAGTACATCGCCCCCGGCCGCGAGGCCATGGCCGCGACGGTCGCCGCCTTCCTCGCCCTGATGGGCTGAGCGGGCCCGGGAAACGCACCGGCCCCCTCGCTCGGAAGCGAGGGGGCCGGAAGGCGCGAGGCACCGGTCAGCGGGTCTGGTGACCGGCCTCCAGCGACAGCTGGTCCAGGTTGGCGTCGCACTGATCACCCTCGTTGCACGAGATCATCAGCGTGTTCTGGCCCTTGACGAGGTTGACGTAGGCGTACGTCTTCGTCCAGCCCTTCTCCAGATCGCCCTCAGGGGCGTTGGCGAAGTTCTTCATGTTGATGGAGCGCGGCGCCTCCTGGTTGACCGTCAGCGAGGTCTTGGCGTCCTTGCCCGGTACGCCGTACGTCACGAACAGCGTGTACTCACCGGCCTCCGGCACCTCCACCGTCCAGGTCGCGGAACGGCCCACCTCATTGAGGTTGATGTACTGCCCGTTCGCGCTCTTGGCGCCCTTCACGGAGTTGTCGAGCTGCGCCGTGCCGCCCAGGTGCAGCGAGGCCGCGTCCTGCTCCGGCAGCTCCGCCGGGGCCGAGGAGGAGGGGGACGTCTCCGGTGCGGGGGACTCCTCGACCTTCGAGCCGGGCTCCTGCGAGGAGTTCGCCTCGGCCTTCTTGTCCTTGTCGCCGTCGCTCGTCATCAGCGCCACGCCGATGCCGATGAGCACCACCGCGACCACCGCGACCGCCGCGATCAGCAGGCCCTTGGTGTTCGGACCGCCCTTGCCGGAACCGCCACCGCGACCGCCCTGCTGCGGCACCTGCGTGGTGGCCGCGCCGCCGGGATACGTCTCGGGAGCCGCGTACTGCGGGCTGGGCTGACCGTACTGGCCCTGGGGCGCCTGGGGCGGGTAGCCGTACGCCTGCTGGTGCGGCACCTGCTGCCCGTACTGGCGCTCGCCGACGGTCCGCACCTGGTTGTACGAGGTTCTGGGCACACCCGGCTGGGCGGCGGGACCCGGGTAGCCGTAGCCGCCCTGCCCCGGCGGCTGCGCACCGGCCGCCTGCCCGTCCGCGTAGAGGTAGCCGAACGGATCGTCGTCCTCGGGTGTGCTCGCGCCGTTGTTCCCGGCCATCCCTGGGTCACTCCTCACCATGTCGCCGGCCGTCGCCGAATATCGCCAGCCGTCGCCGACCGGCCGAGCCTACCTCGAATGGACGAGGCCGAGAGTGGACTAGGACCTCGGCGGCAACCCGGGCGGGGACGCGCGGAAGAACGTCAGCCGGCCCTGCGGTGAACCTTCGACCGCGACCGCTTCTCCACGTACATCCGCTGGTCGGCGGAGCGCAGCACCTCTTCCGCGGTCATCCCGCAGGCCGCCCAGCCGATGCCGAAACTCGCTCCCACGCGCACCGCGCGCCCGTCGACCCGAATGGGCGGAATGATGGCATTTCGCAGGCGAACGGCCAGGTCAGCCGCGTCCGCCGCGCCCAGGCCGTCCGCGAGGACGACGAATTCGTCACCCCCGAGCCGGGCGACGGTGTCCCCGTCCCGGACGCAGGTGCTCAGCCGCCGGGCCACCTCGATGAGCACCACGTCACCCGTGTGGTGCCCGAAGCGGTCGTTGATCGACTTGAAGCCGTCCAGGTCGCAGAAGAGGACCGCGAGCCCCTTCGTCCCGTCGTCCCGCGATGTGTCCGGCGCCACCGCGTGCACATGGTGGTCGAACGGGTGCATACCCGGACCGCCGACCGGGTAGTGCCCCCGCGTCTCGCCCACGTCCCCGTACGCCGCGTCCAACGCCTCGACGTCGGTCGTCGCCGCCGCGTCCGGGCGGGCACACAGCCGGGCGCCGAGCCGGGTCCGCAGCTCCGCGCTGTTGGGCAGCCCGGTGAGCGCGTCGTGCGAGGCCCGGTGCGCGAGGTTCAGCTCATGGCGCTTGCGCTCCTCGATGTCCTCCACGTGCGTCAGCAGGAAGCGCGGCCCGTCCGCCGTGTCCGCGACGACGGAGTTGCGCAGCGACACCCACAGGTACGAGCCGTCCCGCCGGCCCAGGCGCAGCTCGGCCCGGCCGCCCTCGGCGGAGGTACGGAGCAGGGTGCCGATGTCCTCGGGGTGGACCAGGTCGGCGAAGGAGTAGCGGCGCAGCACCGACGCGGGGCGGCCGAGCAGCCGGCACAGCGCGTCGTTCGTCCGCAGCAGCCGCCCCTGCTGGTCGCCGCCCAGCTCGGCGATCGCCATGCCGCTGGGGGCGTACTCGAAAGCCTGGCGGAAGGATTCCTCACTGGCCCGGAGCGCCTGCTGCTCGCGCTCCAGCCGGACCAGGGCCCGCTGCATGTTGGCCCGGAGCCTGGCGTTGCTGATCGCGATGGCGGACTGCGAGGCGTACATATGGAGCGCCTCGCGGCCCCAGGCGCCCGGGCGGCGTCCGTTGCGCGGCCGGTCGACGGATATGACGCCCAGGAGGTCCGAGCCGCCGCCGGACGCGTACATCGGGGCGTACAGCCGGTCCTGGGGGTGCCACTCGTCCTCGAAGCGGGGCTCCGGGCCCTCCGTGTGCCACTGCGGCACGTCGTCGTCGAGGAGGACCCAGCCCTCGGTGTGCGGTATGAACCGGAGCCCGTCCCACGCCTCGCCCATGAGGAGCCGGCGCTCCCAGGAGGCGCGGGAACCGACCCGGCCGGTGATCAGGGCCTCGGCGGCGTGGTTCCCGGCGAGGGCGGCGACGACGAGGTCGCCGTCGGGACGGACGAGGTTGACGCAGGCAAGCTCGTAGCCGAGATTGGCGACGATCCCGTCGGCCACGGTCTGCAGTGTGTCGGCCAGGCTACGCGCCGTGTTGAGATCGGCGACGGCCTGGTGCAGCTGCCGCATCGTCGCGAGACGGACATAGGGCTCCGACTCGGCGTCCATCGCTCGCACTCCCCGAGACCTCGACAGCACTCCAGAATTCATATCGACGTACGTGACGTACTTACTGCAGTGTCACGGCCACTGAATCACAGCGAGCTGTGCACCCGGTACACAGGGTCAGCAAATATTGCACTCTGTGACTCAAGTCACAAACGAGCGGGAAGAGGTCACGGCAGGTCAGCGCGGTGGCGGAACCCGCGGGTCCTAGGACCCGGCTGGTCCCCTGGCCCGATGCGGGGGCCCCGGAGGCGCGGCTAGCGTTCCCGGTGTGTTGCAGACGAAACCCCCCACCCCGCGTACCGAGCCCGTCCCCCATGCTGAGGGGGTGAGCAACGAAGAGTTCCGTGCCGCCCTGTCCCGCCTGGCGGCCGGCGTGGTGCTGGTCACCGCCCAGGAGCCGCCGCTCGACGAGAGCGGACGCGGTGAGGACGTCGGCATGACCGCGACCGCCTTCATGTCCGTGTCCCTGGACCCGCCGCTGGTCATGGTGAGCCTGCGCAACGATTCCCGGATGGACGACCTGCTCGCGGAGCAGCCGCTGTGGGCGGTGTCCGTGCTGGCGGAGAGCCAGCGGCACATCGCGGGCCGGTTCGCGATGAAGGGCCGGATCAGCGACCGGCTGCTCTTCGAGGACATCCCGTACGCACGAGGCGAGGTCACCGGTGCACCGCTGGCGGGCGGCGCGCTGGCCACGCTGGAGTGCCGCACGGAGCAGCGGGTGGTCGCGGGCGACCACACCCTGGTGATCGGCCGGGTGCTGAGCGCCCACGTCCCGAGCGGGGAGGGCGGCCCGCTGACGTACTTCCGGGGGAAGTACCGGCAGCTCGGCTGAGGGGCGGGGCCGGAGGCCCCGCCGTGTCCGGGACCGCGCTACCAGTCGCGCCCCGAGCGGCCCCGCTTCGTATCGCCGCGCTGCTTCTTCTCACGGAGCCGGCGTTCGTTGATCCCGCGGGGGACCTTCTTCTTCACGCGCGGCCTGGGCGGCGGGGCGGACGCCTCCGCCAGGAGCGCCGCAAGGCGTACGGCGGCCGTCTCGCGGTTGCGCCACTGCGAGCGGTGCTCCGAGGCGCGTACCGCGATCACACCGCCGGTCAGCCGGCCCGCCAGCCTTTCCAGCGCGCGTTCCTTCCACACCTCGGGCAGCGCCTCGGTGGCCGCGAGGTCGAAGCGCAGCTCGACCTGCGAGTCGCTGGTGTTGACGTGCTGGCCGCCGGGCCCGGAGGAGCGCGAGAAACGCCACATCAGTTCGGCCTCCGGCAGGGAGACCGAACCTCGGATGACATAGGGCCCGGACATGACACCCATGTTCCCCGCCCCACCAGCGGTTCGTCACCTCTTTTTGCGGCGCTCCGGCCTCCCTTCGGCAAAGAAAGTAAAGGCGCGCGGAACCTCTCGGTCCCCTGTCGGCGTTATGACCTGTGACGGTAGCTTCGTGACCGCGAAGCCCGCACCCGACAGATGAAAGGGACTTCCCATGGCAGTAAGCCTGTCCAAGGGCGGCAACGTCTCCCTCACCAAGGAGGCCCCCGGCCTCACCGCCGTCACGGTCGGCCTCGGCTGGGACGTCCGTACCACCACCGGCACCGACTTCGACCTCGACGCCTCGGCGATCGCGGTCAACACGGGCGGCAAGGTCTACTCCGACGGCCACTTCGTCTTCTTCAACAACAAGGCGACCCCGGACCAGACCATCGTGCACACCGGTGACAACCTCACGGGTGCGGGCGAGGGCGACGACGAGCAGATCAACGTCAACCTGGCGGGCCTGCCGGCCGACGTCGACAAGATCGTCTTCCCGGTCTCCATCTACGACGCCGAGACCCGCAGCCAGAACTTCGGCCAGGTCCGCAACGCGTACATCCGCATCCTCAACCAGGCCGGCGGCGCCGAGATCGCCCGCTACGACCTGAGCGAGGACGCCGCCACCGAGACCGCCATGGTCTTCGGCGAGCTGTACCGCAACGGCGCCGACTGGAAGTTCCGCGCCGTGGGCCAGGGCTACGCCTCCGGCCTGCGCGGCATCGCGCAGGACTTCGGCGTCACGCTCTGACGCCACCAAGCCCTCACAAGGAGCCCCCGGCCGAACGTCCTGCGGCCGGGGGCTCCCGCGTGTCCGGACATCCGGTCACGTCCGGTCGAAGGCCGCCGAATAACGAACATGACAGCACCTCAGTCGGACAAGAACTGGTCAAAGAAATGTGAGGTATTTGTTGGTGCACCGTCAATAGTGCTCATTCGATGGCAGGCTCCCCGCTCGTAACCCCCCACGGAACGAGCAACGGAGCTTGCATGACCCCCCACATGAACACCCGTCGCGCCGCAGCCCTGGCCGCCGTGGCCGCGATGGTCGTCGTCGGCATGCAGACCGGTGCGGCGAACGCCCACCCGAACACCCCCGGCGACACCCCCTCCGCCTCCACCTCCCCGGCCTCCGGCAGCGCCTCGGCGCGCACCGCCGCCATCAAGTCCGCCCAGTCCGACGCCTCCTCCACCGCCTCCGCGCTCAAGCTGGGCGCCAAGGAGAAGCTGGTCGCCCGTGACGTGATCAAGGACGCCGACGGCACCGTCCACACCCGCTACGAGCGCACCTACGCCGGGCTGCCCGTCCTCGGCGGCGACCTCGTCACCCACACCGCCGCGAACGGCAAGCTCAAGAGCGTCACCAAGGCCACCACCGCCCGCATATCCGTGCCGTCCACCACGCCGAAGATCAAGACCGCGGCGAGCGCCCGCAAGGTGATCTGGGCCGGTGACGGCACCCCCGTCCTCGCCCTGGAGTCCGTGAGGACGGGCGTCCAGAAGGACGGCACCCCCAGCCGCAAGCGCGTCATCACCGACGCCACCACCGGCAAGGTCCTCCAGAGCTACGAGGAGATCGAGACCGCAGGCGCCGGCAACAGCCAGTACAGCGGCAAGGTCGACCTCACCACCACCGCGTCCGGCTCCGGATTCGAGCTGACCGACGGCGACCGCGGCGGCCACAAGACGTACGACCTGGGCCAGGGCGAGAGCGGCACCGGTGACCTCGTCACGGACGACGACGACACCTGGGGCGACGGCACCGGCAACGACCGCCAGACCGCAGCCGTCGACGCCCACTACGGCGCCGCGCAGACCTGGGACTTCTACAAGTCCGCCTTCGGCCGCAACGGCATCGCGGGGGACGGCAAGGCCGCGTACTCCCGGGTCCACTACGGCGACGCGTACGTCAACGCCTTCTGGGACGACAGCTGCTTCTGCATGACGTACGGCGACGGCGCCGACAACAAGAGCGCCCTCACCGCCCTCGACGTCGCCGGCCACGAGATGAGCCACGGCCTCACCTCTTCCACCGCCAACCTGAACTACTCCGGCGAGTCCGGCGGGCTCAACGAGGCCACCAGCGACATCCTCGGCACCTCCGTCGAGTTCTTCGCCGGCAACGCGACCGACGTCGGCGACTACCTCATCGGCGAGCAGATCGACATCAACGGAGACGGCAGCCCGCTGCGCTACATGGACCAGCCCAGCAAGGACGGCGGCTCGGCCGACTACTGGGACAGCGGCGTCGGCGACCTCGACGTCCACTACTCCTCCGGCGTCGCCAACCACTTCTTCTATCTGCTGTCCGAGGGCAGCGGCGCCAAGACGATCAACGGCGTCGACTACGACTCCCCGACCGCCGACGGCTCCACCGTCACCGGCATCGGCCGGGACAAGGCCGTCCAGATCTGGTACAAGGCCCTGTCCGAGTACATGACCTCCACCACCGACTACGCGGACGCCCGCACCGCCACCGCGAAGGCGGCGACCGACCTCTACGGCGCCGACAGCGCCGAGCTCAAGGCCGTCGACGCGGCCTGGAGCGGCGTCAACGTGAAGTAACCCGTACGCGGGAGCGGGAGCCGGTCAGCCGTCCGCGGCGGGCCGGCTCCTGCCGTACAGCCACGCCTTCCACAGCCCCGACAGGTCCCGGCCGGTCTCCTCCTCCACGTACGCCGTGAAGTCCGCCGTCGACGCGTTGCGGTGCCGGTACTTCTTCGTCCAGCCCTTCAGCAGCGCGAAGAACTCCTCGTCGTCGTCCACCGCCTCGCGGATCCTGTGGATCACCATCGCCCCGCGGCCGTACACCGGGTCGTCCGAGATGGCCGCGGCCGACGGCGGATCGGCGGGCGGGAACGCCCAGTTGTCCTTGTCCTCGTAGGCGTCGTCGAACGACTCCTCGGCCGGGGTGTCCTCCTTCTCCTCCTCCCACAGCCACTCCGCGTACGTCGCCAGGCCCTCGTTCAGCCACATGTCGCGCCAGCTCTCCGGCGTGACCGAATCGCCGAACCACTGGTGCGCCATCTCGTGGACGAGCAGTCCGGCGCTCGGCGGGCCGGGGAAGAAGGGCCGGGTCTGCGTCTCCAGCGCGTACCCCGCGTCGTCCTCGCGGTCCACGATCGCGCCCGTCGCGGAGAACGGATACGGACCGAAGTGCTCCGCCTCCCACGCCACGACCTCGGGGACCCGGCCGACCGTCCGCGCGCTCGCCTTCGCCACCTCCGGGTCCACGGCCGTGAACACGGTGATGCCGCCCGCCATCGTGGACGTCTTCGTCTCGAATTCCCCGATGGCCAGGGTCGCGAGATAGCTCGCCATCGGCTCGGCGGTGTGCCAGCGGAAGGTGGTCCGGCCCTTCTCCGTCACCGGCGGCCCGGCGAGCACCCCGTTGGAGACCGCCGTGAGCCCCTTCGGGACGGTGACCGTCAGGTCGTACGCGGCCTTGTCGCTCGGGTGGTGGTTGCCCGGGAACCAGGCCATCGAACCGGTCGGCTCACCGAGTGCCAGCGCCCCGTCGTCGGTCGGCAGCCAGCCCTCCTCGGACTCGTCCGGGTCGGTGATCGTCTTCGGGGAGCCCGAGTAGCGCACGACGGTACGGAACGTCTCGCCCTTCCTCAGCCGGTCCTCGGCCTTCGCGTCCGTACGGAGCGTCAGCTCGTTGCCCGCCCGGTTCACGGCGGCCGGACGCCCCTCAACGGTCGCCGACTTCACGGTCAGCCCGGCCAGGTCCAGATTGAACGAGCTGAGGTCCTGCGTGGCCCGCGCGGTGATCTCGGCCGTCCCGCGCAGGGTCTGCTCGTCCGGGTCCACATCGAGTGTGAGGGCGTAGTGCGTGACGTCGTAGCCCCCGTTGCCCAGCTTCGGGAAATACGGATCGCGCACCCCGGACGCGCCCGGCTTGCCCTCGACCCCGCCGGAGCAGGCGGGCGCGAGGAGGGCGAGGGCGAGCAGGGGGACGGCGGCGCGGGCCGCCCCGGGGGCCCTTCGACGTACCGGAGTTCGATGATCCACACGGATGATCCTATGTGCGGAATGTCGTAATCCGGGTGCGGTGGGCCGACTCCCGGGGGCGTACGTCCTACTTGGCGAGGGCGGCGGCACCGGCCTGCGCGAACTTCTCGTCCAGGTCGCCGCTGGGGGCGCCCGCGACGCCGATGCCCGCCACCGGGGCGCCCTTGACCTGCACGGGGGCGCCACCCGCGAGGAACAGCGTGCCGGGGATGTCCTTCAGGTTCGGGGCCTGGTCGAGCCGCTTGGCCAGCTCGGAGGTCGGGGCGTTCCACGACACGGCGGTGTACGCCTTCTTCTCGGCCGACTCGTACGCCTGCGGGCCCGAGCCGTCGCCGCGCAGGGTCAGGATCGTGTTGCCGTTGCGGTCGACCACCGAGACCGCGACGCGCTGGTTCTCCTTCTTCGCCGCGTCCAGGGCGGCCTTCGCGGCCTTCGTCGCGGCGTCGAGGGTCAGGTGCGTCGTCTGCTGGAGGTTGCGGTGCGCGGTGTCGGCCTTGACGGTGGTCGCGGGGGCGGCGGCCGGGGTGGAGGCGTTCGCGGACATCGCGCCGAAGGTGCCGGCCCCGAGGGCGGCGGCGGCGACGGCACCGGTCAGGACACGGGTACGCAGCGACATCTTCTTCATCAGGGGCTCCTCAGCGGGGGGCGGAAACGGGTGGTTCCCGCGTCCTGCCATCCATCGTTGGCCCGGAACCGCCCCCGGACGGTCGTCGTACCGGCTCGACCCGGAGCCCAGGACGGCTGACGTCCCCATCGGCCGATCGGTTGATGCGCCGACGCCCGTCCGGGGTGACGATGGAATGTCCACGCAGGTCAGCGGGGTCCTTCGGGAGCGGAGAACAGGGGTACGAGGTGGAGCACGGGTACGAGGACGGGTCCCGGCCCGCCCCGGAGCGGGACGCCGACGACGCCGGCACCCGCGCCCTCGCCCTCCTCATGCACGCCGCGTTCTTCCTGCTCCTCGGCGCCTCGCTCGCCCGGTTCCTGCTCCGGCACCCCGGTGAGGCCCGCACGCCCTGGATCATCGGGCTGTCCCTCGCCCTGGCCGCGCTCTACGTCATCGGGCCCGTGCTCGGCTCGCGCCCCACCACCCGCAGCCTCGTCTGGCTCGGCGGGCTCGTCGTCGTGTGGATGGTGGTGGTCGTCCTCGCTCCCAGCTTCGCCTGGTGCGCGGTGCCGCTCTTCTACACCGGGCTGCGCATCCTCCCGCCCCGCGCCGCGTACGCACTCGTCGCCCTGCTCACCCTGTTCGTCGTCGCCGCGCAACTCCGCCTCGCGCACGGCTTCGACCCCAACCTGGTGCTCGCCCCGCCCGCCGTCGCCGCCGTCGCCACCGCCGTGTTCGTCCATATGCGGCGCCAGGCCGTACGGCAGGGCCGGCTCATCGACGACCTGCTCCGCACCCGCCGCGAACTCGCCGCCACCGAGCGCCGCGAAGGCACCCTCGCCGAACGCCAGCGGCTGTCCATGGAGATCCACGACACCCTGGCCCAGGGCCTGTCCAGCCAGCAGATGCTTCTCCAGGCCGCCGACCGCACCTGGGACACCGATCCCGCCGCCGCCCGACGCCACGTCCGTACCGCCGAAGGCATCGCCGAACGCAACCTCGCCGAGGCCCGCCGCTTCGTCCACGACCTGGCCCCCGCCGACCTGGCCGAGGGCGGCGGCCTCGACGCGGCCCTGCACGCACTGGCCGCCCGCGAAACCGCCCAGGCGCAGGGCAGGCTCACCGTCCGCTGCCACATCGAGGGCGCCCCGCACACCGTCCTGCCCGACCGCACCCAGTCCGCGCTGCTGCGGATCGCCCAGGGCGCCCTGGCCAACGTCACCGAACACGCGGGCGCCACCGAGGCCGCCCTCACGCTCACGCACCTGGACGACCGCACCGTCCTCGACATCGCCGACAACGGCCACGGCTTCACGCCCACCACCGCCACCGGGACCCCCGGCGGGGAGCGCGGCCACGGGCTGCCCGCCATGCGCGCCCGGCTCCACCAGCTCGGCGGCACCCTCACCATCGAATCGGCCCCCGGCGAAGGCACCGTCGTGACCGCCACCGTCCCCGTCGTCGCCCCCACACCCCAGGACCCCGCATGACCACCGACCGCATCCGCATCCTGCTCTGCGACGACCACGCCGTCGTACGCGCCGGGCTCCTCGCCCTCCTCGGCAGCGAACCCGACATCGAGGTCATCGGAGAGGCGGGCAGCGGCGAGGAAGCCGTCGCGCTCGCCGCCCGGCTCACCCCCGACGTCGTCCTGATGGACCTCCAGCTCGGCACCGGCATCGACGGCGTCGAGGCGACCCGCCGCATCGTGGCCGGTCCCGGCACCCACGTCCTCGTCCTCACCACGTACGACACCGACGCCGACATCACGCGCGCCATCGAGGCCGGCGCCACCGGCTACCTCCTCAAGGCCGAACGCCCCGAGGAACTGTTCGCCGCCATCCGCTCCGCCGCCCAGGGCCGCACCACGCTCTCCCCGCCCGTCGCCAGCCGCGTGATGGCCCGCATGCGCGCACCCCGCCCCACCCTCACCGACCGCGAACGCGACATCCTGGGCCAGCTCTCCCGGGGCCTCGGCAACCGCGAGATCGCCCGCGCCCTGTTCATCAGCGAGGCCACGGTCAAGACGCACCTCGGCCGCATCTACGACAAGCTCGGCGTCGACACCCGCGCGGGCGCCGTCGCCGTCGCGAAGGAGCAGCGCCTGCTGTCCTGAAGTCCCCGGACCGGCCCCCCGACCGCTGGTGCCGGACCGACACGCCGGGCATGACACCATCGAACCGTGCTCGACATCGGCTACTCCCTCTCCCGCCGCTTCCCCGACCCCCCGCAGACCGACTACCGCCGCGCGGACGTCCACGCGCTGCGGCACGACCTGTTCTCCGGGGACGTCTACCTCGCGGACACCAAGGAGGACCGCGAAGTATCCACAGCCTGGGGATGGGTGCCGGTGCTCGACTTCGCCTGGGCGCTGTGCGACATCGTGGAGCGGATCGACCAGGACCCGCGCGGCAACCGCTCGCACCGCCGCCAGCAGGCCGAACTCGACTTCACCGAGTCCTCCGACCGCATGCTCTTCGAGCGCCGCTTCGGCTGGGTCGACATCGAGGCCGACTGGATGGACCCCGAGGAACCGCCGCTCACCTTCAGCCACTCCCTCCTGCGCCGCGAAGCCCGCGACTTCCTGCACGACCTGATCACCGACCTGGCCGACATGCACGAGGGCCTGGCCGACAACCCGGCCGTCTGGGACCTCCAGGCCCGCTTCCCCCGTCTCTGACCCGGCCCGGCCCGCTCCCTCACGCCTCCACCCGCACCCCGATCTGCGCCGCGAACGCGGGCGCCAGCTCCATCAGCTGGACCGGGCTGATCACCGCACCCGCCAGCCGCTCCACCCCCCGCGCGATGTCCAGCTCGGCGACCGCCCGCAGATCCACCGCCTCCATCCGCGCCGCGCTGAAGTCCGCCCGCCTCAGCACGCAGTCCCGGAACTCCACCCGCGTCAGCCGCGCACCCCCGAAGTCCGGCTCCGCCAGCACGCAGCCCTCGAAGACGACATCCGTCAGCCGGGCCTCCCGCAGATTCAGGTAATCGATCTTCCCGCCCCGCACGAGCACCCGCTCCAGCACCGCGCCGTGCAACTGCGTCCCGCCCAGCCGCGCGTCCACCACCTCCACGTCCCGCAGCGACGCCTCCGCGAGATCGGTGCCCACCCCCCGCACCCCCGTCAGCACCGAGTCGATGAACCGCGCCCGCACCAGCTCCGCCCGGTCCAGGGCGCAGCCCTCCAGCGCGCAGTCCATGAACCGCGCACCCCGCCCCGACGCGTCCGCCAGATCCGCCGACGCCCCGAACCGCACCCCGTCGTAATCCCCGTCCGGTTCGAGCCCGCCCTCCTCGAACTCCACCAGCGGCGGCAACCGCACCTCCGGCCGCCGCGCCGCCTTCACACCACCACTCCGACCACCACCGCGCACCATGCCTCCCATCGTGACGCACGCCACTGACAACGCCCCGCCCGCGCTTGACCTCAACCTCGCTCGAGGTCACAGGCTGGGGCCACCAGAACCCACACCACCCCGGGGGACCCGCCATGCACGCCGTACGCCTCCACGCCTTCGGCCCCGCCGACAACCTCACCTACGAAGAGACCGACGACCCGGCCCCCGGCCCCGGCCAGGTCCGCATCGCCGTCCGCGCCGCGGGCGTCCATCTCCTCGACACCCTCCTGCGCCAGGGCATCCCCGGCCCCCGCCCGGTCCCCACCCGCCTCCCCACCGTCCCGGGCCGCGAAGTCGCCGGCACCGTCGACGCACTCGGCGAGGACACCGACCCCACCTGGCTCGGCCGCGATGTCGTCGCCCACCTCGGCGACGTCCCCGGCGGCTACGCCGAACGCGCCGTCACCGACGCCGACCGGCTCCACCCCGTACCCGAAGGGCTCGGCCACGCCGAAGCGGTCGCCATGATCGGCACCGGCCGCACCACCCTCGGCATCCTCGCCGCCACCCCGCTCGGCCCGGACTCCGTCGTCCTCGTCACCGCGGCCGCCGGAGGCATCGGCACCCTGATCGTCCAGCACGCCAAGAACCACGGCGCCACCGTCATCGGGCTCGCCGGCGGGCCCGCCAAGGCCGCCCGCGTCCGGGACAACGGCGCCGACCTCGCCGTCGACTACACCCGCCCCGACTGGCCGCGCCACGTCCGCACCCACCTCGACGCCCTCGGCCGCCGCGCCACCGTCGTCTACGACTCCGTCAGCTCCACCACCGCCCGCGCCGCCTTCGGCCTCCTCGGCGAGGGCGGCCGGCACATCGTCTACGGCTGGTCCGGCGGCGACGGCCCCTTCACCCCGTCCGCCGACGAACTCGCCGCCCGCTCCCTCACCTCCGAGAACGTCCTCGGACCGGCCATGATCCGCAAGGGCGGCGGACTGCGCGCCCTGGAAACCCGCGCCCTCGCCGAAGCCACAGCCGGCCGCCTGCGCCCCGCGGTCCAGAGCTACCCGCTCGCCCGCGCCGCCGACGCCCACCGCGACCTGGAGACCCGGGGCACCATCGGCAAGGTGGTCCTCATCCCCTGACGGCGGACCCCGCCCGCCTCACGCCCCGCCCAGCTCCGCCAGCGCCCCGTCGGTCAGCCGGTACACCGTCCACTCGTCCTGCGGACGCGCGCCCAGCGACTCGTAGAACGCGATCGACGGGGCGTTCCAGTTCAGCACCGACCACTCCAGGCGCTCGTAACCCCGCTCCACACAGATCCGCGCCAGCTCCGTCAGCAGCGCCTTCCCGTGCCCGCCGCCGCGCCGCTCCGGGCGTACGTACAGGTCCTCCAGGTAGATCCCGTGCACCCCGCGCCACGTCGAGAAGTTCAGGAACCACAGCGCGAAGCCGACGACCCCGCCGTCCTCGTCCGACTCCGCGATGTGCGCGAACGCGGCCGGCCGCTCCCCGAACAGCGCCTCCCGCAACTGCTCCTCCGTCGCACGCACCTCGTGCAGCGCCTTCTCGTAATCGGCCAGCTCGCACACCATGGCGTGGAGGACGGGGACATCGGCGGGGGTAGCGGTACGAATCATGGGGGCAGCGTAAACAGCGCCCCGCCGCCCCCTACCCCCGGCCCAGCACCACCCGCGCGACCTCCGCCTGCTCCGGCGCCAGCCGCCGCGCCCCGCCCTCCACCGACCAGCGCGCGTTCTGGAGCACCCGCCCCAGGGTCCAGGCCGTCGCCCGCCCCCGGTCGAGCCCCAGCGCCCCGGTCAGCACATCGAACCGCTTCCCCACCGCGTCCGCGTCGAACCGGTCCACCAGCGCGGGCAGCAGCTCGAACCCCGCGTCCCCCACCAAGGGCTTCGGGTCGATGGCCACCCACCCGGACCCGCCCTCCGCCGCCAGCACGTTCCCGAAGTGCAGGTCCCAGTGCAGCAACCGGTCCCCCGGCTCCCCCGCCACCTCACGCACCGCCGCCGCGCAGTCCCGTACGAGCCCCCGCTCCTCCTCGTCCGCCAGAGCCGCCGCGACGTCCGGCGCGGCGGTCAGCATCCGGGAAGCCGCCTCCCCTAGCCCTCTCAGCCCGGCCCCCGCCCCCGGCCGCACCGCCGTCAGCCCCGCCAGCAGCCCGGCGATCACCCGGACCGCCCGGTCCGTGTCCGGCTCCCCCTGGAGCGACCGGCGTCCGTCCAGCCGCTCCAGCAGCATCGCCCCGGTCACCGGATCGTGCTCCAGCAGCCGCACCGCCCCGGCACCCGCCGCACCCCACAGCCGCAGCGCGACCGGCTCCCCCGCCGTCTCCGCGTCCACCGGCTGCAGCTTCAGCACCGCCCGCCGCCCGTCCCGCACCCGCACCACCGGCAGGACCAGCGCGCACACCCCGTGCATCGCCGCACCGTCCCGGCGCAGCCCCCACCGCTCCAGCAACTCCGCCGCCATCCCCGGCAGCGCGGCCACGAACGCCCGGCCCGCCTCCCCGTTGTATGCGGACTGAGTAGCGATGAGCGCATCCGGAATGTCAATCACGCCCCCGATCGTAGGAGCGTGCGTCAATCGGGCCATGCCTTCCGGCCACCCAGCCCCGCCCGCCCGGCCCCGCACCACCCCCGCCGCCCGGCTCCGCGCCGTCCGCTCCTGGGTCCGCAGCGCCCCCGGCACGTACCTCTGGCTGACCGCCCTCTTCGTCACCACGGTGATCGTCCACCAGATGTCACCGGCCTTCGAGGAGGAGTTCCTCCGCCGGCGCTCCACCAACATCCACGAACTGTCCCGCAACCCCGTCCGCGTCCTCATCACCAGCGCCTTCTGGATCGACAGCGGACAGTGGCTCCCCTACGCCCTCCTCTACACCGTCTTCCACGCCCCCGCCGAACGCCGCCTCGGCACCCTGCGCTGGCTCACCGTCGCCGCGACCGCCCACGTCCTCGCCACCCTCGTCAGCGAGGGGATCCTCGCCTGGGCCATCCGCCACGGCCACGCCCCGCCCTCCGCCGCCGACACCCTCGACGTGGGCGTCAGCTACGCCCTGGCCGGCGTGGTCGCGGTCCTCACCTACTACGTCCCCCGCCCCTGGCGCCCGGCGTACCTCTTCGCGGTCCTGGTGATCTACACGGTCCCCCTGATCACCCGCCCCACCTTCACGGACATCGGCCACCTGACAGCGGCACTGATCGGACTGGGCTGCTACCCGCTGACGCGGCGCGGGGGCACGAGAGAACGCGGGGCATGAAAAAACCAGGCCGGGGAAGACCGGCCTGGCGGTGGAGCCCCCTGTCGGATTCGAACCGACGACCTACGCATTACAAGTGCGTTGCTCTGGCCAGCTGAGCTAAGGAGGCGTGCCGGAGCAGTCTAACCAACCCTGCACCCGGCACAGTGCAGAAATTTCACAGCCATGGAACTACTGACAGATCCGAAACCGCCAGGTAGCGTCCTTGCAGGTTCACTCCGATGGACCAGACCACTCCCTTACAACGGATCGTCCGGCACGTACCTGCCGGTGGAGGAGAAGCATCAGCATGGCCAGTGTCACGTTCGACAAGGCGTCCCGCGTCTACCCCGGCTCCACGAAGCCCGCGGTGGACCAGCTCGAGATCGACATCGCGGACGGTGAGTTCCTCGTCCTCGTCGGTCCCTCCGGTTGTGGCAAGTCCACCTCGCTCCGCATGCTCGCGGGTCTCGAGGACGTCAACGGCGGTGCCATCCGCATCGGTGACCGCGACGTCACGCACCTGCCGCCGAAGGACCGGGACATCGCCATGGTGTTCCAGAACTACGCGCTCTACCCGCACATGACCGTCGCGGACAACATGGGCTTCGCGCTCAAGATCGCCGGTGTCAACAAGACCGACATCCGGGCGAAGGTCGAAGAGGCCGCCAAGATGCTGGACCTCACCGACTACCTGGACCGCAAGCCGAAGGCGCTCTCCGGTGGTCAGCGCCAGCGTGTCGCGATGGGCCGCGCGATCGTGCGTGAGCCGCAGGTCTTCCTCATGGACGAGCCGCTGTCGAACCTCGACGCCAAGCTCCGTGTCTCCACCCGTACGCAGATCGCCTCGCTCCAGCGCCGCCTGGGCATCACGACCGTGTACGTCACCCACGACCAGGTCGAGGCCCTGACCATGGGCGACCGCGTCGCGGTCCTCAAGGACGGTCTCCTCCAGCAGGTCGACTCGCCGCGCAACATGTACGACCGCCCGGCGAACCTCTTCGTGGCCGGCTTCATCGGCTCCCCGGCGATGAACCTGGTCGAGGTCCCGATCACCGACGGCGGCGTGAAGTTCGGCAACAGCGTCGTCCCGGTCTCCCGCGAGGCGCTGACCGCCGCCGCGAACCGCGGTGACACCACCGTCACGGTCGGCATCCGCCCCGAGCACTTCGACATCGTCGAGCACGGCGGTGCCGCCGCGAAGACCCTCACCAAGGACTCCTCGGACGCCCCGGCCGGCCTGGCCGTCTCGGTCAACGTGGTCGAGGAGCTCGGCGCCGACGGCTTCGTCTACGGTGGCGCCGAGGTCGGTGGCGAGCACAAGGACCTGGTCGTCCGCGTCGGCGGCCGCGCCGTCCCGGAGAAGGGCACCAAGCTGCACGTCGTGCCCCGCCCGGACGAGCTGCACGTCTTCGCCACGTCGACGGGTGAGCGTCTCACCGACTGACCCCGCACACGCTGTACGGTGGCCCCGCACGATCTTCGTGCGGGGCCACCGCGCGTTGTGAGCCGGTGTGAAGCGGCGGAGGCGGATTCCCCGCCAGAACGGTCATTTCGCTCCCGTTCGTCAACACGCGATTCGAAAAGCACACTCGAACCATCCCCCGCCAGGGTGACGTAATGTCGCCCTGCCATCACCGGCCGCTACGCTCGCTGCGTGACCCACACCGTGCGCCGTATCGGCCGAACCCTCGCTTTCGTACTGCCCGTCGTCATGGTCCTGTCCGGGACCCTCGCGGTCACCGCCGTGCCGTGGGCAGCCAGCAACTCCGACTCGCAGCTCCTCGCCGCGTCGGCCCGCACCGTCTCCGACGCCAAGGGTGCCGAGGCCGCCGTCAAGCCGCGCGCCCCGCAGGACGTCCTGCGCGACCGGCTCCTCCAGGAGCTCCGCGCCAAGGACCCCGGAGTCGCGCTGACGGACCTCCAGCGCGCCGTCGAAGGGCGCCCGTCCCTCGCCAAGCACTGCATGTCCATCGCGAGGACCCTGGGCAAGGCCGCGGTCGAGAAGTACGGCCCGACGCGCGCGCACCGCTTCTCGCGCCCCGTCTGCGACACCTCGTTCGCCTCGGGCGTCGCCCGGTTCAGCTGACCGACGCACCACTCCCCGCTGCCGGGCACGGCTTATCGTGCCTGGCATGCATACGTTTCCGACGCAGGCCGTGATCCTGGCGGGTGGCCAGGGGTCACGGCTGCGCCCGTATACCGATGACCGCCCCAAGCCGATGGTCGAGATCCCGGGTACCGGGACGCCGATCATCGGCCATCAGCTTTCCTGGCTGGCCGCCGAGGGCGTGACCGACGCCGTGGTGTCGTGCGGGCATCTGGCCGAGGTGCTCCAGGAGTGGCTGGCCGACGCGGTGCTGCCCTTGCGCGTGACGACGGTGGTGGAGTCCGAGCCGCTGGGACGCGGCGGCGGCCTGAAGTACGCGGCGGCGCGGCTGCCCGAGCCGGGCGAGCCGTGGTACGCGACCAACGGGGACATCTGGACGCGGTTCTCGCTGCGCGAGATGGCGGCGTTCCACGCGGAGCGCGACGCGACGGCGACGCTGGCGCTGGCGCGGCCCCGGATTCCGTGGGGCGCGGTGGAGACGGACGCGTTCGGCCACATCACCGACTTCATCGAGGCGCCGCCGTCCCCGTATCTGATCAACGCGGGGGTGTACGTGTTCTCCCCCGCGTTCACGGGAATGCTGCCGGACCGGGGCGACCACGAGCGGACGACGTTCCCCCGCCTGGCCCGCGAACGCCGGCTTGCCGGCTATCCGTTGCCGCACGGGGCGTACTGGCGGGCGATCGACACCGCGAAGGACCTGACGGAGGCCGCCAAGGAGCTGGACGGCCGCTAGGACGTACGGAAACGGGGCGGGCCCGGAGGGTTTCCTCCGGGCCCGCCCCCTGTGCCGCCGCAGGGGTCCTCGGTCAGCCGAGGAGGCCGCCGATCGGGTTGCGGCCCCCGCTGCCGCCGTCGCCGCCGCCCGAGGTGGAGCCGGGGTCGGGGGCGGTGCCGCCGGTGGTGGAGCCGCCGCCGGTGCCGGTGGTCCCGGAGGAGCTGGGGCCGGAGCTGGTGGCGGGGGGCTGCTGGGGGGTGGTCCGCTGCGGGGGCTGCTGGCCGGTGCCCTGGGTCTGGCTGGGCTGTCCGGTGGTCGCGCCCGCCGCCTGGCCCGTTTCGCGGACGCTGTCCGACGAGGGCGTGGAGGCGTCGGCGGACGGGGTGCGGGGAGCGGTGCTGTGGGACGGGGTGGGTTGGTGCCCGGTGGGGCTCTTGGACGCCTTGCCCTTGCGGGACTTGTCGGGGAGGGGCGAGCCGGGGAGCTGGTTGGTGGGCACGCCGTGCGGGCCGGGGACGGTGACGACCTCCGTGGAGCGGACGGCGCCGCCGAGGACGGAGCCGATGAGCAGGGTGAGGCCGACGACGACGCTGGCGACGACCGCGCCCCGGCGCAGGACGCGGCGGCGCAGGTCCCAGATCTCGGAGCGGGGGCCGAGCTTGCGCCAGGCTTCTCCGGCGAGCCGCCCGTCGATGGAGTAGACGGGGGCGCCCGCGATGATCAGGGGGCTCCAGGCGGCGAGGTAGATGATGTCCGGCGCGTCGTAGGCGGCGACGGTGCGCCAGCTGACGGTGACCAGGAGGGCGGCGGACAGCAGGGCGCCGACGGTGGCGGCGACGCGCTGCCAGAGCCCGAGGACGGTGAGGACGCCGACGACGACCTGGAGGAAGGCGATCGAGAGCCCGGCACCGACGGGGTGCGAGAGGGCGAACTCGCGCAGCGGCTCGGCCAGCGCCCACGGGTGGAGCGAGTTGAGCCACTTGACCATCGAGCCGCGCTCGCCGCCGTCGAAGTACACGGGGTCGCAGAGCTTGCCCATGCCGGCGTAGATGGAGATGAAGCCGAGGAAGACCCGCATCGGCAGGAGGACGACGCCGAGGTTCATGCGGCGGCCCGGGTAGTACGCGTGCCGGACGTCGTCGGTGCCGCCCTGGCGCCGCCCCCGGTCCTCCTCGTCGGTGAGGTCGACGGCGGGCTCGTCGTCGTACGGGCCCCGCTCGTCGTAGCCGTCCGGGTCGTACGGGCCGGGGTCGACGGGGTCGTAGGCGCCGACCGCCCGGCGCATGGGGGGCAGCAGGGGGCCGCCGGAGCGGGGTGCGCCGATGACGGGGTTGGGCTGGGTCTCTTCGAGGGGGGACTCGTCGAGGCGCGGGATGACCTGGGTGCCGGCCCCGCCGCGTCCGTGGTCGAACTCGTAGGAGGCGTACGGGTCGTAGGGGTCGTAGGGGTCGTACGCGGCCTCGGGGCGGCCGGCGGTGGAGTTGCGTACGGCCTGGAGGAGTCCGGTGGCGCCGGGGTCGCCGGGGGCGGACCTGCCGCTCCAGACGACGGGGGCGCGGCGGCCGCGTCCGGCTCCGGGGGCGCTCATGGCGGGGATCCTGGGCGCGCCGGCGGGGGTCACACCGCGCAGCCGTGCGCGCTGGCCGGGGGCGAGCTGCACCCGGAAGCTGGCGTGGTTGACGATGACCTGCGCAGGGTCGCAGTCCACCTTGGTCATGCTCAGGGCGGGTAGTTCGTCGAACCGAGGCGTTCTGGTGTCCACACTCATCTAACCGAGTGATGTGTGATTAGGACACTGCCTTGACGGTGTCGAAGGTGTCCGAGACCCGTCAACAGGTGGTGGGGGGTTGCACGGGGGCGCGTGCACGTGCGCGCGCGCCCCCGCGGGGCCCCTCGGACCGGGTCGGTCAGGCGCGGCGGCGCGCGACCTCGTACATGACGATCCCGGCGGCGACACCGGCGTTGAGGGATTCCGCGCCGCCCGGCATGTTGATGCGGACGCGGTAGTCGCAGGTCTCGCCGACGAGGCGGCCGAGGCCCTTGCCCTCGCTGCCGATGACGATGACGACCGGACCGCCGAGCGCTTCGAGGTCCTCGACGGTGTGCTCACCGTCGGCGGCGAGGCCGACGACTGCGATGCCGTCCTTCTTGAACGCTTCGAGGGCCCGGGTCAGGTTGGTGACCTTGGAGACCGGGGTGCGGGCGGCGGTACCGGCCGAGGACTTCCAGGCCCCGGCGGTCATGCCGGCGGCGCGGCGCTCCGGTACGACGACCCCGTGGCCGCCGAAGGCGGAGACGGAGCGGACGATCGCGCCGAGGTTGCGCGGGTCGGTGACACCGTCGAGGGCGACGATGAGCGGGTCCTCGCCGTTGTCGTACGCGGCCTCGAGGAGGTCCTGCGGGTCGGCGTACTCGTAGGGCGGGACCTGGAGGACGAGGCCCTGGTGGTTGAGCCCGCCCGTCATCCGGTCGAGCTCGGGGCGGGGCGCTTCCATCAGGTTGATGTTGCCGCGCTCACCGGCGAGCTGGAGGGCCTCGCGGACGCGCTCGTCGTTGTCGATGTACTGCTGGACGTAGAGCGTGGTGGCGGGCACGCCGTCGCGCAGGGCCTCGAAGACCGGGTTGCGGCCGACGACCATCTCGGAGGTGCCCTTGACGCCGCCGCGCCGGGGGGCTGGGCGGCGGTTGGCGGCCTGCTTGGCCTTGGCGGTCGCGATGCGGTTCTTCTTGTGCTTCTTGCGCTCCTCGGCGGGCGGGGTGGGGCCCTTGCCTTCGAGGCCCCGGCGTCGCTGGCCACCGCTGCCGACCGTGGCGCCCTTCTTGTTGGACGTGCGGCGGTTCCTGCGCTGGCTGTTCCCGGCCATGACCTACCTGTTTCGTTGCTTCGGTCGTGCGTACGTATAAGTGAAGTGTGCCGCCCGGCGGACCGGGCGGCATGCGGTGGGCTACTGGCGGGGGCCGAGTGTCCACCGGGGGCCGGACGGGCTGTCCTCGATGACGAGTCCGGACTGGTTGAGCTGGTCGCGGATCGCGTCGGCGGCGGCCCAGTCCTTGCGGGCGCGGGCGGACTGCCGCTGATCGAGGACGAGGCGGACGAGTGTGTCCACGACGCCGTGCAGGTCGTCGCCGCGGTCGCTCTCACCGGCCCAGTGGTCGTCGAGCGGGTCGAGGCCGAGGACGCCGAGCATGGCGCGGACCTCGGCGAGGCGCGCGACGGCGGCCTCCTTGTCGTCGGCGGCGAGGGCGGAGTTGCCCTGGCGGACCGTGGTGTGGACGATCGCGAGGGCCTGGGGGACGCCGAGGTCGTCGTCCATGGCTTCGGCGAAGGCGGGCGGCACCTCGGCGGCCGGGGCGACGGTCTCCCCGGCCTTCTCGGTGACCCGCTGGATGAAGCCCTCGATGCGGGCGAACGCCGACTCGGCCTCGCGCAGGGCTTCCTCGCTGTACTCGATCATGGACCGGTAGTGCGGGGTGCCCAGGTAGTAGCGCAGGACGATGGGGCGCCAGTTCTTGACCATCTCGCTGACGAGGACGGAGTTGCCGAGGGACTTCGACATCTTCTCGCCGGACATGGTGACCCAGCCGTTGTGCACCCAGTAGCCCGCGAAGTCGTCGCCGAAGGCCTTGGCCTGGGCGATCTCGTTCTCGTGGTGCGGGAAGATCAGGTCGATGCCGCCGCCGTGGATGTCGAAGGCGGTGCCGAGGTACTTGTGGGCCATGGCCGAGCACTCGAGGTGCCAGCCGGGGCGGCCGCGGCCCCAGGGCGTCTCCCAGCTGGGCTCGCCGGGCTTGGACGCCTTCCACATGGCGAAGTCGCGCTGGTCGCGCTTGCCGGTCTCGCCTTCGCCGGAGGGCTGGCGCAGGTCGTCCAGCTCCTGGTTGGACAGCTCCAGATAGCCGGGGAACGAGCGCACGTCGAAGTAGACGTTGCCGTCGGCGGCGTAGGCGTGGCCGCGCTCGATGAGGCCGCGCATCATCTCGATCATCTCCGGGACGTGCCCGGTCGCGCGCGGTTCGTAGGTGGGCGGCAGGCAGCCGAGCGCGTCGTAGCCCGCGTTGAACGCCCGCTCGTTCTCGTAACCGATGGACCACCAGGGGCGGCCCTGCTCGGCGGATTTGGCGATGATCTTGTCGTCGATGTCCGTGACGTTCCGGACGAACGTCACGTCGTAGCCGCGGTGGGCGAACCAGCGCCGCATGATGTCGAAGTTCAGTCCGGACCTGATGTGCCCGATGTGCGGGGCGGCCTGGACGGTAGCGCCACAGAGGTAGATCGAGACACAGCCCGCTGTGAGCGGGACGAAGTCACGGATCTGCCGGGCGCTGGTGTCGTACAGGCGAATAGTCACCCCTCAAGGGTAGTGGGCCCGCACCAGTGCCCCGCGCCCCTGTGGATATTGCGGGCGCAGTTGTTACGGGGGCCTGGCGCGGCGGTTCGAACACGGCTCGCGGGCGCTCCCGCGCGCGGGTCAGCCGGTGCGGTAGACGAGGGCGGTCGCGAGGCCGGCGATGCCCTCGCCGCGTCCGGTGAAGCCGAGCCCGTCGGAGGTGGCGGCGGACAGCGAGACGGGAGCGCCGACGGCGTCGGACAGCACCCGCTGCGCCTCCTCGCGCCGCTTGCCGATCTTCGGGCGTACGCCGACGACCTGGACGGCCACGTTGCCGATCTCGAACCCGGCCGCGCGGACGATGCGGGCGGCCTCGGTGAGCAGGGTGACCCCGGCGGCGCCGGACCACTGGGGGCGTCCGGTGCCGAAGTGCTGCCCGAGGTCGCCGAGGCCGGCGGCGGAGAAGAGCGCGTTGCACGCCGCGTGGGCGACGACGTCCGCGTCGGAGTGGCCGGCCAGGCCGGGGCCCTCGCCGTCCCAGCGCAGCCCGGCGCACCACAGCTCGCGGCCCTCTTCGAAGGCGTGGATGTCGGTGCCGATACCGACGAGCGGGATCACCGGCGCGGGGGCCCGGTCGGGCCCGGGGGTCTCAGAAGCCATCGTTGGCCCTCCTGCGTGCGAGAACCGCCTCGGCCAGGACCAGGTCCAGGGGGCGGGTGACCTTGAACGCCTCTTCGTGTCCGGGGACGACGACGACGGGCGCGCCGAGCTGTTCGACCATGCCGGCGTCGTCGGTCGCGCCCTCGCCGCTGACGGCGACCTGCTCGTGGGCGCGGAGCAGGGTGGCGCGGTCGAAGCCCTGCGGGGTCTGTACGGCCCTGAGCCGGGCGCGGGCCGGGGTGGAGAGCACCGGCTCGGGCGCGCCGGGGGGCCCGGGCTCGACCTCCTTGACGGTGTCGGCGAGCGGCAGGGCGGGAACGACGGCGGGGGCGCCGTCGCGTACGGCCTCGACGACGGCGTCGACGGTGTCCACGGGCACGAGAGGCCGGGCCGCGTCGTGCACCAGGACGGCGGAGATGGTGTCGGGAAGCGCGTCGAGGCCGCGCTTCACGGATTCCTGGCGGGTGTCGGCGCCGGGCACGACGAGGAAGTCGGTGCGTTCCGGCAGGGCGTACTCGTCCAGGAGGTTGCGGACCTCGGTGGCGCCCTCGGGCGGTGCGACGACGACGACCAGGGACACGTGCCGGGAGGCCGCCATGGCGCGTACGGCGTGCACGAGCATGGGCGTACCGCCGAGCGCGCGGAGCGCCTTGGGGGCGCCCGGGCCGAGCCGTACGCCGCGGCCGGCCGCGGGGATCACGGCGGCCGTGCGGTAAGGACGCGGTTGTTCAGACATCGGTTGCACTCCGAGGCTTCGGCATGTTTGTGTCCACGGCCGACGTGGGTATGGCCACAAGCGAGCCGGGCGCTGCGCCATGACTCGACCGGGACCCTTTCCGTGACCCCGGGCGAGCCGGGACACGCCGCGGCCGTTCGGGGTCGGTCTCGCACGCCGGGTTCAGCAAGATCGCGAGCAACGTACCAAGGACATGTACCGGGGGATCGCCGGCAAGTGGCCGGAATTCGCCGCTTGGATTGCGGTATGCCGACGGATCAGGGCCCGGACATGCCGCAGCGCCCGACGACACAGCGTGAATACGGCTGGTCAGCGGGCACCGCGGCACATTTTCTACGGCCGGTGCGATCCGGTCGTCAGGACCGGTGCCATCCGGTTCAGGATGCGAGGACCTCGTCGAGGAGAGCCTCGGCCTTGTCCTCGTTGGTGTTCTCCGCGAGAGCGAGCTCGCTCACCAGAATCTGGCGGGCCTTGGCGAGCATGCGCTTCTCACCTGCGGAGAGTCCGCGCTCACGCTCACGACGCCACAGGTCGCGCACGACTTCGGCGACCTTGATGACATCGCCGGACGCGAGCTTCTCGAGATTTGCCTTGTAGCGCCGGGACCAGTTCGTCGGCTCCTCGGCATACGGTGCGCGCAGCACCTCGAAGACGCGGTCCAGCCCTTCCTGCCCGACTACGTCGCGCACGCCCACGAACTCCGCATTGTCCGCCGGCACACGCACCGTCAAGTCGCCCTGAGCGACCTTGAGCACCAAGTAGGTCTTGTCCACGCCTTTGATCTGGCGAGTTTCGATAGCCTCGATCAGCGCGGCCCCGTGATGGGGATAGACCACGGTGTCGCCAACCTTGAACGTCATGTGACAGGTACCCCTTCCGTGGCTATCAAGCGTAACACGAGAATCGCTACTCCTGAATGGCGTTTTCGCAGGTCAGGGCATATCTCGGGGCTTGACAAGAGAGACGGGGTCGTGCTGCGGAGGGCCCGCGGAAGACGGTATTCGCAGGTCGGAGCGGCTGTCCGACGATGGAGAAACGCGGACGTTACACACCCTCCACCCCGCTTCAAAGGGGTCGAACGTCCCGTTTTGTCGGGTTCCGCTTGCTGAACATTCCGTAGTCCGTTCGGTGATGGACCACCCGTTCGGGCGTAAGTACCGGTGGCCAATGAAATTGATCAACGTACGCCCCCGGCGCGGATTATGCGCAATGAATGCGCCACCGTCCGTGAACAGCGACGAAGCCCGGGGCGAACGCGTGGCCGGAATTTGATCAAGCGCGTTATGTGCAGGGACTGCGAATGTCCGTACGTGTCCGAGGCCCGCGATCACGGGCCCGCCAGGGGCGGGTCGGGTGCGGGGCGGCGGGGAGGGCTCGGTAACCTGACGGCTGACAGACCCTTAGGGCGGCTTTACCCCAGGCGCCCGACCCGTCCGCACCGTCCGCACGTTCAAGGAGTTGCCGCCGCCGTGAGCCGCAGCCTTCGACACGGCGCCCTCGCCGCCACTGCCATCGCGTTCTCGTTCACCGCGCTCACCGCATGCGGCGCGGGCAACAACGCGCAGACGCTCGAGGTCCGGCCGGACAACGCCTCCACCCGGTCCGGCGCCATCAAGGTCCAGAACGCCAACGTCATCACCCAGCCCGAGCGCGACGCCAAGGGCCCGGCGGTCGTCACCGCCACGCTGTTCAACAACGGCTCCAAGCCGGAGACCCTGGACTCCATCACCCTGACGGGCAGCAGCGGCTCCGTGCAGCTGCACCCCGCCGAGGGTTCGGGTCCCGTCGTCGTCCCGGCCGGCGGCCGGGTGATCCTCGGTGGCCGGGGCAACGCCTCCGCCGTGATCGAGAACGGCGACGAGGCCACGGAGAACGGCAACGTGCAGCCGCTGGTCTTCAAGTTCAGCCGTACCGGCGACATCTCGCTGGGCGCCTCCGTCGTCCCGGCGGAGCACTACTTCAAGGGCTTCGGCCCCAGCGCGCTGCCCGAGCCGTCGAAGACGCCGGACGCCTCACCGTCCGGCTCCCCCTCCGGCTCCCCGACCGGGTCCGCGTCGCCGGACGCGTCCGGGAGCCCGTCCGGCGAGCCCGGCGCCACGTCCTCGGCCTCCGCGTCCGGCCAGCCCGGCTGAGCCGCCCCCGCACCGCACATGGCCGAGGCGCCTTCCCCACCCGGGGGAGGCGCCTCGGCCATGTCTCAGGGGCCCGGGCCGGCCTACGGCTCGAACTTGTACCCGAGGCCCCGCACCGTCACCAGGAACCTGGGCGCGCCCGGGTCCGGTTCGATCTTGGCGCGCAGCCGCTTCACGTGGACGTCGAGGGTCTTGGTGTCGCCCACGTAGTCCGCGCCCCAGACCCGGTCGATGAGCTGCATCCGGGTCAGCACCCGGCCCGCGTTGCGCAGCAGCATCTCCAGCAGGTCGAACTCCTTCAGCGGCAGGTCCACCTTGCCGCCTGACACCGTGACGACGTGCCGGTCGACGTCCATGCGGACCGGTCCGGCCTCCAGGGCGGCGGGGGCCACCTCCTCGGGCTCGCCGCGCCGGCGCAGCACGGCCCGGATGCGGGCGACGAGCTCGCGGGAGGAGAAGGGCTTGGTGACGTAGTCGTCGGCCCCTATCTCCAGGCCGACGACCTTGTCGATCTCGCTGTCCTTGGCGGTCACCATGATCACGGGAACGTTGGAGCGGCTGCGCAGCTGGCGGCAGACCTCGGTGCCGGGGAGGCCCGGCAGCATCAGGTCGAGCAGCACGAGGTCGGCGCCGTTGCGCTCGAACTCGTCCAGGCCGTCGGGTCCGGTGGCCGCGATGGCGACCTCGAAGCCTTCCTTGCGGAGCATGTAGGACAGGACG
This sequence comes from Streptomyces sp. NPDC016469, assembly GCF_040632905.1. Taxonomy (NCBI): domain Bacteria; kingdom Bacillati; phylum Actinomycetota; class Actinomycetes; order Kitasatosporales; family Streptomycetaceae; genus Streptomyces; species Streptomyces sp. NPDC016469. The sequence continues at coordinate 51,372 of NZ_JBEYCQ010000020.1, forward strand.
TCGCTGAAGGATTCCTCATCCTCGACGACAAGCACTCGGGTCACGGAAGGGCCTCCGGGGAAGGGAATGAATCGAAGGAGTCGGGGGCGGCGTCCGGGTGGGACGCCTCGCCGTTGACGATGAGCGGGCCGCCGGACGCACGGTCCCGGCCGCGTGCGGAGCCCGCTTCGGGCAGCCGCAGGGTGAAGGTGGAGCCCTGTCCCTCCGAGCTCCACACGGTGACCTCCCCGCCGTGCGAGGCGGCCACGTGTTTGACGATGGCCAGGCCGAGGCCCGTACCACCGGTGGCGCGTGAGCGGGCCGGGTCGACGCGGTAGAAGCGTTCGAAGACCCGTTCCCGGTCCTTCTCGGAGATGCCGATGCCCTGGTCGGTCACGGCGATCTCGATCTCGTCCCCGCCGGGCACGACCACGCGGCGGGCGGCGATGCCGACGCGGGTGCGGGCGGGGCTGTAGTTGACGGCGTTCTCGACCAGGTTGCCCAGGGCCGCGGCGAGCTGGCCGCGGTTCCCCCATATCCGCAGGTCGGCGGTGCCGCCGGCGGCCATGGTGATCTGCTTGGAGCCGGCCTGCTGGCGGCAGCGGTCGATGGCCTCGGCGACCAGCTCGTCCACGCGGACCGGCTCGGCGTCCTCCAGCGGGTCGTCGTTCTGCACCCGGGAGAGGTCGATCAGCTCCTGGACGAGGTTGGTGAGCCGGGTCGCCTCGATCTGCATGCGGCGGGCGAAGTGCTCGACGGCCTCCTGGTCGTCGGAGGCGTCGAGCACGGCCTCCGAGAGCAGGGACAGGGCGCCGGTCGGGGTCTTGAGCTCATGGCTGACGTTGGCGACGAAGTCGCGCCGGACCGCCTCGATGCGGCGGGCCTCGGTGAGGTCCTCCACGAGCAGCAGCACCAGCCGGGAGCCGAGCGGGGCGACCCGCGCGGAGACCGCCAGGGCCTCGCCCCGGCCCGTGCCGCGGCGCGGGAGGTCCAGTTCGACCTGGCGTATCTCGCCGTCGCGGCGGGTGTCCCGCGCCATGTTGAGCATCGGCTCGACGGCGAGGCGGCCGCCCCGGACGAGCCCCAGCGCGTACGCGGCGGAGCTGGCCTTGACGACGCTGTCGCTCTCGTCCAGCACCACCGCGGAGGAGCTGAGCACGGACAGGACCGTGTCGACGCCCGGGGGCAGGGGGGCGCCGCTGACGGGCCGCAGGGAGGTGCGCGTCGGCTTCTTCTGGTCGCGCTCGCTCCAGCGGAACGCCAGCATGGCGATCACACCGGTACCGACACCGGCGATCGCGGCAGCTGCGGCGACCGCCGCGTTCACGTCCATGTGTCCAGGTTATGCGGCACCTCGGACACTCTCCCAGCCGTCCGGGGGCCTCCTCGGCCACTCGTCGCCCAGAGTTCACCGAGGGGCAAGGGCCGGTTCACTTGGCCGGTCGGAACCCGACGCGTACGCCCGTCACGGTGGCGTCGTGGGGTTCGGAGCCGGTCATCGGCGGGCCCCGGCCTCGGTCAAGGACTGGAGAGGGACACCCATGCGTGACGCGTACCACGAGGAACTCGACTCGATCGGCGAGGGCCTGGTCGAGATGGCCCGGCTCGTCGGCTCGGCGATAGGCCGGGCGACGACGGCGATGCTCGACGCCGATCTGAAGCTGGCCGAGTCGGTGATCGCCGCCGACCAGAAGGTGGACGACCTCCAGCACGAGCTGGAGGCGCGGGCCATCGCACTCCTGGCCCGGCAGCAGCCGGTGGCGACCGATCTGCGGATCGTGGTGACGTCGCTGCGGATGAGCGCGGACCTGGAGCGCTCGGGCGACCTGGCCCAGCACGTCGCCAAGCTGGCCCGGCTGCGCTTCCCGCAGGCCGCGGTCCCGCACGACCTGCACGCCACCATCCTGGAGATGGGCCAGCTCGCGCAGCGCCTGATGGCGAAGGCGGCGGAGGTGATCGTCACCAAGGACGTCGATCTCGCGCTCCAGCTGGAGCAGGACGACGACGAGATGGACCTGCTGCACCGCGCGCTGTTCCAGCACCTGATGGACGACCGCTGGAAGCACGGCATCGAGACGGCCGTCGACGTGACGCTGCTCGGCCGCTACTACGAACGGTTCGCCGACCACGCGGTCTCGGTGGCGAAGCGCGTGGTCTACCTGGTGACGGGTGAGCACGCGGACGAGATCCAGCAGCCGGCACCGGTCGAGGGGGCTTAGCCGGCCGAGGGGGCTTCAGAAGCATCCGGCGCGGGAAGGGCGGGGCGCGAGCGGCCCGGCGCACGCCCGCGCGCACGGCTCGCACATACGTTCCTGCGCGTGTGCGCCGTTGATGCGCCCATCTGGGTGGGCATGCAATGGGACGGGGCGGCACGACGTGTCCGTACGCCCCGGTCGCGGGCCCCTGGCGGGCGTGCGGCCCTGTCGTACGCCTTGAGGAGGAACCATGGCCGACTCCCCCATGACCGAACCGGAGCGGGAGGCCCCCGCCGAGGTGGTGCCGCTGACCGTCCTGGGCGCCTGCGGTTGCGGCTCGGGCTGCGGGTGCGGCTGCCAGTCCGGAGCGCCGTGCCAGTGCGGGGGCTGCTCCGGCTGACACCGCCCGGCCGCACGGGTTACGAGGGTGACGCCTCCGCCTTCGTGACCCGTGCCCCGGTCCGCCGCGCCGGTGCGGCGGTCTCCGCCACCGCGGTCTCCCCCGCCGGCAGGCCGCGCATGAGCAGCCAGTACCCGGCGGCGGCCGCCGTGCCCAGGAGGGCGGTGGTCGCCCACAGCCAGCCGGCGCCCAAGTGGTCGATGACCACACCGGACATCAGCGGGGCGATGAGCGCGGCGGCCGACCAGGACAGGGTGTACATGCCCTGGTAGCGGCCCCTGCCGTGGGCCGGGGACAGCTGGACGACCAGGCCGTTCTGCACGGGCGCGTTGATGATCTCCGCGACCGTCCACACGCTGATGGTCAGCGCGTACACCCCGACGGAACCGGCGAACGCGGTCAGCCCGAACCCGTACCCCGCGAGCAGCGAGGAGGCGACGAGCAGGCGCCGCGGGTCGCGGCTCTGGATGAACCGGGTGACGGGGATCTGGAGCACGACGATGAGGACGCCGTTGACGGCGATCGCCGTACCGAAGTCGGAGCTGCTGAGTCCGTCGGTGCCCATGGCCACCGGCAGGCCCACGTAACCCTGCTGGAAGATGAGCGCGATCACGAACGACAGGCCGACGACGCCCATGAACCGTCCGTCGCGCAGCACGGTGGAGAGCCGTACGCCGTCGTCGGCCGGCGCACCGCCGGGCACGGTCGGTGCCGAGCGCTCCGGACGGGATTCCGGCACCTTAAGGAAGACGACGACCGCGCAGACGAGGGTCATCGCGGCCTCGCCGACGAAGCCCGCGCGATAGCTGTACTCGGCGACGAACCCGGCGCCGGCGGAGGAGACCGCGAAGCCGAGGTTGATGGCCCAGTAGTTGAGCGAGAAGGCCCTCACCCGGTCCTTCGCGGGGACGATGTCGGCGATCATCGCCTGGACCGCCGGGCGGGAGGCGTTGCTCGCCATGCCGACGAGGAAGGCGACGCCGGCGATGGCCACCGGGTGCGTCATGAAGCCGAGCACCGCAACCGCGGCGGCGGTGGAGAGCTGGGCGGCGAGCATGGTGGGCCGCCGCCCGATGCGGTCGGTCAGCACCCCGGCCCCGAGCGACGAGACGACCCCGCCGAGCCCGTGGAGCGCGGCGACGAGGCCGGCGTACGAGGCGGAGTAGCCGCGGTCCAGGGTCAGATACAGGGCCATGAAGGTGGCGACGAACGCGCCCAGGCGGTTGACCAGGGTGCTGGTCCACAGCCACCAGAACTCCCTGGGGAGCCCGGAGACGGTTTCCCGGGTGGCACGGGTGGCCCGTCCGAGACCGGTGGCAGACATACGGGTTCCCCCCAGGGACGTACGACGGTTGGGGCCGGGGGAGGTAAGTGGCCCACCGACGGTCCGAACATTACGAATCCGCAGGGCCCGCCTGCCACTCAATTGACGGGCGCCGTCAAACGACGGAAGGCCCCCTCCCGCGGCCCTGTCCGCTCTGTGACCGGTCGCGCGCCGCCCGGACGGGTTCGATTACGCTCGGACTCATGGCCGACGCACCGTACAAGCTGATCCTCCTCCGCCACGGCGAGAGCGAGTGGAACGCGAAGAACCTGTTCACCGGATGGGTGGACGTCAACCTCACCGAGAAGGGCGAGAAGGAGGCGGTCCGCGGCGGTGAGCTGCTGAAGGACGCCGGCCTGCTCCCCGACGTGCTGCACACCTCCCTCCAGAAGCGCGCCATCCGCACCGCCCAGCTCGCGCTGGAGGCCGCGGACCGCCACTGGATCCCCGTACACCGCTCCTGGCGCCTGAACGAGCGCCACTACGGCGCGCTCCAGGGCAAGGACAAGGCCCAGACGCTCGCCGAGTTCGGCGAGGAGCAGTTCATGCTCTGGCGCCGCTCGTACGACACCCCGCCGCCCGCCCTCGAGGACGGCACCGAGTTCTCCCAGAGCGACGACGCGCGCTACGCGACGATCCCGCCGGAGCTGCGCCCGCGCACGGAGTGCCTGAAGGACGTCGTCACGCGCATGCTGCCGTACTGGTACGACGGCATCGTCCCGGACCTCCTCACCGGCCGCACGGTCCTGGTCGCCGCCCACGGCAACAGCCTCCGCGCCCTGGTCAAGCACCTCGACGGCATCTCCGACGCCGACATCGCGGGCCTGAACATCCCCACGGGCATCCCGCTCGCCTACGAACTCGACGCGGACTTCCGCCCCCTGAACCCGGGCGGCACCTACCTCGACCCGGACGCCGCGAAGGCAGCCATCGAGGCCGTGAAGAACCAGGGCAAGAAGAAGTAGCTTTCGCGATCACGCCCCCGACCTGCGCATACGGCGCGGGGCGGGGGCGTTTTCACGGCCTGGGCCCTCGTTGGGCCCTCAGGCCCTCGGGTCCTGCGGCCGGAGCGCTTGCCCGAGAGCCTTGCGGGCCCGGTCGCGGCTGCTCGGCATGAGGTGCGCGTACACCTTGAGCGTCAGCCCGGGGGCGGAGTGCCCGAGGTACTCAGCGAGGGCCTCGATGCTCTCCCCCGCGTCCAGCAGGACGGACGCGTAGAAGTGGCGCAAAGCGTGCATGCCGTGCTCGCGGGCGGCGACGTGCTCGCGTTTTGGCGTTGGGGATGACGCCCACCTTCGCAGGCGCGGGCTTCCAGTGGTCCTCATTCAGCGACGTACGCCAGATGTGCCCACCGTTGGGGCCCGTGAAGATGAGCCGCCGGGTCACCGCCTGGCCATTCGCTCGCATCCACGGGAGTTTGATCTCCACTGGCGGGAACCGCTTCATGTGCTCCTGTAGCGCCTCTGCCACTGGATCGGGCAGGGGTATGTCACGGAGCTTGCCACCCTTGGGGGGCGCGAACACGGCCTTGCTCAGGCTCAGCTTGAGTTGTTGCACCACGTGCAGAGTGCCGCTGTCGAAGTCGATGTCATCGACGGACAGACCAAAGATTTCGCCTTGCCGCAGACCACATCCGGCGCCCACGTCGAGCATGGGCCGGAAGCGCTCGCCCAGGGCGGCGCGCACGGCGAAGACTCGCTCAGGCTCCCAGGGGACGACGCGCCGCGCACCCACGGCCGGCGGGGCCACCGTGCACGAGTTGCAGGGGTTCCGGCGCAGACACCCGTCCTCCACGGCAGCCGAGAGCGCAGCGCGGACGTTGGAGAAGATGACACGTGCGTACGCGCCGGACATGCCCGACGCTTCGAGCTGCGTCACGAACTCCCGGATGTGGCCCGGCTTAGTGCACTTGCTTGGGCCGCTCTACCACCTCCCCGACTCGGACGACCGGCGTAAGGCGCTGGCGGAAGCACGCCGTGTAGTGAAGCCGGGCGGGTTGATCGCTGCTGCCGCGATCAACCGCTACGCGTCGCTCTTCGAGCACGTCACGTACGCACACCTGCACACCGAACGGATTCACGACTCCGTCTCCAAGATTCTTGAGACGGCCGTCTACGACGGTGCACGAGGGTTCACCCTGTCCTACTTCCACCGCGCCGAAGAGCTTGTGGCGGAGCTGACCGCCTCCGGCCTGACAGACGTTCAGATCTTCGGCATCGAGGGGCCCGCGTGGTCCCTCGTGAAAGCGGTCGAGCAACAGCCGGGCGAGGGGCCCACGGACGATCTGATCGCGTCTGGGTTGACGGCGGCCCGGCTGGCGGAGCCCCACCAGGAGCTCCTCGCTGCCAGTTCCCACCTGCTGGCTGTCGGAAGAGCTCCACGCTGAAGTCGGCTGGCAACGACTTCGTCATACAGTCTGGCGTCGATCCGAACAGCTGATGGGCGCCACTGGGAGGTTAGCGTTTAACGCGCCCTCTTACGGCGAGTACTGATAGGCCAAGCAGCACGGGTTCGGAAAGGCGCGAAAACATTTCAATATAGATTCCTTGCGGTGTCAAATCCTGACCCGAGGAGCGAAAAATGACAGAGTTCAGAGTTACCTGCAAGGCCTTCTCGAAGCGTTCGGTAGTAACTCTTTCGGAATAAGGGACCTTGAGTGCCGCCGGATCTGGCTTTTCTGAGGTGAGAGTCAGTCGACTTCCCGCAATACGGCCAGTTGACGCCAGATCCTTGGTATCGTTGGGAATCCCCCACAAGACGAGGCTTACCATGGTCGCGATCACGGCAAGCAAAAGCCACCCCAGAGCTCTTGAGGCCCGTAGCCCATAGCCGGAAGTGATCCAGTATATCCACAGCAAGGTTCGCTCGCCGTGCGGGCGGCTTTTGTCATGTCGACGCATTTCCATTTCGCCGTAATAGAAATCTGCAGCGTCGGGCTCGTTCTTTCCGTCTTCGAGGGACTTGCGCAACTGCCTGTAAGTGGCACTTAGGACAGAAGGAGTAGAGGGCTGCACACTTAGCCCCGGTGTAGTCCAGCCGCGCCATGCAGAAATCCCGCTCGCGTGATTCCTAGCTCGCCAAAAATGCTCCTCGGCGATGGTGCGGCGTGGAGTCCAGCGTGTCGGGCGCAGGCCCTGGCGCCGAACTCCGTGAGGGGTTCTTGAGTATGTGCATTCCCCCTCCATGCGAATTTGGTCTAGGTGAAATGCCCCGCTGAATATGCATGAGGATAGGTCGAGATCGGTCAGCACCAAGTGTGCAGCATCAACGCCGCGCACGGACGTCAAGCGGACACTTGGTGTCAGACTCGGATGGAATGCCTCGCGCATAACGTTCCCGCTATCCTTCTGGAAGCGATCCGCCTTCATCGTTACGGCTACGGGGTATTCGAAGAATGCTTCACTCAAGTCTACTTTTGCATACCTCAGCCGCACAGTCGCTTTCGACTTCCACCTAGTCCTGCGGAATGTCACCTCAGTGGATGCTACTTCTATCTCAATCGGCGCCTCGAAGGTGGCCAAAGAGAAATCGACGGGCCCTGAAGCTATCAGCGGGCCCAATTTTGGCGTACTATGGAAGGCGGCATTAGAGAAGTCTACGACATCTTTAGCCGTGCAACCTGTGAACTCAAGCGGCCCAAGGAAGGTGGCGTTTGCGAAATACCCATCTTCCTGGAATGAGAGGTCGAAGAAGTATGTATGGCCGCGAAAAATTGCGTTTCCGAATCCCGCCGTTGATTTAAATTCCAAGTTTCCGAAATAGGATTCGCTCATGAACTCGGCGCGACCGAAAAAGGACCCGTTCAGAAAGGTTGCAGCCTCGAACGAAATGTATTTTTGGAATTTCGTATCGTTGAATTTTGCGGAGCCCAGGAAACGGGTCAGGTAGAAGGTGGCTTCACCATCAAACTGACTTTGGCTAAAGTTTGCGTCGCCCTCGATCGTCGTTTCGGTGAAGTCTACTTCGCCGAATCTCTTGCGCCTCAGTGTTGGATCGTAGAATTCAGACAGAACCTCATCAAGTAAGCTCTCCGACAGGTCGGTAGCACGGAGGTCGAGGTCATCGCCCGGGGATAGCGTCGATAGGTATGTATTTTTTTCGTCAGTGTCGAGGTGAGACAAGCAGCGGCCGTAGGAGGCAACAACTACGCCGCGACAACCAACAGGGTCGGAACTATTCGCACCCGACGCACAGTGGTGCCAGTCTGGTGGCTCGACCTGCGGTGGTGTATGAGGGGTCATCACATCGATCACTGACGCCGGGCAAGCAGCGATGGTTGCACACCGGGATGGGTTTCATGACATCAGTCTCTGACATCAACAGTGGCGTACAGCCGCGGACGGCGGCGGATTCTCAAATCGACCCAGCAGGTCGCAGACCGGCTTACAACGGCTAACACAATGAGTTGGTCTGTCGGCGGGTGATCAGGCAGCAAGCGAGCTTGAGGAAGGCTTCGTGGATGTCGGCTCGGCGTTCCCAGCGGATGCGGAGGCGTTTGAAGCCGTGGAGCCAGGCAAAGGTGCGCTCCACGACCCAGCGGTAGGCGCCCAGTCCGGTGCCGTGGAGGGTGCCGCGTCGGGCGATGGCCGGCACGATCCGGCGCTGGCGGACCTGGTCGCGGTAGATGTCGTGGTCGTACCCGCGGTCGGCGAAGAGGGAGTCGGGCTTGCGTCGTGGGTGACCGACCCCGCCTCTGACCGGCGGGATGGCGTCGATCAGAGGTAGCAGCTGGGTGACGTCGTTGCGGTTGCCGCCGGTGAGGATCACGGCGAGCGGGGTGCCGTGTCCGTCCGTGAGCAGGTGGTGTTTCGATGCGAATCGGGCACGGTCGACCGGACTCGGTCCGGTGTGGTCCCCCCTTTTACGGCCCGCACGTGACTGGAGTCGACAAGGGCCCGCGACCAGTCGAGACGGGCGGCCGCGTTCAGCTCGGCCAGCAGCACTTCATGCAGGCGCTGCCAGACGCCGGCCTCGTTCCAGTCCCGTAGCCGTCGCCAGCACGTCATGCCCAAACCGAAGCCCAACTCCTGCGGCAGGAACTCCCATTGAATGCCCGTGTGGAGCACGAAGAGGATGCCGCACAGCACCTTCCGGTCGGGCAGCGGCTTCCGGCCCGGGTGCCGGAACCGACGCTCTTTGCGCGGCAGGAGCGGCTCGATCCGCTCCCACAAGTCATCCGACACGATCCACGGCGAAGTCCCCATGTAACGCCAACGCCCAACTCCTGAGGCGGGCACGGGCACCAAGGCCCAGCCACCTCATTGTGTTAGCCGTTGTTAGCCGTTGTTAGTGGCCTTAAAAACGTTGCTGGGCCACGAGAAAGGGCCCGAGCGCATCCAGAGATACAGACGTCTATACATCACAGATGAGCGAAATTCGCCCCGACTTAACCGCCTTCTGGAAATTCCGCACACGATGCTCCTTACCTCGCTCCTGACGGCGCCGCAATAGAGCATCCCACTCCTTTGACCTGTCCATCTCAATTCTCACCTGGGCCGCCCTCAGGTTTGCCCAATGCTTATCAAAGTCGCGCTCAAACGCATATCGGGTCGCCATGAGATCAAAAATTAGCCGCGCAAGGTGGTCCAGCAAGTTCTTTTGCAGTTGAATATGCCACAAGGTCATTGCCTTTATTATCTTTGTGCGGTCATGGTTCGCGGCGCTTCGCTCCTCATTGAATGCCACGATCCATTGCCCGTGGGCTAGCGAGTTCCTCACCGTAACGAGGGGCTTGACCCAATCATCCAGAACGGAATTCATGCCCTGAAAATATGCAGCAGCTGTATACGAGAGTCCCGCCGGAACCTTAGCTCTCTCGGTTCCATATCGGGCCGCAAAGGCTTCAATTAGGACTTGCTTCCATCTGTCAAGAATGCTCGACTCGCGCATCACCCGACGTTCCGCATCTTCCGAGAAGTACGTTGAGGAAATGATGACCATCAGGCGATCCTCAAGCGTTGCACCAAGAAGGAGGGCGCAAGTTCTCGTAAGCGCGGCCACCTCATGCTCTGCGCCGCGGCGAATTGAATCTTTACATGAACGACTGACCACATTAAAGGAAGTTTCAAGCGCTTCCAGATTTTTGGTATGCGCCCGGTTTCGCTTTAACCGCTCCAACGTTATCCCGTCCAAATTTCCGGGGTCAGCGGAATGTGCCATCCGTGACACACTCTGCTGACCCCGGAATCGAACCGAGGAATTCCCACTTGGTGAGCGTGTTCCTGCACAAACTAGCCGACCGCTATTTCATGCACCATTACACCAATCAGCCCGAAGCCGAAGACTTCGGAGGGCCGGAAAGCTCCGGCTTCAGGTCGGATCTTACCCCACAGATAGCCATGCCGGACATGGCGCCCGTGTACGGCCCGGCACCTTAACCCGGCCACCAAAGGACACCGATTCGCCGCAGGTCAGCGTATACAGGCCGACTGGATCACCTAAAGACCCGAGCTGAGGGCTTAGGCACTGCCATCCCGTGCCAACCGTCGTCAAGTGCTCTGATCGACGGCATCAATAGCATGTTTGGGGCCGTGGGGGTGCAGCGATGCACACGCGCGCCCGGTCAGTCGTCGCATCCGCCGTTGTGACTGACTGTCGTCGGCTGAGGTTCGTGCCACAACCGTTGAGCAGTGAGTGTCTAGCTGCGTGACAACGCCGACTAACAGCGGCGGACGAGCACGGGCATCTGCGGACCATCCGTGCAGGTAGAAGACACAGCGGCCCAAGGTCAGGTATCCGCACAAGTTGCTTCCGGACGAAGACGTATATGTGGGGCCAGGTCCGCATCCTTGCCTGCCGAGGGCGCCTGGACGCAGTCTGAATTGAGGCTTGGGGGGCCTGCCGGCCGAACGGGTCCCGTCGGTGGATCGGCGGCGGCTGCTCCTCTTCGCGACTTGGCAGCCGGGGCCACACCGCCGGGCCCTCTCTGGGCCCTCCGAGGGTGACAAGCAACGCCCAACGACGACCAACGACGACAGCCCGACCGCAGGTCAGATACGGCGAGCACCTTAATGAACAGGGCAGGAAAACGGGCCCGCCAGACCCAGGGCAAGAAGTAGCACCAGCCCCGCGGAGGCCCCCGACCCGGCACCACCGGGCGGGGGCCTTCGCGCGCTCCGCAACCCGTAACCGGAAGTGACGCGCGTCACCCCGGCCCGTACGCTGTGCCCCATGCGGGGAAGAGCGGGAGGGCGGTTATGGGTGAGCCTTTGAAGACCTTTGTCGGGGGTGCCGAGGTCGAGGTGCCCAACAGCATTCCGGCGATCCGGGACGCGTTGCCGGAGGGGCGGCGGGCGGAGTTCGAGCGGGCCATCAATGAGGCCGGGGTGCATGAGATCCAGGCCGTGATGCGCCACTGGATGCTGGAGGCCGTGCCCGATCCGGAGGCCGAGCGGATTCTGGACCGGCTGGCGCGGGACGAGGCCGAGAGGCGGAGCGTCGCTTGAGCTTCCGGATCTCCTACGCGCCGCCCGCCGACGACACCCTTGCCAAGATGGGGGACGGTGAAACCTTCCGGGACGAGATGGCGGCGACCCTGGGGCGTGAGCCGTACGGACACGGGTCGACCGCCGTCAAGGGGGAGCACGATCGCCGGGAGGCGACGGTCGCCGGGGCGATCGTGCTCTATTACGTCTCCGGGTCGGTCCTGACCGTCACCGTCGTACGGCTCGTTCCGCTTCCTTGACGGAACGTCAGGCGAGCTTCTTCGCCTGGGCGTCGATCACCGCGGTCGGCAGGCCGAAGTCCTCGCCGGAGCCCGCGGCCGCGAGGTTCATCGAGCTGAGCGTGGCGAGCGTCGCGCCCTGACGCAGCGCGGTGAGCTTGAACGAGTTCTTCTCGCCGTCCGACTCCACCGTGACCGTCCAGGCCGCCGCCTCCTCGCCGCCCGTGACCTGCTCCACCGCGATCTTGGCGACCTTCTGCTTGTCCCCGCCGACGGTGAACGTGAAGCCGCCCGCGCAGTCCGTCGCAGCGGTGCGCAGCGCGGCGAGCGTCTCCTCGGCGCCCTTGCCGTCGTACGACGCGAGCGTGGTCATCGTGGTCGTGATGTCGAAGGCGGCCTTGAACGCCTCCTCCGGGTCGGCGATGTCCTTGTCCGCGTCCTTCTTCGGCACGCTGGCCACCTTGCGCTGCGTGGAGGCGACGGGCGAACCGGCCTTGGCCCCCATCAGCGCGTCACCGAAGACGTCGCAGGACTTCTTGTCCGCCGTCACGTCCTTGGCGTCGATCAGGTCGGCCGGACCGGCCTTGGTGATCTTGTGGTCCTTGACGTCACCCTGTGCCAGCGAGACCTGCTCCAGCTCGGCGGCGGACAGCGCCTTCGCGGGCGCCTCCGCGCCCTTGCCGGCACCCTTCTCCGACGGCTGGGCCGAGGAGCCGGCCGCCTTGCCGCCGTCCTTGTCGTCACTGTCCGAACCGCAGGCGGCGGTGAACAGGGCCAGGGACATCACGGTGGCGGCAACGGCGGTACGGCGTATGACAGTGGGTCGCATGGCCCGTCCTTCTGCTCAAAGTGTTTCGCCCGCACGCGAGCAGCCCCGCCGGGTTCGGCGCGGCTGAAATGGGGGTACGTGGGGGTGAGCCAACTCTATGAGCCCGCTGTGGTTTGGCAATCCTTTACCGTGGGCATCGCGGCTGATCGTGACGACGTCGTGATCACTTCGCGCACACCGTTCAGGGGAGCCCGCCGTGCCGATCGATTCCGTTCTCTCCGACGTCCTCGGCGCGTTGGACATACCACCCGGCCTCGTCGACTCCTGCGAACCGCTCACCGGGGGCACGTACAACGCCGTCAGCCGCGTCCGGCTGACGGACGGGCGGGACTGGGTGGTGAAGGTGCCGCCGCCGGCCGCCGGGGACTGCCTGTCGTACGAACACGACCTGCTGGCCAACGAGGTGACGTTCTACCAGGTCGCCGACGATGAGCCCGCCGTGCCCCTCGTCGTACGCGCCGAACTCGATCCGGCCGCCCCCGCCGGCCCGTACGTGGTCATGTCCGACCGTCCCGGACGGCCCTGGCACGAGCTGACCGGCGCCATGGCCGACGGTGAGGAGGCGCGGCTGCGCACCGAGCTCGGGCGGATCGTCGGCCGGCTGCACGGCGCGCCCGCGCCGGGCGGCTTCGGCTACCCCTCGCAGGCGCTCGGCCCGCTCGCGCCCACCTGGCGACAGGCGTTCACGACGATGACGGACGCGGTCCTGGCCGACGCGCGGACGTACGCGGCACGACTCCCCCGTACGGCCGCGGAGATCGGCGACACGCTCGCCGCCGCCTCGTACGTGCTGGACGAAGTGACCCGGCCGGCCCTGGTCCACTTCGACCTGTGGCAGGGGAACATCCTGGTCACGGGCGATCCGGGCGCGCGGCGGGTGGGCGGGGTCATCGACGGGGAGCGGATGTTCTGGGGCGACCCGGTCGCCGACTTCGTGTCGCTCGCTCTGCTGGGTGACATCGCGGACGACAAGGATTTCCTCGCCGGTTACGGGGAAGAGGCGCCGGGCGGGCCCGTGGAGTTCACCGGTTCGCTGCGGCTGCGGCTCGCGCTCTACCGGGCGTACCTGTATCTGATCATGCTGGTGGAGACCGTGCCGCGCGGCACGTCCGGGGAACAGCTGGAGTGGACCTGGAACGAGGTCGCACCCCGGCTGGAGGCCACGCTCAAGGAGATCGACTCGGCGACGCGCGTTCCCGGGTGACGCGGGATCAGTCCGCGGGACCCCGGGTGAGGTGCGCGAAGGCGTCGAGATTACGGGTGGACTCGCCGCGCGAGACCCGCCAGGCGTACTCCTTGCGGATCGCCGTCGCGAAACCGATCTCCAGCAGGGAGTTGAAGGCGCCGTCCGCCGCCTCCAGCACGGAGCCGAGCAGCCGGTCCACCTCGTCGGGCGTCACCACGGACAGCGGCAGCTTGCCGGTGAGGTAGATGTCCCCGAGCTGATCGATCGCGTAACTCACGCCGAACAGCCGCAGGTTCCGTTCCAGCAGCCAGCGGTGCACCGCCGCGTCGTTCTCGTCGGGGTGGCGGATGACGAAGGCGTTGAGGGAGAGGCTGTGCGCACCGACGATCAGTGAGCACGTCGTGGCCAGCTTGCGGGTGCCGGGGAGCTGGACGACGTAGCTGCCCGGTGCGGGGCTCTCCCAGTCGAGCCCGGCGTCGGCGAAGCTCGCTTCGAGGACCTGGGCGGCCCGGGTGGCCTCGTTCTTCGCCGGTACGGGTGCGTCAGCCATGTTTCGAGCGTACGTCAGGTGGCAAAGGCGCGCGGTCGGGGCGGGTGCCGAGGGCGTTTGCGCGATGGTGCCCGGCGGGTACGGCCCGGTCACGCGTGGCGGGTGCGGGCCCGCCTGCGGTGTTCCTGGATCGCCGCCGTGTACACCTCGGCGGTGGCGGCCGCCGCCGTGTCCCAGCCGAACCGCTGGGCGTGCTCCGCCGCCGCGCCGCCCATGCGGGCGACCAGCTCCGGCGCCTGCGCGAACCGCTCCAGTGCCTGGGCGTACGCCGCCGGATCGTGCCCGGGTATCAGGAAGCCGCTGACCCCGTCGCGTACGGCCACCGGGAGACCGCCCACGGCCGCCGCGACGACCGGTGTCCCGGCCGCCTGGGCCTCGACCGCGACGAGCCCGAAGGACTCGCTGTACGAGGGCATGACCAGCACGGACGCGGCCCGGAACCAGTCGGCGAGCTGGTCCTGTCCGACCGGCGGATGGAACCGTACGACGTCCGCGATGCCCAGCCTGGCCGCGAGCTTCTGCAGGCCCTCCGGCTTGGCGAGGCCGCTGCCGCTGGGGCCGCCGACGACGGGCACCATGATCCGGGACCGCAGCGAGGGATCCCGGTCGAGCAGCACGGCGACCGCCCGAAGCAGCACGTCGGGCGCCTTCAGCGGCTGTATGCGGCCCGCGAAGAGGGGGATCAGGGCGTCCTGCGGGAGCCCCAGACGGGCGCGGGCGGCGGCCCGGCCGTCGCCGGGGCGGAAGCGGTCGAGGTTGACGCCGGGGTGGACGACGGCCACGGCCTGCGGGTCGGCGTCGTAGAACCGGAGGAGTTCCCCGGCCTCCTCGGCGGTGTTGGCGATCAGCCGGTCGGCGGCGTCCACGATCTGCGTCTCGCCGATGACGCGGGCGGCGGGCTCGGGGGTGTCGCCCTCGGCGAGCGCGGCGTTCTTCACCTTGGCCATGGTGTGCATGGCGTGCACGAGGGGAACGCCCCAGCGCTGCGCGGCCAGCCAGCCGACGTGTCCGGAGAGCCAGTAGTGGGAATGGACGAGGTCGTAGTAGCCGGGGCGCTGACCGGCCCACGCCTGCATCACACCGTGCGTGAAGGCGCAGAGCTGCGCGGGCAGCTCTTCCTTGGCCAGGCCCTCGTACGGCCCCGCGTCGATATGCCGCACGAGGACACCGGGCGCCAGGTCCACGGCGGAGGGCAGCCCTCCGGAGGTGGAGCGAGTGAAGATCTCGACCTCGATATTGATCGCGGCGAGCCGCTTGGCCAGCTCCACGATGTACACGTTCATCCCGCCGGCGTCGCCCGTCCCCGGCTGGTGCAGCGGGGAGGTGTGCACGGAGAGCATCGCGATACGGCGGGGCCTGCGGTGACCGGGGGTGAAGGAGCCGGTGAGACCTGCGGGGAACCTGCGACGCGGTGCGCCACGGCTGCTGCCGAGCCGAGAGACGTACTGGGTCACGTCGTCCGTCCTCCTCGCTGGGCCCGGTGCCCGCACGGTTCACGGCATGGCACCGAAGGGGCGCACGGTCCCTTCGAAGGTGGGGAACAGCGGAATCCCTCCTTTCATTTCCGCTTTGCCAAATCATTACGGTGCGAATACGGGGGGCGCCCCGGTGGTCTCCCGGCAGGCGCCCGCGTCCGCGCGGATCGTTACGCTCTGTGTCATGCGCCCGATCGGCACCGCGACCCGCGGGACCACCCATCCGAACCGGCTGCGCCGCATGGACCGCTGGATCGCCGCCACGCACGGCCCCGCCCTGCGCCGCGCCGGCACCCCCGTCGCCGTCGACCTCGGTTACGGGGCCTCACCCTGGACCGCCGTCGAGCTGCTGGAACGTCTGCGCACCGCCGAACCGCGCACCGCGGTGGTCGGCATCGAGATCTCCCCGGAGCGGGTCGCCGCCGCGCAGCCCTACGCCCGTGAGGGCCTCACCTTCCGGCACGGCGGCTTCGAGATCCCGTTGCCGGAGCGGCCCGTGCTGATCCGGGCGGCCAATGTGCTGCGCCAGTACGACGAGGGCGAGGTGGCCGCCGTCTGGCAGCGGCTGTGCGAGCGGCTGGCCCCGGGCGGGCTGCTGGTGGAGGGCACCTGCGACGAGATCGGGCGCCGGCACGTGTGGGTGGCGCTGGGGCCGGAGGGGCCGCGCACGGTGACCTTCGCGACCCGGCTCGGCTCGCTGGACCGGCCGTCCGATCTCGCCGAACGGCTGCCGAAGGCGCTGATCCACCGCAATGTCCCGGGTGAGCGGGTGCACGCGTTCCTGCGCGACTTCGACCGGGCGTGGGCGGCCGCGGCGCCCTACGCCTCGCTGGGGGCCCGGCAGCGCTGGATCACGGCGGTGCGGGCGCTCTCGGGTGACTGGCCGCTGACGGACGGGGTGCGCCGGTGGCGCCAGGGGGAGGTCACGGTGGCGTGGGAGGCGCTGGAGCCCCGGGGGTGGTGAGGGGTCGCACCTCGGTGGCGCGGGCGCGCGCCATGGTTGCGCTGGGATTCACCCCTGCGGTGGGAACGGCGGGCGGGCATCGTTCGTCGGAGTGAGTGGGACATGGGGGGCGCGGGGTGGCGGGGAGTGACGGAAGAGCGAAGTGCCGCCCGACGGCCGGAGTCTGTCTGCCTCTGTTGCTTTTCAGTACGGCATGGCACGATCTGGTCGTCGCCACATGTTACTGACGGTTAATCAGTTAGTTGGGACTGCTCGAACAGTTGGGAACTGCTCGGAGGGGGAGCTCGTGTACCGACGCCACTGTGCCGCCGCCGCGATGACTCTGGTCTGCGCGCTGGCGGTCCTCGCCTCGCCGGTCCAGGCATTCGCCGCACCGACACCGCCAGGCCCCGCCGGTCCCGGCGGGAAGAGCCTGGAAGAGGTGCGCGCGGAGATCGATGAGCTGTACCTCAAGGCGGGCGCCGCCACGGACGCGTACAACCTCGCCGAGGAGAAGGCGAAGAAGCAGTCGGGCGAGCTGGTCGAACTGGCGCAGACGATAGTCGAGGGCCAGGCGAAGATCGCCGCCCTCAAGAACCGGGCCGGCGCCCAGGCCCGCGAGGAGTACCGCAACGCCGGGCTCCCGCCGGGCGCGCGGCTCATGCTCAGCGGCGACCCCCAGCTCTTCCTCGACGGCATCAGCCGTACGCGCCAGGGTCAGCAGGCCTCCAAGGGGCTCCTGGAGCAACTGAGCAGGACCCAGCAGGACTTGGAGACGTACACCAAGGACGCCAGCACCAACTGGACCAAGCTGGAAGCCGACCGGGTCAAGCAGGCCAAGGCCAAGAAGAAGATCAACGCGCAGATAGCGGCGGCGAAGAAGCTGGAGTCGCAGCTGGAGAAGGAGGAGCGGGCCCGGCTCCTCGAACTGGAGCGGGAGGCGGCGCGCCAGGCCCAGAGCGCGTGGCTCGACTCCGGCGCGCTGAAGGAGATCAACCGGGACGCGAGCCCGCTCGGCAAGAAAGCGGTGGCCTTCGCGACCGCGCAGATCGGCAAGCCGTACGTGTGGGGCGCGGAGGGCCCCAAGTCGTACGACTGCTCCGGGCTGACGTCCCAGGCGTGGGCGGCGGCGGGCCGCCCGATCCCGCGCACCTCGCAGGAGCAGTGGCGGTTGCTGCCGCACATCCCGATCAAGGACATGCGCCCCGGCGACCTGATCATCTACCACGCCGACGCCACCCACGTCGGCATGTACGTGGGCAACGGCCAGATCATTCACGCCCCCCGCCCCGGCCGCGACGTCACCCTGGCGGGCGCGGGCTCCATGCAGATACTCGGCGTGGTCCGCCCCGACGCGTAGTCCTCGGGCGGACGGCGGGGCGGAACGCGCCTGCGGGGCCCGGTCCGTGGTCCTCGGGCGGACGGCAGGGAGGGACGCGCCTGCGGGGCCCGGGCGGACGGTGAGCGAACCCCCGTGCGGGTGCTGTGGTCCGTCGTCGGGCTGTACGCGGTTGCCACGGCAAGGCGCCTGGGCGGGCGAGCGGAGCGCTCACGAACGAGCGCGCGACCGGGCGCGGCGGAGCCGCCATCGGGTCTCGGCGGGCCGCGCGCCGCGCCGATGCCGGACCGGCCCCTCGGCGGTCACCCGCGCTCCGGCGCAGCCGGCATCCGCACGCCGCGCCGAGGCCGGGCCGGCGGCGTCACCTCGCCCCGGCGGGCGTGCCCCGGTGGGCAGGGTCCGGACCGGCGCCTCGGCCGGCACCCGCGCGTCGACCCAGCCGGCAACCGTGAGGCGGGCCACTGCGCGTGGCCCGGACGGCGTGACCTTTGTCATGTCGGCATCGGCCGCCCCGGCGCGGCCCACCGTGCCTGATCCGTGGTGGGACGCGGCTTATGGCGGTGCGTATGCCGGGCACGGTGGGCGGGTCGGCATTCCGTTCCCCTGGTCCGTACCGCTATGGTCCCCGTCTGGCGGGTCGTCGATCGTCGCTCCGCCGCGCCCTCGGGGGGAGGGAAGGAAACCCGAACCGATGCCCGTACCCGTACCGCAGCCGTGTTCCGCGCCCGCTGCGGAGAACAGCTCAGGCGCCGGCCTCACCCTCCTCGTGATCGAGGACGACCCGGCAGGCACCTTCACCGCCCCGGAGCTCTCCGCCGCGGCCGGTGCCCGGGTCCGTATCCGTGCCGCCCGGAACCTCACCGAGGCGGGCCGGCTCCTCACCGACGACGTGGACTGCATCCTGCTGGACCTGGCCCTGCCGGCCGGTGCCGAGGCGCGGGGCGACGGGGAGGGCGAGGAGGACGGGCTCGCCACGCTCAAGCACGTCCTGCGGATCGCGCCCCGGCACGCCGTGCTCGCCCTCACCGCGGAGGACGACGCCGAGCTTGCCGCCGAGGCGGTCCGGGTGGGCGCACAGGACTATCTCTTCCGGGGCGAGCTGGACAGCAGGCTGCTGAGCCGGGCCGTCCGGTACGCCGTCGAGCGCAAACGGGCCGACGTCGCACAGCACCAGCTCACCGAGTCCCGGCTGCGCGCGCAGGAGAACGCCCGGCTGGAACGCGGGCTGCTCCCCACCCCGCTCCTCGACGGCTCCGACCTGCGCTTCGCGGCGCGCTACCGGCCTGGCCGCAGCCGCGCGCTGCTCGGCGGGGACTTCTACGACACGGTCCGCACCCCGGACGGCACGGTGCACGCGATGATCGGCGACGTCTGCGGCCACGGCCCGGACGAGGCGGCGCTCGGCGTGGAACTGCGCATAGCATGGCGCGCGTTGACGCTGGCGGGGCTGTGCGGCGACGAGTTGCTGTCCACCCTCCAGGAGGTCCTGGAGCACGAGCGGGAGAGCGAGGAGATCTTCGCGACGCTCTGCACGGTGGACATCGCTCCGGACGGCCGCCGCGCGGGCCTGTGCCTGGCCGGGCACCCCGCGCCGCTGATCGCCCGCCATGGACGGGCGGCGCAGCTGCTCCCGTACGAGGAGGGCGGACCGGCCCTGGGCCTGCTGCCGCGTGCGCGGTGGCCGCGCCGCCAGGTGGAGCTGGGCGGCTCGTGGAGCCTGATGATGTACACGGACGGCCTGATCGAGGGCCGCGTCGGTGACGGCACGCAGCGCCTCGGCCAGGACGGCATGGTGGCGATGGTCAACCGGCAGCTCGCCGAGGGCCTGACCGGCGAGGAGCTGCTGGAAGCGGCGGTCACCCAGGCGCGGGAGCTGAACGGCGGCGAGCTGACGGACGACGTCGCGGTCCTGCTGCTCGACCGCGACGAGGACACCGCCCGGCGCCGAATCCCGGACGGCGCACGGAGCGTGAACATCCCGCGCCCGCGCCCGGCCTCACCGGTGAGGGCTCAGCGCCCGCCGTTGTAGGGGCCGTACGGGCCGTCGCTGCTGGAGCCGCCGCGTCGGCGGCCACCGCCGCCGACGGCCTTGAGCGCGGGCCGTACATCCACGAAGAAGACGATGGTGGCGATCAGCCCGGCGAGCTGGAGGAAGAGCCACGGAACCCACAGGTTCACCGCCACCGCGACGCCGAGGATGATCAGCCAGAAGGACTTCTTCTGCTTGTCCGCAGCACGGTAGGCGTCCTCGCGGACCATCAGAGCCATGACCAGAGCGACCACGGCGAGAACGAGCATGGCCGTGTAGAGCAGCCCGAGGAACGAGGTGAAGCCTTCGAGCAACATGATGTGCACCGCCTAGTCAGTGGAGAGCGCCTCGCGGTCAAGGTACCGGGACAACGACCGGGCCACCGGGAATGTGCCCGCCCGCCGCCCCGGCACACCTGCCGGGGCACCGGTGCTACTTGCCGGAGGGCGGAGTGGCCTTCTTCGCTGCGGGCTTCCGTGCCGGCGCCTTCTTGGCGGCGGCCGGCTTGGCGGCGGTGGGCTTCGGCTTCTCGGTGGCGGCCGGCTTGGCCGTGGTGGCGGGCTTGACGGCGGCCGGCTTCGCGGCGGGAGCGGCCTTCGTGGTGGGGGCCGGCTTCGGCGCGGCGGCCGGCTCGGACTCCTTGCGCGGCTCCACGACGACCGCGATCTCCACGATCTCGTCGGCGGTCTCGCCCCGCCACGTCCGCACGGTGCGCTCGCCGCGCTCGGCGACCTTCTCGTACGTCTCCCGGGCCCGTACGGCGTACTCGGCGGCCACGCCCACCCCGCGCAGCGCCAGGTCCTGGGCGTTCTCGCCGAGCTTCTTCAGGTCGGTGTCGCCGAAGGCGCCGATCACCTCGGTGACCTTGGCCTGCAGGACGGCCTGCGCCTCCCGGGCCTGCTCGGTGACCTTCTCCTGCACGGCCTTGGGGTCGGTGTTCCGTACGGCCTCGATCCGCTCCGGGGCCTCGGCCCGCAGCTGTTCGAGCAGCGCGGGAACCTTGCGGGCCTGGCGGACGGCGAGGTCGGCGGTGCCGGCGGCGAAGTAGAGGGGGGTCGGGTCGGTGAGGGTCTTGCGCAGGTCATCGGTGATGGCCATGACTGTGGTCCTCCCGGATCATCAGACTGTGTGTGAGGGTGATGGGGCTCTCAAGCTGTATCGGCAGCACTGCCGTCGGCATTGAAGGGAGCGCCTGCCCCGGGCTCGTCGTCCACACCGTTCTCCTTGCGGAAGGAGGCGTAGATCTGGAGCAGCACGCTCTTCTGGCGCTCGTTGATCGACGGATCGGCGAGGATCACCGCCCGCGTCTCCAGCTCGTCCTGCTGCCGCTCGTCCAGAATCCCGGCCCGTACGTACAGGGTCTCGGCGGAGATGCGCAGCGCCTTGGCGACCTGCTGCAACACCTCGGCGCTCGGCTTGCGCAGCCCGCGCTCGATCTGGCTGAGGTAGGGGTTGGACACCCCGGCGGCGTCGGCGAGCTGCCGCAGGGAGAGCTGCGCACTGCGGCGCTGCTCCCGCAGGTACTCGCCGAGGTTGCCGACGTTGAGTGAGGCCATGTGTCGATGCTGCCTCCGTTTGCTAACTTTTGCAAGCAGCCGCTTGCAAAAGTGTTCAACAGCACCGCTTCCAGCAGGTGGATGCAGTCGCTGCGGCCGGAGGTCGTCCGGAGCTGCCGGTTCACTGCCGCCGAGAGGCTTTCGTCCGCTCCGTGCGGCTGCTCGGCACCCGCCGTGATCGCCCCTGCCAGGGCCAGGGCGTTGGTCGCTTGTTCCCGGTCGTCACCGCTGGCTACGCCGGCCGGCCAGGGCAGCGCCGCGAAGCCGGTCGGTATACGGCGCCCTGGTGGTACAGCGCCCACCACAGGTCGCTCCGGGGCGAGTTGCGGCCAATCCGTCATGCGGGGGTCCGACCGGGCGGGTCGGACTGCCAGGATGGGCGGATGGGAAGCATGTCGGTACGTCGGCTCGACCTCGGATACTTCGTCCGTCCCGCCTCGGAGACGGGTGGGCCGGAACCTCGCGTCGAGCCCGTCCTCGCCTATCTGGTCCGGCACGACAACGGGCTGCTTCTCTTCGATACCGGTATCGGTGACGCGGGTCCGGAGACCGAGGCGCACTACCGGCCCCGGCGGCGCGCGTTGCAGGAGGCACTGTCGGGGGCCGGCGTCGGCCTGGACGATGTCTCCGTGGTCGTCAACTGCCATCTGCACTTCGACCACTGCGGCGGAAATCCCCTCCTGGGCGGCCGTCCCATTCTGGTGCAGGACGTCGAACTGGCCGCCGCCCGCGCGGGCGACTACACCGTCGGCGCGCTGATCGACTTCCCCGGCGCGGCTTACGAAAAAGTCACCGGCGAAGTCGAAGTCTGGCCGGGAGTCCGGATCGTTCCGACGCCCGGGCACACCGACGGGCACCAGTCGCTGGTGCTCCGGCAGAGCGACGGCACGGTGGTCCTCGCCGGTCAGGCGCACGACCTCGCCTCCCACTTCGCGTCCGGGCAGCTGGCGCGCCACGCGGCCGTGGAAGGTGTGGAGCCGCCGCTTCCCCCGTATCGGCCCTGGCTGGACCGGCTGGCCGATTTCGATCCGCGTCGCGTGCTCTTCGCGCACGACTGCTCGGTCTGGGAGCCGGCGCGGTCCTGAGCGAACCGGAGACCTGATACATGTCCGAACGAGACGACACCCGCGCCGCCCGGGCCGTCCTGGACGAGGTCAACCTCGCTCACGGCACGCGGTTCCGGCTGCTGCGGCGGTTCGATGACGGGGTCCAGTCGGGTGCCTGGCTCCTGGACGGTGAGGACGGCCGGCGGGCGGTCCTCAAGTGGAGCCCGTCCCGCTCCTGGGCCGGGCAGATCGAGCGCGCGGCCGGTGCGGTGGCGAAGGTCCGGGACGCCGGGTACCCGACGCCGGAATGGCTTGCCGTCGGTACGGGTACGGGCGGGTTCGGGTACCAGGTACAGGCGTCCGTGCCGGGGCGCAGCCCCGACCGGGTCGGCGCCGAGGAAGCCCGGCTGCTCGTCGGGCTCCTGGAGACGCACACCGGCCTCGACCCCGACCCGCGGCGGGACTGGTCGCGGTTCGTGGCGGAGCAGATGTCCGGCCACCCGGACGGCCTCCGCCGGCAGGCGGCCGCGACCGGGACGGCCGGGCGGGAGCTCGTGGGCGTCTGCGCACAACTGCTCGCCGCGTACGGACCCGTGGCGCTGCCCACCGGGGACCTGGTGCACGGCGACTTCCGCCCCGGCAACATCCTCCTGGACGCCGGCCGGGTCAGCGGCGTGGTCGACATCGAGGCGCTCGGCAGCGGGACCCGGGCCTTCGACTACGCGACCCTGCTGAGCGCCGAGGACCTCACCCCGGAGGCCGTACGGACGCTCAGCGACGCCGGGACGCGGGTCGCCGGGCCCGGGGTGCCGGCGTACTGCTTCGTCCAGGTCGCCCTGGACCTCACCGTCTTCGTCCACCGGCACCGGCTCGAACGCGGCATCCGGAACCTGAGCACCCTGGCGGAGCGGGCGGCGCTCCTCCTCAGCCGCGCACCCTGAGGAACCCCGCCACCACCGCCCCGAACGCCTCCGCGTCGTCCGCCCACGGGTAGTGCCCCGCCCCCGGCTGCACGACGAGCGCGGCGTCCCGGAACAGCTCGCCGAACGCGGTCACCGCACTCGGCGGGCTGTTCAGGTCGTACGCGCCGGCCAGCAGCAGGACGGGCGCGGCGAGGGAGGCGAGGGCCTCACGGGTGGCCGGCGGATCGAACGCGCCCTCGGCGCCGAAGAGGGCCACGGACTCCGGGTTGCCGGGGCGGCCGAGCACCTGCAAGCGGCGGGCCGCGTCGTCCCAGCGGCCGTGGAAGAACGGTTCGGCGGCCGCCCAGTCGGTGCCGTTCCCGCGTGTGATCGCCTCCAGCGCGGGGAAGGCCGCCGGGAACCACGGTTCGCCGTTCCTCAGCCGCGCGAGCGCCCGCCGCTCGTCCCCGGTGATGTCGATGCCGACGGCCCGCGTGCTGGGGGTGATCAGGACGAGCCGGCCGATCCGGTCCGGGTGGCGGGCCGCGTACTGGACGACGATGTTCGCCCCGGCCGAGTGGCCGAGCAGGTCGAGGCGGGCGAGCCCGAAGTGGCGGCGCAGCGCCTCCACGTCCTCGGCCAGGCGGTCGCAGCGGTACGTGGATACGTCCCGCGGGATCGCCGAGCCGCCGTTGCCCCGCAGGTCGGGGACGATCAGGCGGCGGTGGACCGACAGTCCGCCGAGGTCGCCCAGGTAACGGGAGTCGGCCGGGCCGCCCGGCACGCAGACGACCGGGTCGCCGGGAGCGTCCCCGTACACGCGATAGGCGAGCAGGGTGCCGTCGGGCGCGGTGAAGGTGTGCGTAGCCATGGGGGCATGATGACAGTCATAACCAGGTTGTACAACCAGGTTATGACCGCCCGCGATATAACTGGGTTGTGGCAGGCGACCAGAGGCAGAAACACGGCAGCACCCCCGCACTCACCGAGGCGCAGGCCGCCCGCATGCTCGCCGGGATGAACGAGGTCATCCGCGCGGGCGAGGAGATGCGCCGGCTGCGCACCGAGATGATCAAGGTGCTCGCCGACCTCGGCTGGACCCAGGAGCGCATCGCCCGCCTCACCGACATGAGCCAGCCCGCCGTCTCCAAGCAGGTGCTCAGACACCGCGAAGCCGGACCGCCCCGGCCCGTCGGTCTCGCGCTCGGCCAGGACGACCCGCCGTGGCTGGAGGGGCGGCTGTGGGGCGTGGCCGAGGACATCGCGGAGACGTACGGCAGCGATGCCCGGTGCCGCCCCGCCGTCGACGCCCTCGCGCGCGGCCGCCGGCGCCTCACGCCCGAGAACGTCGACGCGCTGCGCCGGCTCGTGGAGGAGGACCTGCGGCGGTACGGGGACGAGCTCGCCGCGCACCGGGCCGCGTACGACGAGATCAGC
The DNA here is from genome assembly GCF_040632905.1 of Streptomyces sp. NPDC016469. Classification (NCBI taxonomy): domain Bacteria; kingdom Bacillati; phylum Actinomycetota; class Actinomycetes; order Kitasatosporales; family Streptomycetaceae; genus Streptomyces; species Streptomyces sp. NPDC016469. The sequence continues at coordinate 76,225 of NZ_JBEYCQ010000020.1, forward strand.
CGCGCGCTCGACGTGCCCGCACGGGCCGCCGGCACCCCGCCGGGCTCCGCGTCCGTACGCCGTACGCTCGCCCACCGCCTGCAACTCGACCGGCTGCGGGGCGAATAGGCCGGGACGAGGACGCGCGCCGCGCCGTAGGCTCGTCGGCATGGCCCCGTTCCTGCCGCTCCTCGTCTCCGTCGGCGCCCTCGCGGCGGTCATGGGCTCGCTCAGTTGGCCGGCCGTACGCGTCAGGGGGCGCGGGCTCGCCGGATCGGCGATGCGGGGCGCGCTGGCGTCCTACGACGAGGCGTTCCGGGTGACCGCCCATGAGTCGTACTACGAGATCCGGGCGCAGGCGAACCGCCGGGCACCGATGGCCTCGCCCGACGACGCGTGGCGCCCCGTGCCCGCCCTGCGGCCGGCGCCCCGTGCCCGAGGGCCCCGAAGCCCCGGGAAGGCGTTCCTCCGCTGGTGGCACCGGGGCTGACGCGCCCTACCCCGCCGGCCCCGACCGCAACCGCGCGGCCGTAGCCCGCCCCCTCAGAACACGTCCGGGCACCACGCCCGCCGCGCCGCCCGGAACACCGCGTCCGCCGTCGCCGCCGCGCCCGGGGTCAGCTCCTCCACCCGGCCCAGCGCCTCAAGCCGCAGGACCGATTCGTCACCGAGCCAGAGCGTCCCCAGCTCCCGGACGTCCATCGCCAGGTCCGCCGAACGCGTCGTCGGCGCGCAGGTGGCGCCGTCCGGTGTGGCGTCCAGGTGGAAGCGGCCGGCCGCGTAGCCCGCCGCATCCCGGATCTCCAGGACCAGCGCCCCGGGCACCGCGTACGTGCGGGCCTCAAGGGCGCGTACGACGTCCAGGACGCGCACCCACAGGAAGTCCGCCTGGGTCACCACGCGGGCGGCGCGCGGGTCCGGCAGCAGCAGCGGGAGCAGGTCGTCGGCCGGGCGGATGCCGGTACGGATGGTGGAGATCCAGTCCACCGAGCACAGGAAGTGCCACAGCGCCCGCTCCGCCGCCGGGGTCACCGCGATCATGTCGCGCACCTTCGCCCCGTTCAGCGGCTGCTTCGCGTCGCCCCAGTTGTCGTCGGCGCGGTAGATCAGCATGCCGTCGACCGTGCCGTCCGCGCCCCGGTACACGGCGTAGAAAGGTTCGGTCCAGTCGTCGTGCGGGAAGAGCTGCTGTCCCGTGACCAGATTCCACCAGCGGGCGCCACGGCTCACCGCACCGTGCTGCCGGGCCCGGAGCCGGTCGTGCAGCGCGGGGCCCAGCTTCCGGGCCTCCGCGCCGTCCACCAGGTCGATCCGGCCGCCGTCCTCGGGTGACGGCACCGGGCGGTGCGGGTCGAGGCCCGTGCGGTGGACGTCGATCTCCCACACGGTGGTCCCGGCCGCCGGACCAAAGCCGTACCTACCGTAGATCGGGTACTCGGCGGCGATCAGCGTCGCCGCCACGTCCCCGCGCGCCTTCGCCTCCGCCAGGTCGTCGGCCATCAGCCGCGTGAGGAGGCCGCGCCGCCGGTGGGTCGGCGAGACGGTGACGTTGGTGACCGCGTCGGTCGGCACGGCGGCGCCGCCGACCACCGTCAGCTCCTGCGCGAACGAGCGGAACGTCGCCACGCACCGCCCCGCGTCGAACGCCCCCCGGGTGCGCGAGAGGTCCATGTACGCCAGGCGCCCCGACACCTCCTCGTCCGTCGGCGTGGGCGGCCTCAGGAAGCCGGTGTTCAGGGCGCGGAGCCAGTCGGAGAACTCGGACGGGGTGACGGGGCGTATGTCGAGGGCGCTCATGCGCCCACGCTAGGCAGCGCGCTACGGGATGTCGCCCGGTTTTGGCGCCCCCGCGCGCGGGAAGCGCCAGGGGTCAGAACGCCGCCCGGATCTCCCCCACCTCCGCCCCGCCGCCCAGCAGCGGCGCCCGGCCGATCCGGCCGACCACCGGCGCGTCGATCCCCAGCAGCCCCAGCGCGCGGGCCAGGACCGGGCCCAGTGCCCGGGTCGAGCCGTCGTCGATCTTGAAGGCCAGCGCCCTGCCGTCCGCCAGGGCCACCGCCTGCACGGCCTCCGCGCCCATCTTCGACAGGGTGCCGGGCACCTCGCGCATCAACCAGGTGTCGGGGCGCCGGGTACCCGCCACGTACTCCGGGTGCGCCCGCATCGCGTCCGCCACCCGGCGCTCCGCCGTACCCGGCTCCGCCAGGACGAAACCGCGGAACGCGCGCGCCAGGCCCACCAGCGAGATCGCCATCAGCGGCGCCCCGCAGCCGTCCGTGCCGACGGCGGTGACCTCTTCGCCCGCGGCCTCCTCCACGACCTGGTGCACCAGCCGCTGGAGGGGGTGCGCGGGGTCCAGGTAGCCGGCCATGTCCCAGCCGTTGTGCGCGCAGGCGGCAAGCATCGCCGCGTGCTTGCCGGAGCAGTTCATCGTGAGGCGCTCACGGACGTGGCCGGCGGCGAGGTACGTCTCGGCCTCCACCGCGTCCAGCGGCAGATCGGGCGGGGTCTGGAGGTCCTCGGGCGACAGTCCGTGCTCGGTGAGCATCTTGCGTACGAGATCGAGGTGGAAGCCCTCGCCGGAATGGCTCGCGGCGGCCAGCGCCAGCCGCTCCCCCGACAGGTCGAGCCCGGCCCGCAGCACCGCCGCCGCCTGCATCGGCTTGTTCGAGGAGCGCGGGAAGACCGGTGCCCCCGGGTCGCCCAGGGACAGCTCCACGCTGCCGTCGGCGGCCAGCACGACCAGTGAGCCCCGGTGGTGGCCCTCGGTGAAGCCGGACCGTACGACCTCCGCCAGTACGGGCAGGCCGGGGGCCGGATCGGATGGGGCGGGGGTGCGGGCTGCGCTGGAGGTCATGGTGGCCTTCCGGGGACGGGCGGGACCCGCCCCCGGAGGGATCGCCTCAGGCGAGCAGGTCGTCTACTTGTGCTTCCCCGTCACGGTACCTGCGGGCGATCTCCGCGCCGCAACCGTCCGCCGTGCGCTGGAGCCGGTGCCGGCGGCGGGAGACCTGCTGTTCGTAGCGGACCAGCCGCCCCATCGCGGTGTGCAGCTCTTCGTCCGTCCGGGCGTCCAGGTCGGACAGCTCGACCTCGGCCAGCGTCTCGGCGGCGAGCTTGCGGTACTCGTCGCTGCGCGGCGTGGAGAGCGTGACGTGCCGGGCGGACGAGCGCTGCGGGGACGGGGCGTCGGCGAGGATCTCCGACAGCCGGTCCACCACCGGCGATTCCGGGCCCCGGCGCCGGGCCAGCTCGGCCTTCAGGATGTCGATCCGGCCCTGCACGAGCCGCCGCACATAGCTGAGGTCGGCCTCGTCGCGCTGGGCGTCGCGGCGTAGCGCGCGCAGCTCCGGCAGGCGCAGGGCGGTCAGTTCGGCCGCCCGGGCCGTGCCGTCGCCGGTGTCGTCGCCCTGCCCGGTCCGCTGTACGGGTGGGCGCATGGTGCTGATGCTCGTACCGTTGCCCGTGCTGCTGCTGACACCGGGGCGCGCGACCGGCACTGCGCCCGGGGACTGCCCGGTTCCATGGGTGCTCATGCTTGTGTCCATCCCCTCGACCCGGTGCGTCGGCGCACCGCCTCCCGAGCATCGTGCCACCCCGAGGGGCCTTCCGAGGTTGCTCTGTACCCGTTCGGCCCAAGATAGGTTGGTCTGTATGCGTGCAGTGGTACAGAGGGTGGATGGTGCGAGCGTCACGGTGGCGGACGTCGCGGACGGCGACGGCGGTTCCCGCGTCGTCGGGGAGATAACCGGCGAAGGTCTGTGTGTGCTGGTGGGGGTGACCCACGAGGACACCCCGGAGAAGGCGGCGCAGCTCGCCCGCAAGCTCTGGTCGGTCCGCATCCTGGAGGGCGAGAAGTCCTGCTCCGACGTGAATGCGCCGCTTCTGGTGATTTCGCAGTTCACTCTCTACGGGGACGCCCGGAAGGGCCGCCGCCCCACCTGGAACGCCGCCGCGCCCGGCGAGGTCGCCGAGCCCCTGGTGGACGAGGTGGTGGCGCGGTTGCGGGCGCTCGGAGCGACGGTGGAGACGGGCCGGTTCGGGGCGGACATGCGCGTCTCGCTCACCAACCACGGCCCGTTCACCGTCATCATCGAGGTCTGAGCCCTCTGCTCGGGGGCCCTTACGGCTCGACCACCGTCTCCTGCGCCGCCGCCGTGTCCCCGGCCAGCAGCTGCGCGTCGACCGCCACGTTCCGCTTCACCAGGGCCAGGGCGATCGGGCCCAGCTCGTGGTGGCGGGCGGACGTGGTGACGAAGCCCAGCTGGCGGCCCTCCGGCCCGTCCGACGCGAGCCGGAGCGGGGTGCCGGGGCCCGGCAGGTGGACCTCGCTGCCGTCCAGGTGCAGGAAGACCAGGCGGCGCGGCGGCTTGCCCAGGTTGTGCACCCGGGCGACGGTCTCCTGACCCCGGTAGCAGCCCTTCTGGAGGTGGACGGCGACGCCGATCAGGCCCAGTTCGTGCGGGATGGTGCGGTGGTCGGTCTCGAAGCCGAGCCGCGGCCGGTGCGCCTCCACGCGCAGCGCCTCGTACGCGAGCACCCCGGCGAGCGGGCCGTGCTCCGCCGCGTACGTCTCCAGCTCGGCGCGCGGCAGGAACAGGTCGCGGCCGTGCGGTGTCTCGCGTACGACTGCCCCGTCCGGGACCTCGGCGATCGAGCCGGCCGGGAGGTACACGACCGCGAAGTCGTCCGTGCGGTCGACGACGTCCACCCGGTAGAAGAACTTCATCGACTCCAGGTACGCGATGAGGTCGCCCTGCGTACCCGGCTCGACGTGCATCCACACCGTCTCGCCGTCGTCCACGAGATACAGGGCGTGTTCGATGTGGCCGTTCGCGCTGAGGATGAGCGCTTCGGTGGCCTGGCCCGGGGCCAGCTCGGTGACGTGCTGCGTGATCAGGAGGTGCAGCCAGGCCAGCCGGTCGCTGCCGGTGACGGTGACGACGCCGCGGTGCGAGAGGTCGACCAGGCCCGAACCGTCGGCGAGGGCGCGCTGCTCGCGGAACAGGTCACCGTAGTGCGCGGCGACGCCTTCGTCGCGGCCCTCGGCGGGGACGGCGCCGGGCAGGGACAGCAGGGGGCTCTTCATGCGACCAGCGTACGACTGGTTTTCGGACCCCGGCCGCCCGGCGCCTCAGGCCCCGGGCGCCGGTGCCGGACCTGCGGCCTCCGGGCCGTCCTTCGCCGCTTTCGCCGCGCAGTCGGCGCAGCGGCCGAAGATCGCGAAGTGCTTCATGTCCGTCTCGAACCCGAAGGCGCCGCGCAGCTTCTCGGTGAACTCCGCGACGACGCTCACATCGGCCTCGATCATGTCCGCGCAGTCCCGGCACACCAGGTGGATGTGGTGGTGGCGGTCGGCCAGGTGGTACGTCGGGGCGCCGTGCCCCAGATGGGCGTGGCTGACCAGCTCCAGCTCCTCCAGGAGCTCCAGCGTCCGGTAGACCGTAGAGATGTTCACGCCCGAGGCGGTCCGGCGCACCTCGGAGAGGATGTCGTCGGGCGTCGCGTGTTCGAGCGCGTCGACGGCCTCCAGGACCAGCTGGCGCTGCGGGGTCAGCCGGTAACCGCGCTTGCGGAGATCGGTCTTCCAGTCGGTGCTCACCACAGCCCCCAGTGTAGGTCCGGGCGGACGGCTACTCGGCGGAAACGGCGGCTACTTGAAGAAGGCGATCCCGTCGTCCGGCAGGTCACCGAGGCTCTTGGCCATCGCCTCGACCTCCTCGGGCGTGACGGTCTTCTTCAGGTGCGCCGACATGTACGGCCGCAGCTCGACCTCGGGCGTCGCCTTCTCGCCGACCCACATCAGGTCGCTGTTCACATAGCCGTAGAGCCGCTTGCCACCGCTGTACGGGCCGGAGGCCGCGGTGCGGGCCACCGCGTCGGTGACCAGGTCGATCTGCGGCTTCTTGTCGGCCAGCTCGCCGTACCAGATCTCGATGACGCCCTGGTCGCGGGCCATGACGACCTCGACCTTGCGGTCCTTGTCGATGCGCCAGTACCCGGTCTCGGTCTCCAGCGGGCGGGCCTTGTTGCCGTCGGCGTCGAGGACCCAGGAGTGCGAGGTGTACTCCAGGAAGTCACGGCCGTCGTGGCGGAAGGTGACCTCCTGCCCGAAGTTGCACTTCTCGGCGCCCGGGAAGTCGGAGACTCCCGCGCCCACCCAGTTGCCCAGGAGGAAGGCCAGCGGGACGAGGTCCGGGTGGAGGTCGGACGGGATCTCGATCATGAGCGGCTCAGTCGATCTGTGAGACGGGAGGCGGGAAGGCCGGGAACGGGGAGGTGGTCAGCGCTGACCCTGGTACAGCTTCTTCACGGTCACAGCGGCGAAGGCGAGCACGCCGACGCAGACCAGGACCAGCAGGGCGGAGAAGAATGCCTCAAGCACGGGGGCTCCTCGAACGAGCGGTTTGGCGGCAGTACAGAGCAGTACAGGACCGGGCCCCAGCCTAATGGGTGGGGCCCGGCCCTGCCGTTCCGGGGCGTCCGGGGCGGGTCAGCCCAGGAGCTGGTTCTGGAGGATCAGCGTCTGACGGAAGGGGATCACGGGAGCGTTCTTCTTGCCCGGCTGCTTCTGGACCAGAAGGGCGACGGTGTCCCCTGCGCGGATGTACGCCTGGTGGATCCGCCCTTCTCCGGACCTCGACTCCCCGTACGCGTAGGTCCTCGTCCCGGGGACCTTCCCGCCGTCCTCCCAGGACTGGTCCAGCTGGAGATCCTCCGGCCAGCGGAGCCCTGGGCCGGGTGAACTGCTGATGTAGGTGTCGTCGAAGAACGCCTGGGCGTACGCCGCCGAGTTGAACTGGAGCAGATAGATACGGGACTCCGTGCCGTCCGCGACGGTCCAGCCACGCGCCGCGATATGGCGCAGGGCCGAGTCCTTCAGCATCTGGGTGAGGTCGGCGCGCTCGTGCTCCCGGTACTCGGAGGCGAACTGCGCGGTGCTCACCCAGCCCCCCTTCAGCTTCTTGTCCGCAGTCGCCCCGGCCGGGGCGGGTAGCAGCAGGTCGCGCACGTCGGCGTAGTGGACCTCGGCCGTGTTGCCCTTGCTGAACGGGCGGGGCGCGTCCGCCGGCAGTGCGGGCAGGCTCAGCGCCGGGTAGTCCCAGCGGCCGTCGCTCTCGGTGGCCAGCCCCGGCACATCGGTGCGCTCCATCGAGGTGATGCCGTACGCCGTTCCCGCACCGACGACGCCGCACACCAGCACGGCCGTGGTCCACCGCGCCACGGCCCGCAGCAGCCGGCGCGGCGGCCTGCGCGACGGGGCGGCGGGCGGCACCGGCGGCATGGGCGGCATGGGCGGCATCACCGGGGCCGGGGACGGGGCCGCCGCCTCGGGCTCCGGTTCGGTCGCGGGTACGGCTGTCTGCTCGCTCATACGTACTCCCCCGGGGACGTGATGTGGTTCAGCTGGTCCTTCACCAGTTCGGCGATGGCCGACGTGTCGGCGGGCGCGGGGGCCCAGGCGGAGAAGGTGAACATCAGCTCGTCCTCGTATGCCACGCAGTACACGCCGTCCAGCCGCTGCTCCTCGTCCTTGGGGGTCCGGAAGCACCTGGCCTTGTTCCGGTGGCCGCTGATCTTCGGTCCGTCCCTGAAGACGCCCATGTCCTCGAAGAGCCCGGCCTGCAAGGCGTAGAGGTCGCGGATCCCCTTCTTGTCCTTCATGCGCACCAGCTGCGTGTCGATCACAAGGTCGTTCCGGTTCGACGCGTACGAGCGGACGGCGACGCCCTGGATCTTCAGCTTGTCGATCCGCCGCTCCAGTTCGCGCCGCTCCTTGCCCGCGAGCCCGCGGCCCATGTCCTTCATCTCGGCGGTGGCGGCCCGACCGCTGAGCTCGCCGTCGTTGCCGTGTTCATCGACGTCCGGGCCGAGCCGGTACCCCGCGGGGACCGGCAGGAGCAGCTTGCTGAGCGCGGTGGAGGCGCGGCCCCGGGACACGTCACCGGCCGGGTCCTTGCCAGGCTTGTGCGCGGGCTTCTGCCAGACGGCGGCCTCGGACGTCCGGTCGGCGCCGTCGACGGTCACCTTGGTGTACGCGGCCGCCCCGCCGACGGCCGCGAGCAGCAGCACCGCGACGGCCACCCGGGCCGCCACGCGCTTCCGGCCGGAAGCGGGAGCGGCCTCGGGAGCGGGTGTGGTGGGGTCGTCGTTCACAGGAGCTCCAGCTGCTTCTCGGCCAGCGTCCGGATGTCCTTCTTGCTGATCGGCGCGGTGTCGAAGATGTTGATCTCGGCCATGACGTCTCCGCGCTGGAAGACGGCCCTGGCCCGGTAGAGCGGCAGGTAGCCGGGCATGCGATCGGGCTCGTACAGGTAGTAGCGGCCGTTGCCGCTGCCCTTGAGGGGATCGCCCGGGTTGCCGGCGGCCTTGGGCATGTAGAACAGCTGCCCCCTCGCGTGGTCGACGGCTCCCGTCTCCACGCCCGAGCGGAACTGGACGAGCCACACGTTGGCCTCGCGGTGCTCCCCCTTCGTCCAGGAGGCCGACGCGATGCGGCGGATGTCCGACTCCAGGAGGTCGCCCAGCATGTAGTCCGCGCTGTCGAAGTCGAGCGCGTACTCCTCCAGCCTCATCCACCCGTCACGGCCCAGCAGCGCGTTCTTGCTGTCGCTCCAGCCCTTCGGCCGGGGCACGATCAGCTTGCGCAGGTCGCCGTCGGTGCGGACCTGGCGGTCCTGCGAGGCCGGCAGCGGGGCGGGCGCCTTGCCGGCGGGCAGGGCCTTCGCCGGGTACGCCAGCTCCGGCTGCGAGAGCGCGGCCAGGGGCGTCGGGGCCCGGTCGGCCTGGACTCCGTAACCGGTCGCGATGCCGCCGGCGATGCCGAGGACGGCCGCGGCGGCGATGATCAGGGCCGTCCGCCCGCGCGGGCGGCGCCGCACGGCGACGGCGGGCTCCGCCGCGGCTTCCGGACGCTCCCCCGCCTCGGCCACCCCGGCCGCGTCGTCGACGGGCGGCTCGGGCTGCCCATCGGAAATGCTGTCTTTCGGATGCAAAATGGGTCCCCCCACGAGACCTTGAAGCACGGATTCCGTATCCGCGCACACAACTGACCCACAGGTTCGCGGTGGGGTTGTGCGGCCGAGGATTACAGTTCCGTATATGCCGAAGAAGCTCGTGATCAAGGTGACCGCAGGTGCCGACTCCGCCGAGCGCTGCTCGCAGGCGTTCACGGTGGCGGCGGTGGCCGTCGCCAGCGGGGTGGAGGTTTCGCTCTGGCTGACCGGGGAATCGGCGTGGTTCGCCCTGCCGGGCCGCGCCGCCGAGTTCGAACTGCCGCACGCCGCACCGCTGCCGGACCTGATCGAGTCGATCCAGGCGGGCGGCCGGATCACGCTGTGCACGCAGTGCGCGGCCCGCCGCGACATCACCGAGGAGGACGTCCTGGAGGGCGTGCGGATCGCCGGGGCGCAGGTCTTCGTCAGCGAGGTCATGGCCGACGGGGTACAGGCGCTCGTCTACTGAGCAGAGAAGCCGGTTCGGCGGAGAGCCCTCTCAGCCGCGCCGCTTCCTGCCGTCCAGCTCGTCCCACCACGCGTCCGACTCCGGATCGCCGGTGGCGCCGCCGCCGTCCTTGCGCGGCCGGGCGTCACCGGGCGGGGGCTGCTGCCGCTGCCCGCCGGGCTCGTCCCACCAGCGGTCCTCCGGCCCCCTGCGATTGCCGACCATCGCCGCGACGGGCGGGATCACCATCGCGACCACACACATCGCGATGGCGGCGGGCATCGACCAGAGCCTCACGAAGGCCCAGGCCGAGACGAAGAGGACGAGGCATACGCCCATCAGTGCGAAGTAGGCGCGCCGGCGTCGGCGGTACATGAGTCCAGCGTAGGCCCGATCGGCCCGCTCGGCCGGTCCGGAGGAAACCCGCACTTCGGGCGGGCAGCACGAAGGGCCGTACCCGTGCCAGGCAAGCGTCCAAACCCCCTGGGGTACGGCCCTTCGGCCGGTCATCGGCTGCGCCGACGGTCGTCGTCCTAGACGGCGATGGCCACCTCGGCCAGGCCACCGGTCTGCGCGACGACCGTGCGGTCGGCGGTGCCGCCGGGGACGAGGGCGCGGACGGTCCAGGTGCCCTCGGCCGCGTAGAAGCGGAACTGGCCGGTCGCCGAGGTCGGGACCTCGGCGGTGAACTCGCCGGTCGAGTCCAGCAGGCGGACGTAGCCGGTGACGGGCTCGCCGTCGCGGGTCACGCTGCCCTGGATGGTGGTCTCACCGGGCTTGATGGTCGACGCGTCGGGGCCGCCGGCCTTTGCTCCACACATGGTTCAGTCCTTCTGGTCGGGGAACGTGCTGGTCCAGGTCGTACGGGTTACTTGTTGGCGCCGAGCTCGATCGGCACGCCGACGAGGGAGCCGTACTCGGTCCACGAACCGTCGTAGTTCTTGACGTTCTCCTGGCCGAGCAGCTGGTGCAGCACGAACCAGGTGAGCGCGGAGCGCTCGCCGATCCGGCAGTAGGCGATGGTGTCCTTCGACAGGTCGACCTGCTCGGCCTCGTAGAGGGCGCGCAGCTCGTCGTCCGACTTGAAGGTGCCGTCGTCGTTGGCGTTCTTCGACCACGGGATGTTGCGGGCGCTCGGCACGTGGCCGGGGCGCTGCGACTGCTCCTGCGGGAGGTGGGCCGGGGCGAGCAGCTTGCCGCTGAACTCGTCGGGCGACCGCACGTCGACCAGGTTCTGGGTGCCGATCGCCTTCACGACGTCGTCGCGGTAGGCGCGGATCGACTCGTCCTGCGGCTGGGCCTTGTACTGCGTGGCCGGGCGGGACGGGACCTGGTCGCCGTCCACGAGGTCGCGGGAGTCGAGCTCCCACTTCTTGCGGCCGCCGTCGAGCAGGCGGACGTCCTGGTGGCCGTAGAGCTTGAAGTACCAGAACGCGTAGGACGCGAACCAGTTGTTGTTGCCGCCGTAGAGGACGACCGTGGTGTCGTTGGCGATGCCCTTCGCGGACAGCAGCGCCTCGAACCCTGCCTGGTCGATGAAGTCGCGGCGGACCGGGTCCTGCAGGTCCTTCGTCCAGTCGATCCGGATCGCGTTCTTGATGTGGTTCTTCTCGTACGCGGAGGTGTCCTCGTCGACCTCGACGATGGCGACCTTCGGGTCGTCGATGTGGGCCTCGACCCAGTCGGCGTCTACCAGGACGTCACTGCGGCTCATTGTGTTTCTCCTCCGGGGCAGTCTGCGGCGAGATGGTGCACGGGGCGTGCGTGATGCGGATGTGCGGGGCGCGGGCCGGGCCCGTGTCCACGGGCGGCATGCGCGATGGCCCCGACGTGCGGTCGAAGGGCCTGGGAATGCGGGAATCCGGGCGTCCCGCTCAGACAGTGCGACAGAGCATGGCGGCGACGCGGCACAGGTCCACTGCCCGCCGCTTCGTGAGATCCGCCTGGCCACCCTGAAAGAGGCCGCCCATAGAGCACTGCATGGGACCGATCGTAGGGACGTACGGGCGGACATGTCACCGCCGTGTCGCATCCTGAGACAGGATCGTCCGCAATACGGAACGCTCACCCTCGCAGCACGAGTGCGGCACCCTTGCGCGCGGCGCCGGATCGGTCGGCCATCTGCGGACCGGACCCGTCCGTCTCACTATGTGACCGGCTTCCCCCTCCCTGCCCGCCCACCGGCCCGGTCATCCCGCCAAGCGCACATCCGTGCCGGTCACCGATATCTCCAGGCCGTCGGCGGTCGGCTGGATCTTCTCCAGCTTCAGGCCGTTCGGCAGCCCGCCGACCTCGCGCTCGAAGTCGGTCTTCTCGCGGATCAGCTTCTCCAGGCCGGGGATGCCCTCGCCCGGCACCTTGTCCGCGTGGACGCGGACGGTGTGGCCGTCGACCAGGGTGACGGTGGACAGGACGCTGCGCGAGATCGGGCGCCCCAGGAGGGGGACGGTGACCGTCCCGGTGACCTTCACCTTGCTCTTGCCGCCGTACTCGACCTTGACGCCGTCGCTGGCGGCCTCGGTCAGGTCCTCGTACGAGATGACGGCCGTCCCGGTGGCGTGGGCGGCGGTGGCGCCGGAGAAGCCGTCGGTCAGCCGCACGTCGTGCAGTTCGGCGTTCATGGTGGAGATCCGCAGCGCGCGCCCCGCGGCATGGGTCTCGATGCCGGTGATCTTCACGTCGACCTCGTCCAGCTCCGAGCCGGCGACCTGGGTGAGGAACGGGAAGCCCTTGATGGAGATGTCGGTGGAGCCGATCTGCGCGCCCGGGACCTTCACCCGGTCCTCGGCCTGCGACTCGGCGACGTACACCGCCACCCGGTCCACGGCCACGAACAACGCCGCCAGGATCACCAGGGCGATGGCCCATATTCGCAGTGCACGCATGCCTGTCCTTCCCCCACCCTGCCGTCCGTACGGCGTGATCGACGTGCGAAAGCCCCCCAACGGTTCCCCGTGGAGGGCTTCGCCATGCGGGTGGAGCGGTACGGATCCGAGCGGTACGGGACTACGTCAGTACGCGGCCCAGCACATAGACGGCCGGTGCGGCCGCGGTCAGCGGCAGGGCCACACCCGCCGTCATGTGCACGAAGCGTGACGGGTAGTCATAGCTCGCGACCCGCAGCCCGACCAGCGCGCAGACCCCGGCGGCGAGGCCCAGCAGCGCGCCCTTCGCACCCAGGTCCGTGGCGGCCCCCGCCACCGCTCCCGCCCCCGCCGCGACGGCCAGCGCGGCCACGACGGAGACCGGCGCGGGCAGCGGCAGCGCCCGTACGAGCACGGCGGCGGCGACCGCGACCGCGCCCACCGTCACGGCGTCCGGGACGGCCGCGAGGTGGCCGGCCGCCAGCACCGCGAGCGCGGCCGACGCGACGGTGGCCATGAGGCCCTGCATCCGTTCGTCCGCGCCGGCCCGGCTGCGCAGCTGGAGGACGACCGTGAGCAGCACCCAGACGCCCAGCGTGCCGATGATCGCGGCCGGACCGTGCTCCCGGCCCGCCGCGAGGAGCGCCACATCGGCGACGAGGCCGCCGGCGAACGCCAGCGCGATGCCCTGCCGGGCCGGCCACATGCCGTTGAGCCGGAACCAGCCCGCCGCCGTGACCGCCTGGAGCAGCACCAGCGGGACGAGCAGGGCGTACGAGCCGACGGCCGCGCCGAGCGCCAGCAGCAGCCCGAGCACCGCGGTGATCGCGGCCGGCTGGATTCCCGGCGCGATGATCGGGGAACGCCCCTCGGCCCGGGCGCGCTGCGCGTCGGTGATCCGGGCGTTGCCGAGGGTGGTGGGCGCGCTGTACCCGTCAGCGGCGGGAGCGGCGGGAGCCGGGGCGGGCGCGGGCGGCGCGGGCTCGGCGTGGACTTCGGGCGGCAGCGGGTGGGAGCCGGTGGCGGGGACGGCGTGCTCCCCCTGCGGCGCGGGCCCGTCCGGACGCCGGACCGTCGGCTGGTACTGGGTGTCCCAGGTCTGCCCCTGCCAGGTCTGGGCGGCGCCCTGGTCCGGCTGCCCGGCCGAGGCGTCCGGGTACCCCTGACCGCCGTACGCGGGCTCGCCGTACGCCTGCTGCGGCTGCGGCGGCTGGGGGTGCGCCTGCTGCGGGTACGCCTGCTGCGGCGGGTAGCCGTACCCCGACGGGTCCTGCCCGTAACCCGACGGGTCCTGCCCGCAACCCGGCTGGTCCTGCCCGCAACCCGGCTGGTCCTGCCCGTAACCCGGCTGGTCCGCCCCGTACGGGTACTGCTGCGGGTCCTGCCCGTACCCGTACGGCGGCTGCTGTTCCGGGCCCTGGCCGCCCGGGTGGTACGGGTGCTGCTGATCGTTGCTCATGTGCTGGGGTTCACCCTCCTGCGAACGGCGGGAGCACCTCGACCGTGCCGCCCTCGGCAAGGCGTACGGTCTCATGGCTCCGGGTCCCGACGGGGTCGCCGTCGATGAGGAACGAGCACCTTCGCAGTACGCGGCTCAGCTCGCCGGGGTGCCGCTCGCGCACCGCGTCGAGCGCCTCCTTGAGGGTCGCGGCGGCGTACGGCTCCTCCGCGGTCCCGGCCGCGGCCTTGGCGGCTGCCCAGTAACGGATCGTTCCCGCAGGCATGGCGGCGCTCCTTTCGTTCCGTTCCTCCGGTGCCGGTTCGGTGGACACCGGCCCCCCATCATGGTTCACCGTCGCGCCACCCAGTCGGCGATGCGGGTGAGCAAGGTCTCGTCGGCCGCGTTCTCCGCGTGCCCCATGCCGCGCTCCAGCCACAGTTCGGCCGCGTCGCCCGCGGCGGCGGCGAGCATGCGGGGGTGGTCGAGCGGGAAGTACGGGTCCCGGTCGCCGTGCACGATCAGCAGGGGGGCCGGGGCGATCAGGGCGGCGGCCCCGACCGGGGAGAGCGGGACCGGGTCCCACGCCTCGCGGTGGATGCGGGTACGGAAGCCGTAGCGCCCGACGAGCCGTCCGGCGGGCCGGGTCACCATCCAGTGCAGGCGGCGCATCGGAGCCGTACCCCGGTAGTACCAGCGCGCGGGGGCGCTCACGGACACCACCGCGTCCGCATGTGCTCCCGTACGCGCCCCCGCGCGCCCCCCGTGCTCCGCAACGCCTCCGTCCGCGCCGGCGTCCGCTCCGTCCCCGCCGTCCGCCGCCGGGGGGGCGTACAGCGCCCCGTGCCGCAGCACCACCGAGCCGCCCATCGAAAAGCCGACGGTCACCACGCGCCGGTGTCCGAGCGAGCGCGCCCAGGCGACCGCCGCCGCCAGGTCCAGCACCTCGCGGTCGCCGACCGTGGAGAACCCGCCGGACCTGCCGTGCCCCCGGAAGGAGAAGGTCACCACCGCCGCGTAACGGGCGAACGTGCGCACCGCCCGCCGCACCGCCGGGCGGTCCACCGAACCGGTGAATCCGTGCGCGACGACGATCGCGGTGTCCCCGTCGTCATCCCCCGTACACGGGTCGTACACCGCCTCGATCCAGGTCCCGTCATCCGCCCGCAACGCGGCCCGCAGCGGTACGCACGTGACCGGACGAACAGCGGAATCCGGAATTCTCCCCTCGGACACAGAACTCATGTGGGTTATTCTCCTGTGAAGAGGATCCGGGCAAAGCAGCCCCCGGGTCCTTTTGTGCTTCCCGGACGTTGTTACGGCGACGTTTCGACAAGCTCAGCGGGACCGTACGAAGCAGAGCCGCATACTCCCCCGGACCCCCGTCCGGGAGTGCCCCTCTCGCAGGGAACGAGGAGGACCGATCTTCATGGGCGAGCCGACCGTGCACCATCAACGACCGACGAACCGGGCAGGTGGGCGGCGATGAGTTCTCTGCTCCTCCTGACGAATGCCCTCCAGCCGTCGACGGAGGTGCTTCCCGCCCTCGGCCTCCTGCTGCACAGCGTGCGCGTCGCACCCGCCGAGGGCCCCGCACTCGTGGACACCCCGGGGGCCGACGTCATCCTCGTGGACGGGCGCCGCGACCTGCCCCAGGTCCGCTCGCTCTGCCAGCTGCTGCGGTCCACCGGGCCCGGCTGTCCGCTGATCCTCGTCGTCACGGAGGGCGGTCTCGCGGCCGTCACCGCCGACTGGGGCATCGACGACGTGCTGCTGGACACCGCGGGCCCCGCCGAGGTCGAGGCGCGGCTCCGGCTGGCGACCGGCCGGCAGCAGATCACCGCCGACGACTCCCCGATGGAGATCCGCAACGGTGATCTCTCGGTGGACGAGGCGACGTACAGCGCGAAGCTCAAGGGCCGGGTCCTCGACCTCACCTTCAAGGAATTCGAACTGCTGAAATATCTGGCGCAGCACCCGGGCCGGGTCTTCACCCGCGCCCAGCTGCTCCAGGAGGTCTGGGGTTACGACTACTTCGGCGGTACGCGCACGGTGGACGTGCACGTACGGCGGCTGCGCGCCAAGCTCGGCCCCGAGCACGAGTCGCTGATCGGGACCGTACGGAACGTGGGGTACCGCTTCGTCGCCCCCGAGAAGGTCGAGCGGGCGGCCGAGGAGGCCAAGGCGGCCAAGCGGGGCGTCACCCGATCGGAGCAGTCACCCGTTGCCGAGGTCACGGAAGAAGCCCCGGTCCGGCCTGCCAAGAGGTAGTTCCATCCGCGTAGACTGCCGCGCGTGGCCAAGGTGACGCGGGACGATGTGGCGAGACTGGCGGGGACGTCGACCGCAGTGGTCAGTTACGTCATCAACAACGGACCCCGGCCGGTCGCCCCGGCCACGCGCGAGCGGGTGCTCGCCGCCATCAAGGAGCTGGGTTACCGGCCCGACCGGGTGGCCCAGGCGATGGCTTCGCGGCGGACCGATCTCATAGGGATGATCGTGCCCGACGCCCGGCAGCCGTTCTTCGCGGAGATGGCGCACGCGGTCGAACAGGCCGCCGCCGAGCGCGGGAAAATGGTCCTCGTCGGCAACTCCGACTACCGCGACGAGCGCGAGGTCCACTATCTGCGGGCCTTCCTCGGCATGCGGGTCTCCGGTCTCATCCTGGTCAGCCAGGGCCCCAGCGAGCGCGCCGCGGCGGAGATAGAGGCGTGGGACGCCCGGGTGGTGCTGCTGCACGAGCGGCCCGAGGCCATCGACGACGTCGCGGTCGTCACGGACGACATCGGCGGCGCCCAGCTCGCCACCCGCCACCTCCTGGAACACGGCAACGCGTACGTGGCCTGCCTCGGCGGTACGGAGGAGACCCCGGCGGTCGGCGACCCGGTCGCCGACCACGTCGAGGGGTGGCGGCGCGCGATGCACGAGTCCGGCCGCTCGACGGAGGGCCGGCTCTTCCAGGCGCCGTACAACCGCTACGACGCCTATCAGGTGGCCCTGGAGCTGCTCTCGGGCCCGGACAGGCCGCCGGCCATCTTCTGCGCGACGGACGACCAGGCGATCGGCGTGCTGCGGGCCGCCCGCGAGCTGCGCATCGACGTCCCGGGCGAGCTGGCCGTCGCCGGGTTCGACGACGTCAAGGAAGCCGGTCTGACCGATCCGCCGCTCACCACGGTCTCCTCGGACCGCCCGGCCATGGCGCGGGCGGCGGTGGACCTGGTCCTCGACGACTCGCTGCGGGTGTCGGGGTCGCGGCGGGAGCGGCTGAAGCAGTTCCCCTCGGCGCTGGTGGTCCGCCGCTCCTGCGGCTGCGGCGAGCCCGCGGGGCGGACGCTCCCGTAGGGCCTTTATATCGGGCATACGCGGTTCTGCCGGGCTTCTCAGGGCTCCCTCACGCTCCTCTCATCTTCGCCGGACAGGCTCATCGACATGACAGAGAGCCAGCGCCCGAGCGGCGAGTACCCGATGTACCCCTCGTACGGCAACGGCGAAGCGGCCTACCCGCCACCGCCGTCATACCAGCCGGCCCCCCCGGCCTTCCCGGCCCCGACGGGCCCCGGGCCCGCCGCCGAGCCGCCCGCCGCCCGGCGCCGGCTCCGCAAGCCGGTCGCGCTCGTCGCCGCCGTGGCCATCGCGGCGGCGATCGTCGGCGGCGGCACGGCCACGGTGATCGGCAGGCTCGTCGACGACCCCGCCACCACCACGGCCGCCGGGGGCGGTGTCGTCCCGGGCACCACCGTCTCGCAGAGCGACAAGGGCACGGTGGCCGGTGTGGCCAAGGCGCTTTCGCCGGCCATCGTGGAGATCGGCGCGACCTCGACGGCCGGCCAGTCCACCGGTTCGGGCGTGGTCATCACCTCGGACGGCGAGATCGTCACCAACAACCACGTCATCGCGGACGCCTCGCAGATCAAGGTCACCCTCAGCACCGGCAAGACGTACACCGCCGACGTCGTCGGCACCGACCCGGACAAGGACCTCGCGCTGATCAAGCTCCAGGGCGCGAGCGGCCTGAAGACGGCCACGCTCGGCGACTCCTCCCAGGTCGCCGTCGGCGACGAGGTCGTCGCGATCGGCTCGCCCGAGGGCCTGACCGGCACGGTCACCAGCGGCATCGTCTCCGCCCTCGACCGCGACGTCACGGTCGCCAAGGAGGGCGACAACGGTCAGAGCCAGGGTCAGGGCCAGGAGCAGCAGGGCGGAGGGCGCCAGTGGCCCTTCGAGTTCGGCGGACAGCAGTTCAACGGCGACACCGGCGAGTCCACCACCACGTACAAGGCCATCCAGACCGACGCCTCGCTCAACCCCGGCAACTCCGGCGGTGCGCTGATCAACATGAGCGGCGAGATCATCGGCATCAACTCCGCGATGTACTCGGCGAGCTCGGCCGCCGGCCAGGGCAGTTCCGGCGCGGGCAGCGTGGGACTCGGCTTCGCGATCCCGGTGAACACCCTGAAGGCCGACCTCGACACCCTGCGGGCCGGGAACGGCTCCTGACCGTACGGGGCTGAGAAACTGGGGCCGCCCGCGCCCCGGCCCGTACGACCGAGAAGAGGACAAGACAGCGATGAGCCCCGCCGAAGACGATCCGCAGCGCATCCTGATCGTCGACGACGAGCCCGCCGTGCGCGAGGCCCTGCACCGCAGCCTCGCCTTCGAGGGATACGACACCGAGGTCGCCGTCGACGGCCTCGACGCCCTCGCCAAGGCGGAGTCGTACGCCCCCGACCTCATCGTCCTGGACATTCAGATGCCGCGCATGGACGGCCTGACCGCCGCACGCCGTATCCGCTCCACAGGCGCCACCACGCCCATCCTGATGCTCACGGCCCGGGACACCGTCGGCGACCGCGTCACCGGACTCGACGCGGGCGCCGACGACTACCTGGTCAAGCCGTTCGAGCTGGACGAGCTGTTCGCCCGCATCCGCGCCCTGCTGCGCCGCAGCTCGTACGCGACGTCCTCGGGCGGTCCCGTCCCCGACGACAACGTGCTCTCCTTCGCCGACCTGCGCATGGACCTGTCGACCCGCGAGGTCATGCGCGGCACCCGGCGCGTGGAGCTGACCCGTACCGAATTCACCCTCCTGGAGATGTTCCTCGCGCACCCGCGCCAGGTGCTGACCCGCGAGCAGATCCTGAAGGCGGTGTGGGGCTTCGACTTCGAGCCGAGCTCCAACTCCCTGGACGTCTACGTGATGTACCTCCGCCGCAAGACGGAGGCCGGCGGCGAACCGCGTCTCGTCCACACCGTGCGCGGTGTGGGGTACGCGCTCCGCTCGGGCGGGGGCGACGGATGACGGGCCCCCTGCGACGCGTCCGCGCGCTGCCGCTCCGTTCCCGGCTGGCCCTGCTGGTCGCGACGGCGGTCGCGGTGGCGGTGGCGGCGGTGGCGGTGGCCTGCTGGTTCGTGACGCGGGAGCAGTTGGAGGACCGGCAGGACGAGGCGTTGCGCGGGTCCACGGTCGCCCAGGACTACCTGGTCAACCTCTATCAGTACTGCAAGCGCACCACCGAGCTGCAGCCCGCGCCGTACACCGGCCTCACCGTCCAGCTCATCGACGGCCAGGGCAACGCCTGCGTCGCCCCCGGCTCGCCCAAGCTTCCGGTGACCGCCGACGACCTCGCCGTGGTCGGCGCCGACCGGCCGGGACCGCTGCACACGGAGACCGCGTCCGACGGTGCGAGGATGCGCGCCTTCACCTACCCGGTGACGGCTACCCGTGGGCCGGGACCGGACCAGCCCCGCGTCGATCTCGGGGTCACCATCGCCCGCCCCCTCAGCGAGATCGACAGCCCGCTCTCCACCCTCGCCTGGGTCCTCGCCCTCGTCGGCGGCATCGGCGTCATCGGCGCCGGCGCCGCCGGTCTCTGGGTCGCCCGCTCCGGGCTGCGCCCCGTGGACGAGCTCACCGAGGCCGTCGAGCACGTGGCCAGGACCGAGGACCTGACCGTCCGCATCCCGGTCGAGGGGGAGGACGAGATCGCACGGCTGTCCCGGTCGTTCAACTCGATGACCGCGTCCCTCGCCACCTCCCGCGACCGGCAGGCCCAGCTCATCGCGGACGCGGGCCACGAGCTGCGTACGCCGCTCACCTCGCTGCGCACCAACGTGGAGCTCCTGGCCCGCAGCGACGAGACCGGCCGGGCCATCCCGCCGGACGACCGCAGGGCCCTGATGTCCTCGGTCAAGGCGCAGATGACGGAGCTGGCCGCGCTCATCGGCGACCTCCAGGAGCTGGCCCGCCCGGACGCCGCCCAGCCGGGCCCGCTCCAGGTGGTGGCCCTGCACGACATCACACGCGCCGCCCTCCGGCGCGCCCGGCTGCGCGGTCCGGAGCTGACGATCACGGAGGACCTGGCCCCCTGGTACGTACGCACCGAACCGGCCGCCCTCGAACGGGCGATCGTCAACGTCCTGGACAACGCGGTGAAGTTCAGCCCGTCGCACGGCACGATCGACGTGGTGCTGCACCGGGGCCGGCTCACGGTCCGCGACCACGGCCCCGGCATCCCCGCCGACGAACTCCCGCACGTCTTCGAACGCTTCTGGCGCTCCCCGTCCGCCCGCCAGCTCCCGGGCTCGGGCCTCGGCCTGTCGATCGTGGCCCGTACGGTCCAGCAGTCGGGCGGCGACATCTCCCTCGCCCCGGCCCCGGGCGGTGGCACGGAGGCGGTCATCAACCTCCCGGGCGCGCCGCAGCCGCCGCCGGAGGCACCGCGGGAATAGCCGGGCGCAGCCCACGCGGGCGCCTGTCGGGTCGTGCCCCCCACGAACCGGCAGGCGCCCTTTGACGTCCGCCGCTTCTCGTACGAGGCCACGCTCGCAGGGTTGACCACCCCCGGGCACGCATTTACAGTCCCGAATGCGTTCTACACATGAGCACAACGTCTATATATGTAGACGGCTGATCGAGGGAGCCCCGAGTTGTCGACGTTCGACGGCGTGCTGTTCTTTCCGGTGACACCGTTCACCTCTTCCGGCGAGGTCGATCCGCGGGCGCTCGCGGAACACATCCGCACCGGTCTCGACGCGGGACCCGGCGGGGTCTTCGTCGCGTGCGGCACCGGCGAGTTCCACGCCCTGGAACCCCAGGAATACGCGCAGGTGGTACGCACTGCCGTGGAAACCGTCGACGGCCGGGTGCCGGTGTACGCGGGCACCGGCGGCGCCCTCCCGCTGGCCCGGCGGTTCGCCCGCGCCGCGAAGGAGGCCGGAGCGGACGGGCTGCTGCTGCTTCCGCCGTACCTGGTCCAGGGGCCGCCCGCCGGGCTCGTCGCGTACACCAGGGCGGTCGCGGAGGAGACGGACCTGCCGCTGATCGTCTACAACCGTGGAACCGCCCGCTTCGACACCGCGTCCGCCGTCGAAGTGGCCCTGCTGCCCCAGGTGGTGGGCTTCAAGGACGGCTACGGCGATCTGGAACAGCTCGCCCGCAGCGTCGTCGCGGTCCGCTCGGCCCTGCGGGAGGACGGCGGGAAGAAGCCCTTCCAGTTCTTCAACGGCATGCCGACGGCCGAGGCCACCGTGCCCGTGTACCGGGGCATCGGTGTCGAGCTCTACTCCTCCGCGGTGTTCTGCTTCGCGCCGGAGATCTCCCTCGCCTACTACCGGGCCGTGACCCAGGGCGACGACACGCTCGTCGAGCGGTTCCAGACGGTGTTCTTCCATCCGCTGATCGCCCTGCGCGACCGGGTTCCCGGCTACGCCGTCTCCCTCGTCAAGGCGGCCGTCCGGCAACGCGGACTCGATGTCGGCGGGGTCAGGCCGCCGCTCGCCGACCCGGCGCCCGAACACCTGGAAGAGCTGCGGCGCATCACCGAGGCCGGCCTCGCGCTGTGCGCGGAGGTGTCCGCCCGATGAGCGACCGCATCCTCATCACCTCGGTGACCGTGACCCCCGTCGCCTTCCACGACCAGGCACTGCTCAACGCCGTGGGCGTGCACGAGCCGTACGCGCTGCGCGCCGTCATCGAGATCGCCACCGACCAGGGGATCTCCGGGCTCGGCGAGACCTACGCGGACGAGGGGCATCTGCGGCGCCTCGCCGCCGCCGGGCAGGCCGTGACCGGAATGGACGTCCACGCGCTCAACGCGATGCACGCCGAGGTGGCCCGGGTGCTCGGCGGCGACACCGGCACCGACGGCCATGGCCTGACCGGCATGATCACCTCCAGTTCCACGGTGGACCGGGTGTTCTCGCCCCTGGAGGTCGCCTGCCTGGACATCCAGGGCAAGGCCGCCGGACGGCCGGTCTCCGACCTGCTCGGGGGCGCGGTGCGCGACTCCGTACCGTTCAGCGCCTACCTGTTCTACAAGTGGGGCGGGCACCCGGGCGCGGCACCGG
Source organism: Streptomyces sp. NPDC016469 (assembly GCF_040632905.1). Lineage (NCBI taxonomy): Bacteria > Bacillati > Actinomycetota > Actinomycetes > Kitasatosporales > Streptomycetaceae > Streptomyces > Streptomyces sp. NPDC016469. Next base: position 98,296 of record NZ_JBEYCQ010000020.1, read on the forward strand.
ACGACTACCCCGAGGCCCTCGACAGCGCGGGGATCGTCGCCCAGGCACAGCGCATGGTCGGCGAGTACGGGTTCTCGGCCATCAAGCTCAAGGGCGGGGTACTGCCCCCCGAGCAGGAGGTCGAGGCGGTCCTCGCCCTGCGCGAGGCGTTCCCGGACACCCCGCTGCGGCTCGACCCCAACGCCGCCTGGACCGTGGACACGTCGATCGAGGTCGCGCGCAGGCTCGACGGCGTACTGGAGTACCTGGAGGACCCCACACCCGGGCTCGACGGGATGGCCCGCGTCGCCCGCGAGGCGAGCATGCCGCTCGCGACGAACATGTGCGTCGTCGCGTTCGACCAGCTCGCTCCGTCGGTGGCCCGGGACTCGGTCCAGGTCGTGCTCTCCGACCACCACTACTGGGGCGGGCTGCACCGCTCGAAGCTGCTGTCGGGCATCTGCGACACCTTCGGCATGGGGCTGTCCATGCACTCCAACTCCCACCTGGGCATCAGCCTCGCCGCGATGACACACCTGGCCGCCGCCACCCCGAACCTCACCTACGCCTGCGACACGCACTGGCCCTGGAAGTCGGAGGAGGTCGTCCAGGACGGAGCGCTCGCGTTCTCCGACGGGGCGGTACGGGTGCCGGCCGGCCCGGGGCTGGGCGTCGAGCTGGACCGGGACGCGCTCGCCCGGCTGCACGAGCAGTACCTGCGGTGCGGTCTGCGCAACCGGGACGACACCGGCTACATGCGGCGCATCGACCCGGACTACCGGGCCGAGTCGCCCCGCTGGTGACCCCTGGGATCCGCACCGCTCGCGTCGTCGCCGCCAGGGAAGAGAACACCGAAGGAGATGCCGGGCCTCATCGGGATGAGAGCTGACGGGGCCCGGTGACCGGCTACCGGACCCCCTGCCGCCGCAGCACCCTGGCCAGTTCCACCGCGTGCCGCAGAACCGCGTCCCCGACCCGGGCCAGCTCCTCGTCGGTCGCCCGCTCCACCGGGATGGAGCAGCTGATGGCATCGGTGGCGGGGATGCGGTACGGGACGGAGGCCGCGACACAGCACAGCCCCGGAGTGTTCTGCTCGCGCTCGACCGCCCACCCGCGCTCGCGGGCCTCCTCCAGCTCGGCGGCCAGTGCGGCACCCCCGGTCACGGTGTTCTCGGTCAGCTGCTCCCGCTCGACGTCCGCCATGAGCGCCTCGACCTCGGGGGAGGTCAGCTCGGCCAGCAGCGCCTTGCCCAGCGCGGTCGCGTGAGCGGGGAGCTGGCGCCCCACCCGCGAGGTGAGCCGATGCGAGTCGGTCGCCTCGCGGGTGGCCAGATAGATGATGTGAGGGAGGTCGAGCCGGGCGTAGTGGGTCGTATAGCCCACCTCCGCGCGCAGCCGCTCGATCTGACGGGTCGCCGGGGGCAGCGCCGGATCCCGGTCCAGATAGGCGGTACCGCACAGCAGTGCGCGCGGGCCGATGCCGAAGGACAGATCGCCCTCGGGGCTCTCCACCCACTTGAGGGCACTGAGGGTGCGGAGCAGGGCGTAGAGGCTGGAGCGGGGGTAGCCCGTGGCCTCCTGCAACTTCCCCAGGCTGAGCCGGTCGCCCGAGGCTGCCAGCGCTTCCATGATCAGGACCGCGCGCTCGGCCGACTTGACCAGGCCGCGTCCGGATTCGTCGCTCTCGCTCGCGGGCGGGGTGGCCTTCTGCGCAACCAATGAAATCCCTCCCAAGTCATTGACCGCCATCATACGGCGGGCTAGCCTCCCGCCTGATCAAATTCCACGAATGAAATCACTGTCTACATATGCAGACAAGCGTTTCGTTGAACAACCCCTCCCTTCCGTTCACCGCCCCCTGACGGCCGACGAGAGCCGATCGGGCAACTAGGAGTTCACATGGCTGCGTTGGACTGGGTCGCACTCGGCGGCTACTTCGTCGTGATGCTGCTGATCGGCTTGTGGTCGCACAAACGCGTCAGCAACGTCAGCGACTACTTCACCGGCGGAGGCCGGATGCCCTGGTGGCTCTCCGGCATCTCGCACCACATGTCCGGCTACAGCGCCGCCGTGTTCGTCGCCTACGCCGCGGTGGCCTACAGCTACGGCATCACCGTCTACGTCTGGGCGTTCATCCCGCTGGCGGTGGGCACCGGCCTCGGCGCCGTCGTCTTCGCCCCCCGGTGGAACAGGCTCCGCAAGCGGTACGGGGTCGCCTCGCCCCTGGAGTACCTCGCCACCCGGTACAACGTGCCCACCCAGCAGGCCCTCGCCTGGAGCGGCACCCTGCTCAAGGTCTTCGACGTGGCGGCCAAGTGGGCCTCGGTGGCGATCCTGCTCAATGTGTTCACCGGCATGAACATGAACACCGGCATCGTGCTCACCGGCGTGGTCACCCTGCTGTACTGCACCGTGGGCGGCCTCTGGGCCGACGCCCTCACCGACTTCGGGCAGTTCGTCATCCAGGGCGTCGCCGCCATCGCCATGGTCGTGGTCGTCCTCGGCAAGCTGGGCGGGATCTCCGGCCTGGGCACGCTGTGGGACGACCTTCCCGCGCACCACACCGAGCCGCTGGTCGGCCCGTACACCGCGACCTTCCTCACCGCCTACATCATCATCAAGATCTTCGAGTACAACGGCGGCATGTGGAACCTGGCCCAGCGCTACATGGCCACGGAGAACGCCAGGGACGCCCGCCGTTCCGCCGGTCTCTCCGCGGTGCTCTACCTCATCTGGCCGGCCTTCCTGCTCTTCCCGTCCGTCGCCGCGCCCGTCCTGCTCCCGCACGTCGCGGACCCGCAGCAGGTCTACGCGCTCATGAGTGAGAAGTTCCTCCCCGCCGGCCTGGTGGGGCTCACGCTCGCCGGGATGTTCTCGCACACCATGGCCATGGCCTCCTCGGACGCCAACGCGATCTCCGCGGTCGTGACCCGCGACATGATGCCCGTCCTCTCCCGCAGGGCGCGCGGGATGAGCGAGCGGTCCGCGCTGCTGGCCGCCCGGATCGTCACGGTCGTCTTCATCACGCTCAGCATGCTCGTGGCCATCGAGGCCGACCACTTCGGCGGCGTCCTCGGCATCATCGTGGCCCTCGTCGCCGCGGTCATGGGACCGATCTCCATCCCGCTGCTGCTCGGACTGCTGCCCCCCTTCCGGAAGTTCGGGCCGCGCGCCGCGCTGATCTCCTGGGCCGGCGGGCTGATCGGCTACTGGATCGTCAAGTACGGCATCGACAGCAGCGACCAGACCACGGTCGTCCTCACGCCCCTGGTCACCTCCCTGGTTCTCTTCCTGGCCATCGGCCTCCTCAGCCCCGAGCCCAGTCCGGAGGCGGACGCGCTCGTCCTGGCGGTGTCCAGCGACGGCGGCGACGACGACCACGCCGGTGCGTCCGCGGGCGCCGTGCCCGCGCCCGCGCAGGAGCCGCGGCCCCTGTCCCGGGCCGAGGACTGAGCCTCCCGGCCGGTGAGGCCCCCGCCCCGTGACGACGAATGCGCGGGCCGGGGCCACCGGCCCCGCCCGCGCATCCCTGCCTGCGGTACGCCCTACTGCACGACCGTGATCCGGTCCGTCGCCGGCGGGGCCAGCGGGGACGAGGCCGTGGAGTGCGCGGCCAGGTAGGCGTTGAAGAGGTCCAGGTCGGAGGCGCCGACCAGCTTGTTGGTGCCCTGGCCCAGCGCGGCGAAGCCGTCGCCGCCGCCCGCCAGGAACTCGTTCATCGCGACGCGGTACGTCTTGGCCGGGTCGATCGGCTCGCCGTTCAGCTTGATCGTGTCCGTGACGACGCGGTCCGCGCCGGACTTCGTCATGTCCAGCGTGTAGGTGAGGCCCTTGGAGACCTGGAGGATCTTCGGGCTGGCCTGGTTCGAGCCGCTGACCTGCTGCTGGAGGGCGCTGACGAGCTGGGCGCCGGTCAGGTCCACGACGTTCATCATGTTGGTGAACGGCTGCACGGTGAACGACTCGCCGTAGGTGACGACACCGTCGCCCTCGCTGCCGGACGCCTTGTACACCAGGTCCGCGCGGATGCCGCCCGGGTTCATGAAGGCGACGACCGCCCCGCCCTTGTCCGCCGGGGCCAGGCCCTCCAGCTGCGCGTCGGCGATCAGGTCACCGAGGGGCTTCTCCAGGGCCGTGGAGCCGCGGCCGTTGATGTCGGCGGAGATGAAGCCCTGCGGCCGGTTCGAGATCGGGGCCGCGAGCGTGTTCCAGCGGGCGATCAGGTCCGTCATGTCCTTGGCGGGCGCCTGGTCACGGCTGACGAGGTGGTTCGCGGAGACCGGGTTGGACGGCTGGGTCCCGTGGTGCTTCGAGCCGTGCTTGCCGCTGCCCTTCACGGCCGTGCGCACGATGTCGCCGGTGCGGCGGTCGTACGTCAGCGTCGTGTCCGTGTACAGCCGGCCGAAGGAGGCCGCCGACGTGACCAGGCGCGGGTTGCCCGCGGGGTCCGGGATGGTGCAGACGTACGCCTGGTGGGTGTGGCCGGTGACGAGGGCGTCCACCTTCGGTGTGATGCCCTTGGCGATGTCCGTGATCGGCCCGGAGATGCCGTCACCGGCGCCCGGACTGTCGCAGTCGTAGTCGTACGCGGAGGAGGCGGGCAGGCCGCCCTCGTGGATGAGCGCGACGATCGACTTCACGCCCTGGCGGTCCAGCTCCTTGGCGTACTTGTTGATCGTCTCGACCTCGTCGTGGAATTTCAGGCCCTTGACGCCGTTGGCCGTCACGATGTTCGGCGTGCCCTCCAGGGTCACCCCGATGAAGCCGATCTTGACGCCGTTCTTCTTCCACACGGTGTACGGCTTGAGGATCGGCTTCCCGGTCTTCTCGTCCGTCACATTCGCTGCGAGGTACGGGAAGTCGGCACCCGGGAACTTCTTGCCCTTCTCGTAGCACCCCTCGACCGGGTGGCAGCCGCCGTTCTGGAGGCGCGCCAGCTCGGTCGCGCCCTCGTCGAACTCGTGGTTGCCCACGCTCGTCACGTCGAGGTCGATCTTGTTCAGCGCTTCGATGGTCGGCTCGTCGTGGAAGAGCCCCGACAGCAGCGGGCTCGCGCCGACCATGTCGCCACCGGCCGCGGTGATCGAGTACGGGTGGCCCTCGCGGGCGGTACGCAGCGAGGAGGCGAGGTACTCCACCCCGCCCGCCGGGATCGCCTTCGTCGTACCGTCGGCCTGCGTCTCGGTGACCGTACCGGCCGAGCCGGCCGGCGGCTCCAGGTTGCCGTGCAGGTCGTTGAAGGACAGCAGCTGCACGTCGACGGTCCGGGCCGGGGTGTGGTGCCCGTGGTGGTCGCCGTGGCCGCGGCCGTGCGCTCCGGCCGGCATGGCGGCGACGAGCGCGCCCATGGTGGCGAGACCGGCCGCGGCGGCGAGCACCCGCCGTGACGCCCGGTTCTTCTGCGGTGTCGCTGACATCGGTCCCCTTGTGAATTCAGCGGGTGAAGTACGAGCCGCAGCCTAGAGTCAACGCGCGTAGCGCGACAGGTGTACGGGGTTACGAAGTGGTTGCCAACCGGTGCGGGCCGGCGGCGCTTACGCTCGTACACATGACGACAGACGCACCCCTCCCCGCCCCCGGACGCGAGATCCAGACGCTCGACACCCTCTCCCCCGACCAGGCCGCGGCCGTGCTCGACCTGCTCGCCGAGGCCGCGCGGTCCGACGGCCGGCAGGCCGTGTCGGAGCAGGGCCGTCTGCAACTGCGCGGCGGGCAGCGGGAAGGCGTGCGGCACTTCCTGCTGTCCGCCGGGGGCGTGCTCGCCGGGTACGCGCAACTGGAGGACACCGACCCCGTGGAGGCCCCGGCCGCCGAGCTGGTCGTGCACCCCTCGCACCGGGGCCACGGACACGGCCGCGCGCTCGGGGCCGCCCTGCTCGCCGCGACCGGGAAGCGGCTGCGCGTCTGGGCGCACGGCGGGAAGGCCGCGGCGCGCCACCTCGCCCAAGTCCTCGGCCTCTCCCTGTTCCGGGAACTGCGCCAGCTGCGCCGCCCGTTGAACCCGCTGAACCTCGCCGAGCCGGCCCTCCCCCCGGGCGTCACCGTGCGCACCTTCGTCCCCGGCGAGGACGACGCCGCCTGGCTCGCGGTGAACCGCGCGGCCTTCGCCCACCACCCCGAGCAGGGCTCCCTCACTCAACGCGACCTGGACGACCGCAAGGCCGAGCCCTGGTTCGACCCGAAGGGCTTCTTCCTGGCCGAGCGGGAGGACGGCGCGGGCTCCACGGAGCTGATCGGCTTCCACTGGACGAAGGTGCACGCGGAGGAGCAGCTCGGCGAGGTGTACGTGGTCGGCATCCGGCCCGACGCGCAGGGCGGCGGCCTCGGCAAGGCGCTCACCGCGATCGGGCTGCGCCACCTGGCGGCGGAGGGACTGCCGACCGCGATGCTCTATGTCGACGCGGACAACCCGGCGGCGCTCGCGGTGTACGAGCGCATGGGCTTCGTGACGCACGAGGTCGACCTGATGTACCGCACGGAGTCCTGATTCCCCTCAACTCCACTCGGGGCGGCGTAGCTTGACGCCGCCCCGCTTTTAGGTCACCCTTCCACTACTCAATTAGTGAAAGGGTGAAGATGGCAGAGTCCGCGGCAGTCGAGTTCCGCATCGACCGGCGCAGCGGCGTCGCCACCTACCTCCAGATCGTCCAGCAGACCAAACAGGCCCTCCGCCTGGGCCTGCTGGAGCCGGGCGACCGGCTGCCCACCGCCCGGGAGGTGGTCGAGGCGACCGCGATCAACCCGAACACCGTGCTCAAGGCGTACCGCGAGCTGGAACGCGAAGGGCTCGTCGAGGCCCGGCGCGGCCTCGGCACCTTCGTCACCCGGTCACTCGGTGGCGCGGTGGCCGCCGACGACTCCCCGCTGCGCGCCGAACTCACCGCCTGGGCAGGCAGGGCGCGGGCGGCCGGCCTCGAACGCGACGACGTGAGCGCGCTCTTCACCGCCGTACTGGACAGCACATTCGAGGGGGACCAGGACCGATGACAGGTACCGCGCTGGAGGCCGACGGCCTCGGCATGAGATACCGGGGCCGCAGCGGCGGCTGGGCGCTGCGCGACTGCGCGTTCCGGCTGCCGGCCGGCGCCGTCTGCGCGCTCGTCGGGCCCAACGGCGCCGGCAAGTCCACCCTGCTCGCCCTGGCGGCGGGTTTCCTGCGCCCGGCCGAGGGAACGCTGCGGGTGCTGGGCTCGACACGCGGTGAGACGCGCACCCGGATGGCGTACGTGGCCCAGGACAAGCCGCTCTACCCGCAGTTGACGGTCTCCGAAACGCTGTGGGCGGGTGCGGAGCTGAACCCGGACGGCTGGGACCGGGAGGCGGCGGCGCGCATCGCCGAACCGCTGCCGTCGGACATGAAGGTCCGCGACCTGTCGGGCGGTCAGCGCACCCGGCTCGCCCTCGCCCTCGCGCTGGGCAAGCGGGCCGAACTGCTCCTGCTGGACGAGCCGATGGCCGACCTCGACCCCCTCGCCCGCCACCAGCTGATGGGCGCCCTGATGGCCGAGGCCGCCGAGCACCGGACCACCATCGTGATGTCCTCGCACATCCTCAGCGAACTGGAGGGCGCCTGCGACTACCTCCTCCTGGTCGACGGCGGCCGCGTCCGCCTCGGCGGCGAGACGGACGACCTCATCGCGGCGCACGCCCTGCTCACGGGCCCGGTCCGCGACCTGGCCCCGCACACGGTGATCGAATCCCGCACCACGGGCCGCGCCCTGACCGCCCTGGTCCGCCCGGAGGGCCCGGTCGACCCGGCCTGGGACCGCTCCGAACCCTCCCTGGAGGAGCTGTTGCTCGCCCACCTCCGCTCCCCCGAAGCCCCCGCGCTGCTCACCCCGAGCGCGACGATCCGCGAGGCGGTGGCGGCGTGAGCGCGCTGAGCCTGCGGGGTCCCGTCCGCGTCGTCGTACGGACGCAGCGCCGCTCACTGTGGGCGGGTGCCGCACTCGTGGCCCTGGGCATCGCCGTGGTGATCGGGCTCCGGATCTGGGTCGCCACCGCACACGAGAACTGCGCCGACGGGGACACCACCCGCTGCGGCGACCACCTCTACCTGGCCAGTTACGCCCGCACAACGGCCCAGACCTTCCTGGCGGACGGCGGTCGCGTCCTCCTGGGCCTGTCCCTGCTGACCGGAATCTTCGTCGCCGGGCCGCTCATAGCCCGCGAACTGGAGAGCGGCACGTTCCGCTTCGGCTGGACCCAGTCGATCACGCCCGCCCGCTGGCTGGCGGCACGGCTCGCCCCGCTCGCGCTCCTCGCGGCCGCCGGCACGACGGTGCTGGTGCTCGTCTACCGGTGGGGCCGGTCGGGCGTCCTCGGGCACTCGCCGTCCGACCTCGCCTGGTTCGGGGACACGACCTACCCGGGCCTCGGCCCGGTAGCGGTCGCCTACGCCCTGTTCGCGGTGGCTGTCGGCGCCCTGTGCGCCGTCCTCGTACGCCGCGCTCTTCCGGCCATGGCCCTCACTGCCGTCGTCGTCGGCACGGTCATGTACGGCTTCGGCAAGCGCCGCTACGAACTCTGGCCCACGGTCCGTGACCTCGACCTCGAGCTCGCCGAGCGGAAGGGGGGCTTCTGGGCCATCGATTCGGGCATGCTCACCTCTTCCGGCAAGGAGCTCCACTGGCAGGACTGCCTCTCGCGAGGCATGCCGGGCCGGGCCTGCATGACGGCCAAGGGCGGGGTCACCAACTTTTTCGACTACCACCCCGCTTCCCACTTCTGGCCACTCCAGCTCACCGAAACCGCCATCCTGCTCGCCCTCGCCGCAGTCGCCACCGCGCTCGCCTTCCGGGTGCTGCGCCGCTACCACGCCTGAGGCGTTCCGAAACCTGTCCGGGGCCCCGGCCCCGGACAGGACGCCACACACGGTCACCCACCGCTTCCCGCACGTCATGTCGTCGTAACCACGCATTCAGACGGCCTTGCGACCCTCGCAGGATGCAGCCAGCTGTGCCGACCCCCCGCAACGGCCGAGATCCAGGCGGAACGCGCCCCGACCGCGCCGCCTCCGCGATCTCGTCCACCTCCGACGCGCCTACAAAGCGCTCCGGGCGGAACAATGGATCCATGAGCCAGCAGCCCAGCTCCGAGGTCCCGGTCCAGCCCGCCGCCCAGCCGTCCGTCGGTGCCCTCGCCGCACACCGGCCGCACGCCGTCGCCCCCTCCGGGAGAGGCGCGGCCCTGTCCACCGCCGCCGATTTCGACCCCGACATCGACGCCGACGCCGACGCGTACGAGCCCGAGGTCGACGGGGACGAGCTGCCCCAGGGGCGCTTCCTGGACCGGGAGCGCAGCTGGCTCGCGTTCAACGAACGCGTCCTGGAACTGGCCGAGGACCCGACCACGCCCCTGCTTGAGCGGGCCAACTTCCTGGCGATCTTCGCGTCGAACCTGGACGAGTTCTTCATGGTCCGGGTCGCCGGCCTGAAGCGCCGCATCGCGACCGGGGTCGCCACCCGGTCCGCGTCCGGCCTCCAGCCCCGCGAGGTGCTGGACCTGATCTGGACCCGCTCGCGCGAACTCATGGCCCGGCACGCCGCCTGCTACCAGCAGGACATCGCCCCCGCCCTGTCCGACGAGGGCATCCAGCTGATCCGCTGGCCGGAGCTGACCGACAAGGAGCAGGCCCGCCTGTTCACCTTCTTCCGGCAGCGCGTCTTCCCCGTCCTCACCCCCCTCGCCGTGGACCCGGCCCACCCCTTCCCGTACATCTCCGGCCTCTCGCTGAACCTCGCCGTCGTCGTACGCAATCCGGTCAGCGGCCACCGCCACTTCGCCCGGGTCAAGGTGCCGCCGCTGCTGACCCGCTTCCTGGAGGCGTCGCCGCAGCGCTACGTCCCCATAGAGGACGTCATCGCGGCCCACCTGGAGGAGCTGTTCCCGGGGATGGAGGTGATGGCGCACCACATGTTCCGGGTCACCAGGAACGAGGACCTGGAGGTCGAGGAGGACGACACCGAGAACCTGCTCAAGGCCCTGGAGAAGGAGCTCATGCGGCGCCGCTTCGGCCCGCCGGTCCGCCTGGAGGTCGAGGAGTCCATCGACCCGTACGTGCTGGACCTGCTGGTCCGCGAGCTCAAGGTGTCCGACGCCGAGGTCTACCCGCTGCCCGGCCCCCTCGACCTCACCGGCCTCTTCGGCATAGCGTCGCTGGACCGCCCCGAGCTGAAGTACCCCAAGTTCATCGCCGGCACCCACCGCGACCTCGCCGAGGTGGAGTCCGCGTCCGCGCCGGACATCTTCGCGGCCGTACGCGAGCGCGACGTGCTGCTGCACCACCCGTACGACTCCTTCTCCACCTCCGTCCAGGCGTTCCTGGAGCAGGCGGCCGGCGACCCGGACGTCCTCGCGATCAAGCAGACGCTGTACCGGACCTCCGGCGACTCACCGATAGTGGACGCCCTCATCGACGCCGCCGAATCCGGCAAACAGGTCCTCGTCCTGGTCGAGATCAAGGCCCGCTTCGACGAGCAGGCCAACATCAAGTGGGCCCGCAAACTGGAAGAGGCGGGCTGCCACGTCGTCTACGGGCTCGTCGGCCTGAAGACCCACTGCAAGCTCTCCCTCGTCGTCCGCCAGGAGGGCGACACCCTGCGCCGCTACTCGCACGTCGGCACGGGCAACTACCACCCGAAGACGGCCCGGCTCTACGAGGACCTGGGGCTGCTCACCGCCGACCCGCAGGTCGGCGCCGACCTCTCCGACCTCTTCAACCGGCTCTCCGGCTACTCCCGCCGCGAGACCTACCGCCGCCTCCTCGTCGCCCCCAAGTCGCTGCGCGACGGCCTGGTCGCCCGCATCACGAAGGAGGTGACGCACCACCGCGCGGGCCGCCCCGCCTACGTACGGATCAAGGTCAACTCGATGGTGGACGAGGCGATCATCGACGCCTGCTACCGGGCCGCCCAGGCCGGCGTCCCCGTCGACATCTGGGTACGCGGCATCTGCGCGATCCGCCCCGGCGTCACCGGCCTCTCCGAGAACATCCGGGTCCGCTCGGTCCTCGGCCGCTTCCTCGAACACTCCCGGGTCTTCGCCTTCGGCAACGGCGGCGAACCCGAAGTCTGGTTCGGCAGCGCCGACATGATGCACCGCAACCTCGACCGCCGCATCGAGGCCCTGGTCCGGGTCACCGACCCCGCCCACCGCGCCGCGCTCAGCCGCCTCCTGGAGACCGGCATGGCCGACACCACCTCCTCCTGGCACCTGGGCCCCGACGGCAACTGGACCCGGCACTCCGTGGACACGGACGGCAAACCCCTGCGGCACGTACAGGAAATGCTCATTGACGCCCGGAGGCGCCGGCGTGCGACGCCCTGACCAGCAAACCCAGGCCCCCCCGGCCCACGCCCCGGAGATCACCGGCGTGAGCGCGGGGGCGGTCCTCGGCCCCTATCTGCGCACCCAGGCCGCGGACTTCCTGCGCAGTCTGCGCCTGCACCGCGAGAACACCGCCCCCACGGACGCCGGTCCGCGCGCCGCCGAACAGGCCGCCACCGCACTGCGCCGCTCCTCCCGCCGGATCGGCGCCACCCTGCGCACCTTCCGCACCGCGCTCGACCCGCTCTGGGCGGAGCAGCTGCGCACCGAACTGTCCTGGCTCTCCGGCACCCTCGCCCGCGAACACGCGTACGCGGACCGGCTGACCCGGCTCCTCGACGCACTGCACGGCCTCTCCGGCGACCCCGCCCTCCCGGCCGCCCGCACCCCCGGCGAATCCGCGGGCCAGGGCCGCCCCGTCCTCGGCGTCGGCGCCGCCCGGGCCGGCGCGCTCCTCGACCGGCAGCTCACCCTCGCCCGGACCCGCGCCCACTCCACCGCCCTCCAGGCCCTCGGCTCCTCCCGCTTCCACGCGGTGGCCGACGCGGTCGCCCTGCTCGCCTCCGAGGTCCCGCTCTCCCCCGCCGCGGCCGGCCCCGCCGGTGAGCTGCTGGCCGAACCCGCGGGCCGGGCGGAGCAGCGGCTGCTCGGGGCGGTCGCCGCGCTGCCCTCCGACGAGTCGGCGGAGCCGTACAACGAGGCGCACGACGCGCCCTGGCACCAGACCCGCCTGCTGCTCCGGCTGCACCGCTACGCCCACGAGGTCGTGCACGGCGCCCCCGACCCGGTCCTGGCCGCCCCCGGCCACGCCCTCGACCTGCACCGGGACGCGGCGGAGGCGGCCGGCGCGGCGGCCACGGCCGCCCGCACCCCCAGGATCGCCCCGGCCACCGCGTACGCCCTGGGGGTGCTCCACGCCGACCAGCGCCACGAGGTGGAGGCGGCGCGCGCGGTCTTCCGCGAGAGCTGGCCCTACGCGACGACGGGGGCGGCGCGGTCGTGAGCGGCACGGTGCGGGCGGCGGGCTGCGTCCTGTGGCGCCGGCCGCCCCCGCCCGCCGGGGGCCTGGAGCTGTGCCTCGTACACCGGCCGCGTTACGACGACTGGTCGTTCCCCAAGGGCAAGCTGAAGCGCGGCGAGTCCCCGCGGGAGGCGGCGGTCCGCGAGGTCCTGGAGGAGACGGGCCACCACTGTGTGCCGGGGGCCGTGCTGCCCATGGTCCGGTACGTCGCGCACGGCCGCCCGAAGGAGGTCACGTACTGGTCCGCCGAGGCCACGACGGGCTCCTTCACGCCGAACGACGAGGTGGACGCGGTGGTGTGGCTGCGGCCGGACACCGCCCGCGAGCGCCTGACGCAGCCCCGCGACCGCGAGGTGCTGGACGCGGCGCTGAAGACGCTGCCGGAGGCGTAGGGCCCGGAACCGGGCCGCCCGCCACGGTTCACTCTCCGTTCACTCACCCCCGTAAACCGCGTCACCTGTTCTGCCTAATTTCAGACCTACCGGGTGCAGCGGTCAGCCACTGCACCGCCCGCGTCGCACGCCGCCCGCAACAGCAGCCGCGGCGGCTTCTGGAAGGAACACCCGAAAGTGAAGCTTCAGCGCAAGAACCGGCTTCGTGCCACCGCGCTCGGTGCCCTCGCCGTCTCCGGCGCCCTGGTCCTCACGGCGTGCGGTTCGGACGACAACAGCGGCGAGACCTCCGCCACCGGCGGGGCCAAGACGAAGGCCGCGTCCAACGTCAAGTGCGACGGTGCCAAGGGCCAGCTGCGTGCCTCCGGCTCCAGCGCGCAGAAGAACGCCATGGACCTCTGGGTCAAGGAGTACATGGCCGCCTGCTCCGGCGTGGAGATCAACTACAACTCCTCCTCGTCCGGCGAGGGCATCGTCGCCTTCAACCAGGGCACCGTCGGCTTCGCCGGCTCCGACTCGGCGCTGAAGCCCGAGGAGGTCGCCGACTCCAAGAAGATCTGCAAGTCCGGCCAGGGCATCAACCTCCCGATGGTCGGCGGCCCGATCGCGGTCGGCTTCCACCTCGAAGGCGTCGACAGCCTGACCCTGGACGCCCCGACCCTCGCCAAGATCTTCGACACGAAGATCAAGAAGTGGAACGACGAGGCGATCGCCAAGCTCAACCCCGACGCCAAGCTGCCGGACAAGGCGATCCAGCCCTTCCACCGCTCCGAGGACTCCGGCACCACGCAGAACCTCGGCAAGTACCTGGGCGCCGCCGCCCCGCAGGACTGGAAGTACGAGGCCGAGAAGAAGTGGCCCGCCCCCGGCGGCCAGGCCGCGTCCGGCTCCTCCGGCGTCGCCACCCAGGTCAAGCAGGTCGACGGCTCCATCGGCTACTTCGAGCTGTCCTACGCCACCTCGCAGCAGATCTCCACGGTCGACATCGACACCGGCGGCTCCGCCCCGGTCAAGGCGTCCTCCGAGAACGCCTCCAAGGCCATCGCCGCCGCCAAGGTCAAGGGCACCGGCAAGGACCTGGCGCTCGACCTCGACTACACCACCAAGGCCGACGGCGCCTACCCGCTCGTCCTCGTCACGTACGAGGTCGTCTGCGACACCGGCAACAAGGCGGACACCCTCGGCACCGTCAAGTCCTTCCTGACCTACACCGCCTCGGCGGACGGCCAGAAGCTCCTCACCGAGGCGGGCTACGCCCCGATCCCCGAGGCGATCAACGCCAAGGTCCGCGAGACCGTCGCCGGCCTCTCGTAACCAGCCGTACGACACCCAGCGCATCCGGCGGCCGGTCCGGAACACCCCTCCGGACCGGCCCCGAACCCAGCCCCTCCGGTGCACCGCCGCCAGGGGAGCCCCGGCTCCCCCACACAGACCGGAAAGACCATGGCTTCCACCACACAACAGATACAGACCCCACCGGGCAGGCGATCCGGCCCCCGGTCCACGGGCCGCACCGGCGACCGGGTCTTCCTCGGCCTCTCGCGCGGCTCCGGCATCCTGCTCCTGGTGATCATGGCGTCGATCGCCGTGTTCCTGAGCTACCGCGCCGCCGTCGCCATCTCGAAGGACGAGGGCAGCTTCCTCACCACCTTCGACTGGAACCCGGCCGGTGACCCGCCCGTCTTCGGCATCGCCGTCCTGCTCTTCGGGACCGTCATCAGCTCCGTCATCGCGATGGCCATCGCGGTCCCGGTCGCCGTCGGCATCGCCCTGTTCATCTCGCACTACGCCCCGCGCAAGCTGGCCGGCGCGATCGCGTACGTCATCGACCTGCTCGCCGCCGTCCCGAGCATCGTCTACGGCATCTGGGGCGCCCTCGTCCTCGTGCCGTACCTGGAGGGGCTCAACCTCTGGCTCGACCAGTTCTTCGGCTGGACGTACGTCTTCGAGAAGACCGAGATCGGCGTCGCCCGCTCCCTCTTCACCGTCGGCATCCTGCTCGCCATCATGATCCTGCCGATCGTGACCAGCGTCAGCCGCGAGGTCTTCCTCCAGGTCCCCCGGATGAACGAGGAGGCCGCGCTCGCCCTCGGCGCCACGCGCTGGGAGGTCATCCGCCTCTCGGTCCTGCCGTTCGGCCGCTCCGGCGTCATCTCCGCGTCGATGCTGGGCCTCGGCCGCGCGCTCGGCGAGACGATGGCCGTCGCCACCGTCCTCTCCCCGAACTTCCTGATCTCGCTGCACGTGCTCAACCCGGGCGGCGGGACGTTCGCCCAGAACATCGCGGCGAAGTTCGGCGAGGCCGACGCGTTCGGGCGGGACGCCCTGATCGCCTCCGGCCTGGTCCTCTTCGTCCTCACCCTGCTGGTCAACGGCGCGGCCCGGCTCATCATCGCCCGCCGCAAGGAGTACTCGGGGGCCAACGCATGAGCCACGCCACCACCACCCCCGGCGTCCAGGAGCTCCCGACGCCCGCACCGGCCGCCCCGAGGAACAGCCTCAGCAGCCGGTCCCTGCCGCGCCTCGCGCCGCTCGGCTTCGCCGTCGTCGCCGTGGCCCTCGGCATCGGCATCGGCCTCGCCGCCGGCTGGCAGAGCCGCGTGCAGTGGGGCCTGGTCTCCGCGCTGCTCTTCCTGGTCATCTCGTACGTCACCACCAGCGTGGTCGAGAACCAGCGCCAGGCCCGGGACCGCCTCGCCACCAGCCTGGTCTGGGTGTGCTTCCTGCTCGCCGTCGTCCCGCTCGCCTCGCTGCTCTGGACGACCGTCAGCCGCGGCTCCGAACGTCTGGACGGCTACTTCCTGACCCACTCGATGGCCGGTGTCCTCGGGCCCGAGGCCAGCGGCGGCGTCTACCACGCGCTGATCGGCACCCTGGAACAGGTCGGCATCGCCACCCTGATCTCCGCCCCGCTCGGCCTGCTCACCGCCGTCTACCTGGTGGAGTACGGCAAGGGCGCGCTGGCCAGGGCCGTCACCTTCTTCGTGGACGTCATGACCGGCATCCCGTCCATCGTGGCCGGTCTCTTCATCCTCTCGATCATGCTCATCGCGGGCCTGGAACCGTCCGGCCTGATGGGCGCGCTCGCCCTGACGATCCTGATGATCCCGGTCGTCGTCCGCTCCACCGAGGAAATGCTCAAGCTCGTCCCGAACGAGCTCCGCGAGGCGTCCCTCGCCCTCGGCATCCCGAAGTGGCGCACGATCCTGAAGGTGGTCCTGCCGACCGCGATCGGCGGCATCGCGACCGGCGTCATGCTCGCCGTCGCCCGCATCGCCGGCGAGACCGCCCCGATCATCCTGCTGGTCTTCGGCAGCCAGCTGATCAACACCAACCCCTTCGAAGGCGCCCAGTCGTCACTGCCCTTCTACATCTACGAGCAGTACAAGATCGGTGAGGCCGCGTCCTACGACCGCGCCTGGGCAGCGGCCCTGGTCCTGATCGCCTTCGTCATGATCCTCAACCTGGTGGCCCGCGGAATCGCCCGCTGGAAGGCCCCCAAGGCCGGCCGCTAGGCCCGGCGGAAAGCAGCAGTGATTCAGATGGCCAAGCGCATCGACGTCAGCGGACTGTCGGCCTACTACGGCAGCCACAAGGCGATAGACGACATCTCCATGACCATCGAGCCCCGCTCGGTGACCGCCTTCATCGGCCCCTCCGGCTGCGGCAAGTCCACCTTCCTGCGCACCCTGAACCGTATGCACGAGGTCACCCCCGGCGGCCGCGTCGAGGGCAAGGTGCTCCTGGACGACGAGAACCTGTACGGGACGAACGTCGACCCGGTGACCGTACGCCGTACGGTCGGCATGGTCTTCCAGCGCCCGAACCCCTTCCCCACCATGTCGATCTTCGACAACGTGGCGGCCGGCCTGCGCCTCAACGGCTCGTACCGCAAGAGCGCCCTCAACGACATCGTCGAGAAGTCCCTGCGCGGCGCGAACCTGTGGAACGAGGTCAAGGACCGGCTGAACAAGCCCGGCTCCGGCCTCTCCGGCGGTCAGCAGCAGCGCCTGTGCATCGCCCGCGCGATCGCCGTCGAGCCGGACGTGCTGCTGATGGACGAGCCGTGCTCCGCCCTCGACCCGATCTCCACCCTCGCCATCGAGGACCTGGTGGGCGAGCTCAAGGAACGGTTCACGATCGTCATCGTCACCCACAACATGCAGCAGGCGGCACGCGTCTCGGACCGCACCGCGTTCTTCAACCTGGCGGCGGTCGGCAAGCCCGGCAAGCTCATCGAGATCGACGAGACGGAACGCATCTTCTCCAACCCGTCGGTCCAGGCCACCGAGGACTACATCTCCGGCCGCTTCGGCTGATCCGCCCGGCCCTCCCGTACGGCCTTGGGGTGCTGCATGGCGGTGCCACCACAAGGCGAAAGGGGTCCGCCCCGCACTCCCGAGGGAGTGCGGGGCGGACCCACGAAACCAAACCCGTCCGGCTAGCCGAACATCAGGTAGACGACCCCGTAACTCGCGGCGGCGACCAGCGCGGCGGCCGGCATCGTGATGAACCACCCCAGGATGATGTTCTTCGCGACACCCCACCGCACCGCGTTCACCCGCTTCGTGGCGCCCACACCCATGATCGCCGAGGTGATCACATGGGTGGTCGAGATCGGCGCGTGGAAGAGGAACGCCGAACCGAACATGATCGAGGCACCCGTCGTCTCGGCGGCGAAGCCCTGCGGCGGGTCCAGCTCGATGATCTTCCGGCCGAGCGTACGCATGATGCGCCAGCCGCCCGCGTACGTACCGAGCGACAGCATCAGCGCGCAGACCAGCTTCACCCAGACCGGGATCGGATCGCTCGGGGACTCGACGTCGGCGATGACCAGGGCCATCACCACGATGCCCATCGTCTTCTGCGCGTCCTGGAGACCGTGCCCGAGCGCCATACCCGCGGCCGAGACCGTCTGCGCGATGCGGAAACCGCGCTTCGCCTTGTGCGGGTTCGTCCTCCGGAACATCCACATGATGGCGACCATCACCAGATAACCGACCACCAGGCCGATCACCGGCGACACGAACATCGGGATGACGATCTTGTCGAGCACCCCGCCCCAGTGCACCATCGTCCCGCCGGCCAGCGCCGCGCCGACCATCCCGCCGAACAGCGCGTGCGAGGACGACGAGGGCAGGCCGAAGTACCAGGTGACCAGGTTCCAGATGACGGCACCGACGAGCGCGGCGAAGAGGATGCCCATCCCCTTGTTGCCCTCGGGCGTCGCGATCAGGCCCTCACTGACGGTCTTGGCGACCCCGCTGCCCAGGAACGCGCCCGCGAGGTTCATCACGGCCGCCATCGCCAGCGCCGCACGCGGCGTCAGCGCACGCGTCGAGACCGAGGTGGCGATCGCGTTCGCCGAGTCGTGGAAGCCGTTGGTATAGGTGAAGCCGAGCGCGACGCCGATGGTCACGATCAGTACGAAGGTGTCCACGTGGTTCAGGACTCCTTGACCGCGATGGTCTCCACCGTGTTCGCGACGTGCTCGAACGCGTCGGCAGCCTCTTCCAGCACATCCACGATCTGCTTCAGCTTCAGCACCTCTATGGCGTCGTACTTGCCGTTGAAGAGGTGGGCGAGCAGCTTGCGGTGGATCTGGTCGGCCTGGTTCTCCAGACGGTTGACCTCGATCCAGTACTCGGTGAGGTTGTCCATCGTGCGCAGACCCGGCATGGCCTCGGCGGTCAGCTCGGCCGCCCGCGCCAGCACCTCGACCTGCTGCTCCACACCCTTGGGCAGCTGGTCGATCTGGTACAGCACGACCAGATCGACGGCCTCCTCCATGAAGTCCATGATGTCGTCCAGCGACGACGCGAGGTTGTAAATGTCCTCCCGGTCGAACGGCGTAATGAAGGAGGAGTTCAGCTGGTGGAAGATCGCGTGGGTGGCATCGTCCCCCGCGTGCTCCGCTGCCCGCATGCGCTCCGCGATCTCGGCCCGGGAGGACGAATCCGCCCCGAGCAGTTCCATCAGGAGTTTCGAGCCCGTGACGATGTTGTCCGCGGATGCGGAGAACATGTCGTAGAAGCTCGTCTCCCTGGGGGTCAGACGAAAGCGCACGTGGGGTCCTCGGGGTGCTTTGGATTCGGTCAGGCTGATGCTAGGCGCATCATCCGGCCACGGCTAACCGGCATTCTTCAGTGTCGCGCATCAGGCACAGTGATCAGCACGGGACCCCGGTCACGTTTCAGCTGAATTCGTTAGGATATACCCACCAGGGGTATATAAACGGCAGGGTAAAGGGAAAACGGGAGGCAGCAATGACCACCACCGAGGCCATGGGGACCGGGCCCTCACCGGACGCGGCACCCGGCGCCGCCCCCGTGGAAGCGATCGTCACCGACCACGACCGCGGAATACACGGCTACCACCACCAGAAGACCGAACACCTCAAGCGCCTGCGCCGCATCGAGGGCCAGATCCGCGGCCTCCAGCGCATGGTGGACGAGGACGTCTACTGCATCGACATACTCACCCAGGTCTCGGCGTCCACCAAGGCCCTGCAGTCCTTCGCGCTCCAGCTCCTGGAGGAGCACCTGCGCCACTGCGTCGCCGACGCGGCCCTCAAGGGCGGCGACGAGGTCGACGCGAAGGTCGAGGAGGCCACCAAGGCGATCGCCCGCCTGCTGCGCACCTGACCCCTCAGCCCCGGTGGCCGCCCTGCCGGGGGACGGTGGTGCGGTCGGTGCTCACCTTCACATCGAGCACCTCGTCGATCCGGTCCGCACTGAGCCGTTCCCCGACCGCCGCGGACGCGGCGATCATCAGTTCCCCGCACAGCTCGATCTCGGCGAGCGCCACATGGTCCGATACGGTCGGGCTGAGCGTCACCACGTCACTCACCTCTCACTGCCGTTACCGGCTTCCCAGGGTAGAGATCCCGACACGCACCGCGCATGGCACGGACGGACCATTTCGCCCCCACCCATGCGGGGCCCGTGCGACTCATCTCACGCCCGTCCCTGCTCGATCTCACCGGTGTAGATGTCCCGGTCGTGCGGCAGCCGTACGGTGACGGGCACACCGAACCCGTACAGAAGCGTCGTGGAGACGACCTCCGCCGCCCGGCCCCCGTTGGCGAAGCTGAACCGGTGGCGCACCTTGCGCAGCCTCCCCTGCTCGTCCAGATACGCGTCGAACGGCACGGCCCGCGTGCGGAACCCTTTCGCCGCCGCCCCCAGCGCCGCCCGCGCACCCGGCGCCGCCAGCCGCGCCGCCCGGCGGATGTCCGCGGTGCCCCGGTAGTGCCGCACGGCCACCCCGGCCACATCCGTCTCACCCACGTACGTCACCGCCCCCGCGCCCCGCAGCAGCTCGGCGGCGGCCAGCGGATCGGTCACCCCGCCGGTGACCAGGTTGCCGTCCTCCAGGGCCGTCGTGTCGATGCGCACCCACTTGCCGGCGGGCACCCCCGCGCCCCGGTTCATCATGTACAGCGCACCCGGCGCCAGCAGCTCCGTGATCGGCCGGTGCTCCTCCTCGCCCGCCGCGTCGGGCGGCAACACCACCTTCAGCCGTCCCGAACCGGCCCGGAAGTCGTACGCCCCCGAGCCCCTGATCGTCACCCGGGTGCCCCCGGCGGCCGTCTCCATCGACGTACTCACCTCGGCGCTCGCGACGCCGTCCCCGGCGAGCACCGCCGCCGCCCGCCGCACCACCTGGGCGCCGCCGTCCCGGGCGTCCGCGGCCGCCGCGGCACGGTCGGCGCCGCCACCACCGGCGCACCCGGCGGCCGCCGCCGCCACGCCCACCGCGACGAGGGCGCGCGCGACGCGCACCCCGCCTCCGGACCTGTGCTGCTGCACCACCATCGCCTGCCCATCCCCAACGCCGAACCGCTTGCCCGAGGTCGTGTCCGCCTCGCATAACGACGGCCCGTGCCCCCTGTAACGTCCACGCCCCCGATTGGCGCCGTCCCCGCGGTCCTCGGGTGGTTCGAGCGCCCCCTCGCGGTTGACGGACCCCTCCCGGCCGGGGTGCCCCGCCCAGTACCGTGTTCGCGTGTACGACCGACACGCCGCCGAGGTCCCGCCGGCCCGCCCCGCCCATGAACCCACCACCGTCGAACGCGGCTCGTTCTGCACCGCCCGCTGCGCCTGCGGCTGGTCCGGGCCCGCCCGCCGGTCCCGCGACCGGGCCCGCGCGGACGCGGAGGAGCACCGCACCACGGCCTGACCACCGGCCCTCCCCCCTCTCCCCCACACCGGAGGTCCGATGACCCCACCGAACCGGCGCACGCTCCTCGCGGCGGGCGCCGCCGTACTCACCGGCGCCACCGCCACCGCGTGCGAGGACACCGACACAACGGACCCCGCCCCCGGCGACACCACGGGCTCCAGCAGGCCCGCGTCGTCCCCGCCGCCCTCGGCGTCCAAACCCTCCAAGCCCTCCGGCCCGGCCGACTGGTCCGCACTGGCCAAGAGCCTCGACGGGCCGCTGATCCGCCCCGGCGACACCGCGTACCCGACCGCCCGTCAGCTCTACAACACCCGCTTCGACGACCGGAAACCGGCCGGGATCGCCTACGTCCGGCACGAGGACGACGTCCGCGAGTGCCTGGCGTTCGCCCGCCGCGCCTCCGTGCCGGTCGCGATCCGCAGCGGCGGCCACTCGTACGCCGGCTGGTCGAGCGGCAACGGCCGCCTGGTCATCGACGTCGCGTCGCTCGACCGCGTCGACGCGGACGGCACGATCGGCGCCGGCGCCAAGCTCCTCGACGTCTACGAGGGCCTGGCCGCGCACGGCGTGACGATCCCCGGCGGCTCCTGCCCCACGGTCGGCATCTCCGGCCTCACCCTCGGCGGCGGCCACGGCGTCGCCGCCCGCGCCTACGGCCTGACCTGCGACAGCCTCACGGCCGCCACCCTCGTCACGGCCGACGGCAGGACGGTCACCGCCGACGCCAAACGCGACCCCGACCTCTTCTGGGCGCTGCGCGGCGCGGGCAACGGCAACTTCGGCGTCGTCACGAGCCTCCGCTTCCGTACGCACTCCGCCCCCCGGACGGTCACCGCGTACATGTCCTGGCCCTGGTCGCGCGCCCGCGACGTCGTCACCGCCTGGCAGGAGTGGGGCCCGGACCAGCCCGACGAGATCTGGTCCGCCGCGCACCTCGACGCCGGGCCGGGCGGCAGCAACCCGACGGTGTCGGTCTCGGCGTTCAGCCTCGGCACGTACGGGGACCTGCAGAACGCCGTGGACCGGCTCGCCGACCGCATCGGCGCCTCCGCCACCTCGGTCTCGCTGCGCCGCCGCGACTACCGGGAGGCGATGCTCGTGTACGCGGGCTGCTCGGGCCTCACGGACGCGCAGTGCCACCTCCCGGGGACCACGCCGGGCCGCACCCCGCAGGGCGCCCTCCAGCGCGAGACGTACGCCGCCGCCTCCGACTTCTACGACCGCTCACTGCCCCCGGCGGGCGTGTCGGCCCTGCTCGACGCGGTCCAGGCGTTCACCCGCCTCGCCCCGGGCCAGGGCGGCGGGGGCTCGGTCGCGCTGACCGCGCTGGGCGGAGCGGTGAACCGGGTGGACCCGGGGGCCACGGCCTTCGTCCACCGCCGCTCGCGGATGCTCGCCCAGTACATCGGGGCCTGGCGCCCCGGGGCCCCGGGAACCGCCCAGCAGAACTGGCTGAAAGACACCCATGCGGCGATGCGCCCCTACGCGTCCGGGGCGGCGTACCAGAACTACACGGACCCGTCCCTGACCAACTGGCGCTCCGCGTACTACGGCTCGGGGGCCGCGCGCCTGGCCCAGGTGAAGAAGCGGTACGACCCGGAGGGGCTGTTCACGTACGCGCAGGGGGTCTGAGGGGGCTCGCGGAGCTCGCTGGGGGCGATGCGGACGGGTGTCGTCGGGGCCCCCGAGGGCTCCGAGGCGGACACCGGGGCTTGCCCGCCGGCCGGCCTCTGGCCCGCGTACACGCGTGCCCCGGGCCCGCGTACACGCGTGCCCCGGGCCCGCGTACACGTGTGCCCCGGGCCCGCGTACACGTGTGCCCCGGGCCGCCCGATGGGGCTCCGGGGCACACATGAGGTGGACGGGGCTCAGGCCGCGAGGCCCTTCTCGCCGTCGGAGCCGCCGCCGCGCGAACCGGGGCGCGGCTCGGGGATGCCGAGCGCGTCGTCGCGGCCGGAGGCCACTGCCCGGGGCCGGCGCGAGCGGACGAGGGGGCCGAGGCGGGCGGACCGGGAGACGGCCGCCACGAGAGGCGTCAGCATCATCATGGCCAGGGGCGCGAGGAGCAGCGCGACGGCCGTACCGAGGGCGAAGCCGCCGATGACGTCGGTCGGGTAGTGGACGCCCATGTAGACCCGGCAGAAGCCTTCCAGCAGGGCGAGCCCGATGGCCGCGATGCCGAACTTCCGGTGGGCGACGAAGAGCCCGACGCCGAGGGCCATCGCCATCGTGGCGTGGTCACTGACGAACGAGAAGTCGTTCTTCCCGTCGACCAGGACGTCGAGCCCGGAGTGGTCCTTGAACGGCCGCGGCCGCTCCACGAATCCACGGATCGGAATGTTGATGAGCAGGGCGATACCGGCCGCGAGCGGGGCCCAGACGAGCCCGGCCACCGCCGACACGGAGTCCTCGGCCGTGCCGCGCCGGCGGACGCTCCACCAGCACCACAGGACCACGAGGACCATGCCGAACATGATCCCGTACTCTCCGACGAACTCCATGACCCGGTCGAACCAGGTGGGAGCGGACTTGGCGAGCCCGTTGATGTCGTAGAGCAGGCTGACATCGGGGTTCGACCCATCCAGTGCGAGTCCAGCCATCTGCTGCGGCCCCTTGCCTTGTCTGCTGCTGCGGCACACGTCCCTGTGCGCCGCGATTCACGAACCCCCGTGTTCGGTTCGTCCACGTCGATCACTCACGCGCCCAGCCAGAGAACGACGCGCCCCGCGTGTACGTTCCACTCTCCACCGAATGATCACCATGACGTTATCGAAGAGTGACACATCGTCGCAGTTCAGGGCCTGGGCTTCACGGAGGGTTCCGGCCACCGGCACGCGGACGTCAGGCGGAAGGCAGCGCGGTCGGCAGCGCCGCGGCCCCGTCCTTGGTCACGCGTGTGGCACCGAAGTAGTCGGGCGTGTCGATCTTGTCGAACCGGATGACCGCACCAGTGTACGGAGCGTTGATCATGTACCCGCCCCCGACGTACAGGCCCACGTGATGAATGGCACGCGAATTGGTCAGATCGTCGGAGAAGAACACCAGGTCCCCGGGGAGCAGTTCGTCGCGCGAGGGGTGCGGCCCGGCGTTGTACTGGTCGTTCGCGACGCGGGGCAGCTCGATGTCCACGGACCGGTACGCGGCCTGGGTCAGCCCGGAGCAGTCGAACCGCCCGCCCTGCTCGGGCGTACCGTTGCCGCCCCACAGGTACTTGGTGCCGAGCTTCTTCTGAGCGAAGTAGATCGCCCCGGCCGCCTGCTGGGACGGCTGCACACGGCCGACGGGCCGGGCGAAGCTGTGCTCCAGTGAGCGGATGATCTTGACGTAGTTCTCGGTCTCGGCGATGTCGGGCACGCCACCCGACTTGATCACGCGGTACGCCCCCGCGTTGTAGGCGGCGAGCATGTTGTCGGTGGGGTCACCGGGCACCTTCTTCACGTACCCGGCGAGCTCGCAGTCGTACGACGCGGCGGAGGGGATCGCGTCGGCCGGATCCCACACGTCCCGGTCCCCGTCCCCGTCCCCGTCGATCCCGTGCCCCGCCCAGGTCCCGGGGATGAACTGCGCGATGCCCTGCGCGGCCGCGGAGCTCTCGGCGCGGGGGTTCCAGCCGCTCTCCTGGTAGAGCTGTGCGGCGAGCAGAGCCGGGTTGATGGCCGAGCAGAGGTTCCCCCACTTCTGGACGAGCCCCTGGTACTTGGCCGGCACAGCCCCCTTGGCCAACGCGACGGCCCCCCCACCGGCCCCCCCGACGAGCCCGGCAGCAGCGGAGTAGGTCCCCACAACGAGCAACGCCACAAAGCACGCGGCCCCCCCGACCCCGACCCCGACGGCCACCCAGAATCTACGCACCCGTCAACCATCCCCCATCGGGGCACGGTTCGGGAGCGTTTTCGACGGTGTGTACGAGTCATGACGGGGAGCGCGGGGGCGCTCAGGGAGCGCCGGCGGACCAGAAGTCGTCGCGGACGTTGGGGCGGGGCAGCGGATACACCCCATCGTAGGAGGGCCCATTGGGCGGAGCCGTCGACTCCGCCACCTCGGACTCCTCGACACAGGGACTATCCACCTCGAAGAAGGCTTGGCCCTTCCCTCCAACACTCAGTGTGACGCCAAAACCGTCACTTGTTTGAGCGTAGATGGCGGGAAGGTCGGCGTCCTTGTTAACAGCCTTGATCTTGTACCCACTCTTCCGCCAGAAGCGGTCAACAACCCCTAGCAAGCTGCCGCGACGTTCCTCAGAAATAACGGTCATCACGACGCGCATCCGCGAAACGTCGCAACGCCCGGTACTGGTGGGCCCATGAGCCCATTGGACCGCAGGCTTAATCTCGCTCAGGACCTGATCCAGAATGCCATCGGCTCGATTTGCAGCCTCTTGCATATCCATGGCCGCACCCCCTCCATCATTAGTGCGATCACCACCTCCGCAACCCGATGCGGGAAGACATAGCAGCAACACCACACCCAGCCTCAACGCTCGCCGCGTCACCGCGCCTCCTCCACCTTGACCTTGTCGGCCCGTCCAGCCGCGATCAAAGCGATACTGTCAGCCGACATCGCGTCTCGTTGAGGTTCGACATCAAAGTAATTCGAGTGGGCATCGATCGAGAGCCCATCAGGGCTGACGAGACGGGGCCCGGGCGCCACCGGAAACCGTCTGGCACCAAAAGCTTCACTCGCCGGATCCCTACCGAACCAAAGGTCGTCGCTCCCCGGATCCGCAGCCTCCCCAAACAAGTGCGCAGTCGCGGCCCCTCCGGTCAGCCCAAAGAACCCTGCGGCAACCTGGCGCACCGACGGCACCTTGGTCACAACGTCATTCTCCGCCGCACCCACAAAGACGTGCCCCTTGCCCACACCCAGTTCTTCTGCTCGATTCACGCCAACCCCGGGACTTCCAACGAGGACGATGTCGTCGACCCCTGGAATCCCACCGTACTGCTGGGTTGCAGCTCCTACCGTGCGCGATCCGTACGAGTGCCCGATCGCTGTCATATGCGGATCCTCATGCACATTTGTAGCCGCCAGTCCTCCCATGAACTGGTTGAACGCATTTCCACCCTTGACAGCCCTATCGTCACCCGCAACAGCCAGGCTGCTCAAGCCGTCCGGAAACTGTGGCGCGTCATATCCCAACCACACCATCGAGGCACTTGAGTGATCGTACTTCATTGCCGATTTGGCCGTGTCCCTCGCCCGCTTGAGGTCCCCCCTAGCGAAATCCTCGTCCAACGAAGTATTCAACCCCGGCACATAAGCCGCCACATTCCGCGCCGTATCCGGGTTCCCGTACGACACAATCGCGCGCCCGTTCCCCTCGTCCCCGATGCCGAGCAGGTACATCGGCGGCTGGCCGCCCTCATCGAGTTGGCGGTGAATCTCCCGCAACCCCGCCAACCGCACCCGGGACACCTCGTCATCCCGCCCCTCCAGCTTGCCGATCAAGAGCTGGAGGTTGTCGCGGTTCGCCGTGTCGCGGATCAGGGACGGGATGCCGTCCAAGTTGCCGATCTGGTCCGGGTACACCGCGAGGTACTCCTCGCGTTGTTCGTCCGTCAGGTGGGCCCACCACTCGCGCCGCGCCGCAGGTGTCGCGTCACGGGGGATGCGGGACTTGAGGTAGCCGCGCGCGGCCTCCCGGACCGCCGCCGCGTCGCCCGCCGCGTCCGTCCACGTGCGGTCCGGGACCTGCAGGCCCTCCTCCGCACGGAGCCGGCGCAGGATCCGGGTGAAGCGCCAGTCGACCCGGGCGGCCGCACTCACCGCCCCCGTGACCCGGTCCGAGATGTCCCGCGCCTTTGCGGCATGGGTGTCCGGGGCGATCAGCCCCGAGGGAGGCAGCAGCCCCGGCATGGCGGTCACCCGGGCCGTGCCACCGGGCAGCAGATCGCCGTCGAACAGTCCCCCGGGCCCGGGCGGAAACGACACCGACCCATCCGCGTGCACGATGAATTTCAGCGACTCCGCCTCCTCCAACGCGCGCCGCAGCACCCCCTGCTGCACCCGCATCTCGTGCGCGAGGCTGTTCAACGCGGTACGGATCAGCCCGCACTCGGTGTACACGTACTGCAGGTTCCGGCTCATCCGCCGCAGCCGCCCCACCGCCGCGTCGGCCGCCGCGCCGTGCTGGGACTCGCGCAGACCGACGAGCAACTGCTTATCGATGCGGTCCCGCCCGGCATCCGCGCGGTTGCTCGCCTTGCCCCAGCCATCCGCCGCGCTCTCCAGTTCGGCGCACTTGAGGTCGCGTAACTGAGTCCACGTCAACGTGGAGGACAGAGCAGTCACCGCTCCACCCCATGGGTCCGGCGCGCGACGGGCGAGAAGGACGACCGCACGGACTCATTCGTCTCGCCCTGCGCCCGCGCGACAGCGCGCAGGCTGCCCGCGAGCGCCCCGCACTCATGGCGGGCGGACTCGACCCGCCGCACCCAGGACTCCCGCACGGCGCCCAGCTCGGCGAGCGAGTTCAGACCGGCGGTACCGGCGAGCACCCCCTCGTGCGCCGACGCCAGCTCCATGCGTACGGGCCCCAGATGCGCACCCATCCCCTCCGCGCCCCCGGCCGCCCGCAACCACGCCCCACCGCTGTGCCGCAGCTCGTCCCCGGCGGCAGGGCCGCCCCCGCCGGCGGAACCGCCACCCGCGAGATCGACCAGCCTCAACCGCGAACCACTCATCGCTCACCCCGTTCTTGATCACGAAGATCGTGGAGCGGCACTGTGCCAAACGCGGCAACCGCGACACGCCGGACACCAAGCGGCCGGGGAGCGGGCACACCCCCGCACCCCGGCCCCGCCAACGCCTCGCCCCCACCCACGGATCACCCGAACGGTGGACCGGCGCTAACGCCCATACGCTCTCGGGTCCTCCTCGCCCAGCCGGCGCAACGCGGCCACCGCACGCTCCTCCGGCGGGATGCCGTCCTCGGGGATGCGCCACAGAAGCTGCCGTACGTGGCCCTCCTCGACGTCGTACAAGAGGCTGATCAGCGTCTCGTCCGGGTCGTTGAAGGCCGTCCCGGCCCAGTCGAACCGGACGCTCCAACGAGCGAGGAGGTCCGGCCGGCCGCGCAGCCCGTCGGCGATCAGCCGGGCGGCCCGGCGGGCCGGCCACATCCAGCTCTCGTCACCCTCGGCACGGGCGATCTCGGCGTCGTACGCGGCGGCGTCGAAGCGGAGCTCGGGCAGTTCACGTTTGCCGCCCGGCGGAACGGGGCAACGCCAGCCGGACCAGACGACCTGATCCCCGTCCCGCCGGACGGTGACGTACAACGCACCGCAACAGCCCTCGGCGCAGTACGCCTCGGCGAGCCGCACCTCGCGCGGTTCGTCCGTGGCCCGCAGGGTGCCGGGGAACAGCAACTCCTCGGGGGAGCCGGCGGGTCCCCGGCCGAAGTAGTCCGGGACCAGGGGACACCCGTCGACAAGGACGCGCGCCTCGACGGTGGCCGGATCCCCGGGATCACGCTCATGGACCGCGATGCGCAACCGCGCACCCGGGGAGCGCGGAGCACCGAGCACCTGCGCCCGCGTACGCCGTACCCACGCGACCCGCCGCCGCACGCCGGTGTCGTCGCCCTCCCCGCCCGGAACCGCACGCCACTCCGGCCGGTGCAGGACGGCCGTCAGCTCCGACAGGGCCGCCTCGCGCTGCCCGGGACCCCAGTCGTGCAGCACGGCGGGTCCCGTCCGCAGCTCCTGGACGGCGGACAGGAGAAGCGCATGGTGGTCGAGCGTGGGGGGAAGGAGGCCGGCGCCCCGCGCGAACGCTTCGTACGCGCGAGGGGCGTCCGGGTAGGAGAGGATCTCGGGCCGGTAGTCGCGGAGGGTGGTCATGAGGAACAGCAGCCGCCCGGTCCTGGCGATCAGTTCGGCGCCCGCAGGGGCCGGAAGCCCGGGGACCTCCGCCAGCAGATCGGCGAGCCGGGACGCCTCCGCCACCCGCCGCGCCACCTCGGGTGCCAGGTCCTCCGGCAGCGCGACCAGTCGCTCCCGTACGGCGGTACGGTCACCCGCGTCGAGCGCGGCGAGCAACGGCCGGAAGGCCACGGGGCCGTGGTGGTTGTGGAGTTCGAGCAGCGCACCGGCCGGCCGGTCGAGGGCGTCGAGCGCGTGGACGACGGGGCGCACCAGGGTACGCAGCCGGCCGAGGGTCCACAGATACGGCACGTCCTGCGGCTCGCCCAGCTCGGTGAGCAGGGCCAGCCCGGTGCAGACGGCCGGGTAGCCGGTCCCCGTACGCACGAGCACGCGCGCCAGCGCCCGCGCCCGTCCTTCGTTCTCCACCGGCATCCCGGCGACGAGGAGCCGCAGGGTGCGGTGTCTGACGGGCGGGTCCAGTGCGTCGAGGCTCCGGTGCACTACCACCGCCGCCTCGACGGGATCGGGGGCGGCCAGCAACGGGCCGAGGAGACGGGTCAGCTCGTCCCTGGTCCTGGTGAAATCCCGGCTGACCCGGTTGGACGGGACGCGGCGGGGTACGGGCGGCGCCGCGTCAGCCCGGCACCACGGCCCGTCGGGCTCGGCGTGTTCGACACGCAACGCGCACGCGTACAGGGAGGAGGGCCGGGGAGTGAGCGCTCCGCGCTCTTCCGGGGCGCTCAACGGGCGGGGTGGTTCTCAATTCCATAGGTCATGGCGCGGAGTGTGGCAGAGCCCCGTCACACTCCGCCAGCACTTTTCACCGGGCGCGGTTCACGCGTGCTTACCCCGCCCAGCCGGAAGAATGCGCCCCCATGAGCTCAACGTCCCCCTCCCCCAGCTTCTGGCACCGGCCCATGGTGGCGCGCCGCGCCGACGAGCAGCACCGCGCCTCGACGATGCTGGAACTCTTCTTCGACCTCTGCTTCGTCGCCGCCGTCGCCCAGGCGGCCTCCGCCTTCGAACACGAACTCTCGGCGGGCCGCATCGGCCACGCCGTCCTCGGCTACGCGATGGCCTTCTTCGCCATCTGGTGGGCCTGGATGAACTTCACCTGGTTCGCCTCCGCGTACGACACCGACGACGTCCCGTACCGGCTGCTGACGCTCGTACAGATCACCGGCGCGCTCGTCCTCGCGGCGGGCGCCGCCGAGGCGCTGGAACACGAGGACTTCACCGTCATCACCTGGGGCTATGTGATCATGCGGCTCGCCATGGTCACGCAGTGGCTGCGCGCCGCCCGTTCGGACCCGGAGCGGCGCCGCACCTGCCTGGGGTACGCCGCAGGGATCCTCCTGGTGCAGATCGGCTGGGTCGTACGGCTGGCCCTGCCCGAGGACACCGGTCTCGTGACCTTCGCGGTCCTCGTCCTCGCGGAGATGGCCGTTCCCGCACTGGCCGAACGCAAAACCACCACCACCTGGCACCCGCACCACATCGCCGAGCGGTACGGCCTGTTCACGCTGATCGTGCTCGGCGAGTCCATCACCGCCGCCACCGGTGCCGTACGCGCCGCGCTGGACACGCACGCGGCACTCGGCGACCTCGCCGCACTGGTCGCGGGCGGTCTCCTGACGGTATTCGCCCTGTGGTGGCTGTACTTCGCGCAGAGCGCACCCCGCCTTCTGAACAGCTTGCGTACGGCGCTGCTGTGGGGGTACGGCCACTACCTCGTCTTCGCGTCGGCGGCGGCGGTCGGTGCCGGGCTCGCCCTCAACGTCGCGCACACCGCGGGCCACGGCTACATCTCCGACCGCACGGCGGCGGCCGTCTACACCGTGCCGGTCGCCGTGTTCATCACCCTCGTCTGGCTGCTGCACCACCGCACCGCGGGGCTTCGCCGCGGGGCCGACGTGCTCCACCCGGTGGCGGTACTCGCGGTCCTGGCGGCCACATACGCCCCGTCCCCCATCCTGACCACGGGCATCATCACCGCACTGCTCATCGCGGCGACCCTGCTGCTGGCCGCCCGGGCCACGGACAGCCGTACCGAGCCCGCGCACTGACCTCAGCGGCCGGCCCGCACCGCCTGCCCGGGCAGGGCGATCCCCTGTGCATGGGCGGTCTTCCCCGGCCGCAGGGTCCACGGCACGGGGGGCGTGGAGGTCAGCCAGCCCTCGGCGATGAGGGTGTGCACGATGAGACCGCGCAGCTCCCGCCCGAGCTTCTTCCACCTCAGCCCCTTGCACAGCTGGCTGTAAGACGGCCCATGGCCGTGCTCCGCCCGGAACCCGACGGTGAACAGGGCCGCCTCGCGCCCACAGTCCGGGTGGGCTTCCCGCCAGGATTCGTACGCGTCGAGAGCGGCCCGGGGCGCGGGCAGCGGGGACGGCCCGGACATGAACGCAGGAGCGACCCGCGCGAAGGGTAGACGACAGAGCCCGCACGACTCGACCGCCTCCGTGTGCCGCAGCAGCGCGGGGCTGATGCCGGACTTCCAGGCCGCCCAGCTCTCCGGAGTGGGCTCGGCGGTGGCCGCCGCCTCCCGGGCCGCTCGCCGTTCCTCCTCCTCCCGCGCGCTTGCGGCAAGCTCCTCCGGGGTACGGAACCGGCCCGCGAGGTGCCCCACCGACGCGCCGAGCCGGTAGGTCTGCCCGGACACCTCGGCGAGGAACCCCTTCTCCAGGAGCACGGGCACCGCCCCGTAGCAGGCGGCGGGCAGCTCGGCCGGCGCACGGCCGACCAGCTCGTCGGAGCAGTGGGCCGCCAGGAACAGCGCGGCCAGCCGGACCGCCGGCGCCCCCTTCCGTACCGGCTTGGCCAGCCTCGTACGCATGGACCAGCCCGACACCCGCGACCGCGCGTCCTTGCCGAGGGGCAGTGCGCGACCGGGCCCCGGGGCCATGTCCGGCACCACGATGGCGTACGGCACATCCGGTTCCCCGCCGATGAGCCGGCCGGGCACCTCCCAGCCCGCCGAGGTCAGTTCGGCCAGGGCGCCCTCCGGGTCCTCCAGCCGCAACGACCGCAGGTCCGTCCCCGTGAGGTTGCCCGCCCCCGTCCGCGCGGCCCGGATCGCCACGACGACCGCGAGGAGCCGCGCGTCGACGGATTCCAACGGCAGGCCGGCCACGTACGAGAGGAGCGCACGGGCGCCCTCCCCCTGGCGCGGTGTGAGCAGGAAGGGCGGTGACGAGGCGGCGGCACCGTCTCCGGCGGAAGCGGTCGTCACGGGCGGCACGGCGGACACGACAGGCTTGGGCACATCACATCTAACGGTGATCGGACCGCCGAAGTCACGCGCGGACGAGCTTTTTCCCGCACGGACACCGGGTCACGCGGGAGCCGAAGCCCTCCTTCGAGGGACGTCAGCGGGACGTCAGGCAGGCGTTAGCAGAACATGAGCGGCGCACGGGAGGCTTCCCCTGTCAGACGGTCCGGAGGGGGAGCGGTTCGCCGCAGATCCGGGCCACGTCTGCACCGACCGCTCCATCGACCGCCACACATTCGGGGAATCCCATGCGTACGATCCGCAACCGCAAGCGCACCGCCGTCCTCGGCGCCGCCGCCACCGCCGTGCTCGCCCTCGCCCTCACCGCATGCGGCGGGGACGGCGGCGGGACGAAGGCGGCCGGCCCGGCCGACAACACCGCCTCGGCCGACGCCACCGTGGCCGCGAAGGACACCGCCCAGGACCAGGGCGACACGGCGGCCGACAGTGCGGAGACGGGCGGCGGCTCCACGGACGCGGTCACCTCCAGCACCGGCACGTCCAAGGGGGGCGCAGCGAAGACGGGCGCTTCCACGGGCGGCGCCGCCGGCGGCGACACCAGTGACGGCTACGCGTACAAGCACCCCTGCGAGAGCAGCGACCTGTCGGTGCGCGTGTACGCCCGGGAGGGTTCGGCCACCCAGCACGTGATCGAGGTCAACAACACCGGCAGGAACTCCTGCGGCCTCAGCTACTTCCCGCGCGTCAGCCTGGGCGCCGCGAACGCCACGGACCACAGCGGCGACATCCTCCCGCTGGTCCCGGGCGGCCTCGGCGGCGCACCGGCGTACCCGGTGAAGCCGAAGACCGCCGCGATCGCGGTGATCGACCTCAACCCGGGCGGCGGGAACGGCGTGACCTGGGTGAACGAGCTGAACGTACTCGCCGACGGCGACCACATGCCCAACGCCGAGCAGCTCAACTTCCCGCTCGGGCCCGACGTGAAGGTCGGCACCCCGAAGCTGGGCCTGTACGAGCGCACGGTCGCCGACGCGGTGGCCTCCATGAAGCAGGCGAACTCGAAGCCCTGACCCCCACCGGGCCGTGACGGTGCCCTCGGACGGACCACGACGGCCTGTCCGAGGGCACCGCTACGATCCCTGCCATGCCCGCCTTCCGCGACTTCAACTTCAAGCTGCTCGTCATCGAACAGCTCATGTACAACGACGAGACGCTCACCCCGGCGTTCCGCATAGCCGACCGCCTCAAGGCCAAGGGCATCGACCAGGACCCGCAGACCTACGCCTACGAGCACGACCTCGCCTTCACCGTCCTCAACGAGGCCCGCGCCCACTTCGAGGCACTGGAGATCAGCACCGAGCTGCTGGCCACCGTGAAGACGCTGGTCCTCGACGGCGGCCTGGAGGTGTACCAGGAGTGCGCCCCGGTCTGGGACGGAGAGGACGACCTCTTCGACGTGGGCTCACTCGAAGACCTGGACCTGCTGCCCAACCTCCGGCTGATCAGCGGCGTGGACGACTGCGGAATCGGCATGTCGTTCGACGCCGACGTCCTCGCGAGCCGGGGCATCGCCACCGACTGACGACGGGCGACACCCCGTCAGGACCGTTCGCCTCGTGCCCCGTACGTGTCCGGCGCACGCGCGGCGGGAATGATCAATCGCATGAAAGAGGACAACAGGGACACCGCAAGCGGCACACCGGGCGAGATCCTGCACTGGAACCTGTTCATAGGTGGCCACCTCAGCGCCTCCGTACCCGTACGCCTGGTCGAACGAACGGACGCCGGACAACTGGTGTGGATGAAATCGGGCACCCCGATGTGGCACACCGCCCTCCCGCGCGGCGTCACCCACCTGCGCGACATCGACCCCCGCGAGCGCCCGGCCGAGGGCTTCCCCGTCGTCGCCGGCCGCTGGCCGATGGGCGACGCGCTGTTCTACCAGCCGACGGGAGCGGCCCACTCGGTGCTGTGGCTCTTCGGCCGCAGACACAAGTTCCGCGGCTGGTACGTCAACCTCGAACGACGCGTACATCACGGTGCGGACATCGACATCGCCGACCACGAGCTGGACATCAACGTCGCCCCGGACCGCACGTGGAGCTGGAAGGACGAGCGGTCCTTCGCCGAGAAGACCGGCCACCCCGCGTACTGGACGGCCGAGGAAGCACGCGCGATCCGGTCCGAAGGAGCGACAGTCGCACAGCTCGCCGAGGCCGGAACCTTTCCCTTCGACGGCTCCTGGTGCGACTTCCGGCCACCGCCGTACTGGAAAACCCCTTCGCGTCCACCGACCCCGCGCCACCCGCTGCTGCGCCCGATGGGCGCTCCGACCTCGCCTCCCCTGCCATGAAGTGCATGATCCGGCGGTTGGCGGGCATCTCGGCCAGCTTGGCGTGATGACGATCGTTGCCCGACGTCACTCTGCGTGATACACAGAGTAACCATACGCATTTCGCCCATACACCGATTCGAACCGCAGGTCAGGGCGGTCAGACCGGTCAAATGTGCGAGATCCGGGTAAAGAGAGCCGTGAAGCCGTCGTACGAAAGCAGTTTCATCAGCGAAGATAGAGAGTGACCCGTGCCATGCGGTACGGGCGGTGAACTACCCAACTGGGGCGGTGACTTACATGATCCTGGCAGCGGAAAAGGGCGACATCACCACCATCATCGGCGGAATCGCCCCGAACTGGGGGCCGTTCGGGACCCTCGGCAACGAGGCCCGCGTGATGATCGAGGTGGTGATGGCGATCGCCATCCTGCTGTGCCTCGGCATCGCGGTCTGGGGAGCGGCCAAGCAGCGGATCGGCGCGACGGCTCTGCGCGACACGTTCAGCGCTGAACAGGGCAAGGGGCTGATCGTGGCCGGCCTGACCGGTGTGTTCATCATCGGATCGCTCGGCACCCTGTTCACCATTGTGTACGGGATGGCGGTCTGACCGGGCGTCACTCCCGCCCGGGGGCTCGTCCGCCCCACCCCTCCCATCCGTCCGTCGTGCCCACCGGCAGAGGTTGCGTACCCCTGATGTCGAGTCACCACACCGCGTCCGCGCGGAGAGCAGCACGGCTACCGTCGTACTACGACGTGGTTCAAGCAACGGTTGAGGGGGCGTACGCGGCATGAGTCTCGGCGACGAGGACGGCTACGGCAACGACGCGGGACGCTCGAGCGACGCCTACAGCACGATCGGCGGCACCCGCCAGACCCGCACCCGCCTGCCCGAGGGCCCCGGCGACCCCTACGGCCCCCGCCGCCCGGCCCGCAACTCCCGCTCCCTCATCACCGTCGCCGGCGTGGTGATCCTCCTGCTGGGCGCCATCGCCTTCGCCAACATGGGAGGCGACGACAACGACGGCTCGAACGGCAAGTCGGACACGACCTCCGGCAACAGGGCGGACGCCGCCCCGACATCCCCGACGGGCACGAAGCCGGTAACAGGCAAGAACGGAACCATCCCCTCCGGCTTCGCCCACAACCAACAGGGCGCGGAGAGCGCGGCGGCGAACTACTCGGTGGCGCTCGGTTCCGTCGAAATGTTCGACAAGGCCAAACGCGACGAGATCCTTAATGCCGTCATCGCACCGTCGGCTGTCAATGGCTTTCGAACGACTCTCGACCAGGCGTACTCATCCTCGCTCTTCAAGAACCTTGGCCTCAACGAAGACGGCTCGACTCCTGACGGGTTCACGTTCATTTCGCGTACGACGCCCATCGGCACAAAGGTCACGAAGAGCAGCGCCGACCGGGCCACGGTCGAGGTCTGGTGCAGTGGCTTGATTGGACTGGCCGGAGAAGGTTCCACCAAGCCCGTAACGGATGGGTGGTTCACCATCACCATGGAGCTGCAGTGGATCGACGGCGATTGGAAGGCCGTCACCCACTCCCAGAAGGATGGCCCCGCACCCGTGGGTGGGGACACGAGGGCATCCAGCGCTGACGAGATCGCTGGTGCTGTCAATGGGTTCGGAGGGTTTACCTATGCCCGGTAGCCGGTCCCCCCGATGGAAGTCCGTCGCGGCCTTGCTCGCAGCGGTCCAGGTCTCTGCCGTCCTTCTCGCCGCGCGGGCCATGTCTGCACCTACGCCCAGCCCTAGCCCGAGCAAGAGCAACAACGCGTGTGACCTGATCCACGGCCCCGCCAAGGACTACTGCGAAGGCGGAAG
This sequence comes from Streptomyces sp. NPDC016469, assembly GCF_040632905.1. NCBI lineage: Bacteria > Bacillati > Actinomycetota > Actinomycetes > Kitasatosporales > Streptomycetaceae > Streptomyces > Streptomyces sp. NPDC016469. Next base: position 134,463 of record NZ_JBEYCQ010000020.1, read on the forward strand.
CGCCAGCTCGCCCCGGTCCACACCGCCCGCGAGCACCGACCCCGCGCTCGATCCGCTCACCTCGCTCGGGCGGGGCTGTGCCGACGCCGCCGCGTGGATCGTGGGCAAGCTCAGCGACGCAGTCAAAAGCACCGCCAACGTCGACTTCACGAACACCCGCTTCCTCCAGCAATACGCCATCGTCTTCGCCGCCTCCACCGTCCTCACGCTCGTCCTCTGGCTCCTCGCCGTAGCCAAGCGCGCAATCCGCGGCGTCCCCCTCACCACCGCCATCTCCGAGGCCATCGGCTTCCTCTGGCTCACCGTCCTCGCCTCCGCGTTCACCCCCCTCATCCTCTACACCATCGTCTCCGCCACCGACGGCGTCACCGAAGTCATCGCCTCCTCATCCGGCGGCCAGACCGACGTCTTCTTCGGCTCCTTCGCCCAAGCCCTCAAAAAGGACTCCGACATCGGCGGCGGCCCGATCATGCTGATCGTCGTCTCCCTCGTCTCCATCCTCGCCGCCGGCATCCTCTGGCTCGAACTCGTCATCCGCGCCGCCCTGCTCTACGTCGGCGCACTCCTCGGAACCGCCGTCTACGCCGGGCTCGTCGACAAGAACATGTGGGGCCACGTACGCCGCTGGGCAGGCATCATGATCGCGGTGATCATGGTCAAGCCCGTCATCGTCGTCGTACTCGGCCTCGCCGGCGCCCTGTCCTCCGATGACGGCCCCGACGCCTTCTCCGCCGTCGTCTCCGGCCTCGCCATCATCCTGCTGGCCATCTTCGCCTCCGCCATGATCTACCGCTTCGTCCCCGGCTTCGGCGACGAGATCCAAGGCGCCCGCACCAACCGCAAACAGGCCACCGACGGCTCCCAGGCCGCCGCCATGATCAGCTCCCCCGCCGCCCTCGTCTCCCAGGGCATCAAGACCCACAGCAGCCGAGGCGGCCAGAACGGCGGCGACACCAGCAGCGGCGGCGGCCGCCCCGCCAACCCGGTCAGCGGCGGAGTCGCCGCCCACAGCTCGCGCAACCCCGGAAGCGGATCCGCCCCCTCCGCCGCGCCTCCGCCCCGCAGCGGCTCCGCCCCGACGGCCGGCACACCCCACAGCAGCCGCGGCACCCGCGGCGGACCAGGCAGCACAGGTAACAACCGCACAGGAGGTGGCGGGCGTTGAGCACCCAGTCCCATCCCATCGCGCCCCGCCGTACGTATCTCATCGGCCGGGCCCGGCCGAACGCGATCGTCGGCAAGAACCGTGAGACGGGCGAGATCGCCCTGATCATCGCCGGCGCGTTCCTCGGCATGATGAGCGGACTGCTCGTCCCCGTCCTCTCCCTGCGCATCGTGCTGCTCACCGGCTTCCCGCTGCTCGCCATCGCCATGGTCTACGTCCCGTACCGGCACCGGACCTTCTACAAGTGGTTCGAGATCAACCGCAGCTACAAGCGCTCCCTGCGCCGCGGCACCACCTACCGCTCCACCGCCATGGAAGCCGGCACCCGCGCCGACGGCCGCGAGGTCGAGATCGGCCCGCCCCCCGGCATCGGCCGCATCAACTGGCTCTCCGCCCCCTTCGGCCCCGACGAGATCGCCGTCCTCCTCCACGCCGACCGGCGCACCGTCACCGCAGCCATCGAGATCGAGGGCCCCGGCGTCGGGCTGCGCGACAGCGAGGACCAGGAAGCCCTCGTCGACCGCTTCGGCACCCTCCTCAAGCACGTCGCCAACGGAGACGGCTTCGTCACCCGCCTCCAGATGCTCGCCCGCACCCTCCCCGCCGACCCCGACGCCCACGCCAAGGACGTCGCCCAGCGCGGCGCCGCGTCCTCCCCCCGCTGGCTCCAGGACTCCTACGACCAGCTCCAGTCCATGGTCTCCACCTCCAGCGAGCAGCACCGCGCCTACCTCGTCGCCTGCATGCACTTCAACCGCGAGCTCGCCGCCGAGGCCAACGCCATGGCCCGCGCCGCCCGCCCGCACTCCGGCCGCAAGCTGGACCGCGACGCCGGCCTCGCCGTCGTCATGGCCCGCGAGCTCACCGACATCTGCGCCCGCCTCGCCGAGGCCGACATCCGGGTCCGCCAGCCCCTCGGCCAGAGCCGGCTCGCCTCCCTCGTCCACTCCATGTACGACCCCGACCACCCCATCGACCACATCCAGGCCATGACGAAGCGCAACGCCTGGCCCGCCGAGCTCGACGCCGTCGAACCGACCTACCTCCAGGCCAAGACCCGCGAGTCGTCCACCCGAGCCCCCTGGTGCCACTCCACGGCCTGGGTGAAGGAGTGGCCGATGACCCCCGTCGGCGTCAACTTCCTGGCCCCGCTCCTCGTCCACACCCCCGACGTCATCCGCACGGTCGCCGTCTGCATGGACCTGGAACCCACCGAGATCGCCATCGAGCGCATGCTCACCGAGAAGACCAACGACGACGCCGAGGCCAGTCGCCAGGCCAAGATGAACCGCACCGTCGACCCCCGCGACATCGCCGCCCACGGCCGGCTCGACCAGCGGGGTGAAGACCTCGCCAGCGGCGCCGCCGGTGTCAACCTCGTGGGGTACATCACCGTGTCGTCCCGCTCCCCCGAAGCCCTCGCCCGCGACAAGCGCACCATCCGCGCCTCGGCCGGAAAGTCGTACCTGAAGCTCGAATGGTGCGACCGCGAGCACCACCGGGCCTTCGTCAACACCCTGCCGTTCGCCACCGGCATCCGCCGCTAGCCGCCAGTCCGCGACACCGAGAGGGAGGTCAGTCACGCCATGCGAGATCCGCTGTCCGCGTTGTCGGACGCCTTTACCGCCTTCCTCTTCGGGAAGGTGGAGACGACCCGGCTGCCCGTCCGTACCTCTACGGGCCAGGCACAGGCCGTCTACCTGCCCACCGCCGCCCCCGGCCTCGGCGACTCCGGTGTGATCATCGGCCGCGAGGTGTACTCCGGCAAGGGTTACATCTACGACCCCTTCCAGCTCTACGGACAGCAGCTCCCCGCCCCGCACTGGCTGGTCCTCGGCGAGTCCGGGAACGGCAAGTCGGCGCTGGAGAAGACGTACGTGCTCCGCCAGCTCCGCTTCCGCGACCGCCAGGTCGTCGTCCTGGACGCCCAGGGCGAGGACGGCGTCGGCGAGTGGAACCTCATCGCGCAGGAGCTCGGCCTCACCCCCATCCGCCTCGACCCCACCTCCGCACTGAACGGCGGCATCAGGCTCAACCCGCTCGACCCGGCCATCACCACCACCGGCCAGCTCGCCCTGCTGCGCACCATCATCGAAGTCGCCATGGGCCACGGCCTGGACGAACGTTCCGGCTTCGCCCTCAAGGTCGCTCACGCCTACGTCAACGCCACCACGACCGACCGCCAGCCCGTCCTCACGGACATCGTCGAGCAGCTGCGCCACCCCGAACCGGAATCCGCCCAGGCAATGAACGTCGACATAGACGACGTACGCGCCTGGGGCCTGGACGTCGCCCTCGTCCTCGACCGGCTGGTCGACGGCGACCTGCGCGGCATGTTCGACGGCCCGACGTCCTTCGGCATCGACCTGGACGCCCCCCTGATCGTCTTCGACCTCTCGCACATCGACCGCAACTCCATCGCCATGCCCATCCTGATGGCGATCGTCGGCGTCTGGCTGGAACACACCTGGATCAGGCCCGACCGCAAGAAGCGCATCTTCCTGGTCGAAGAGGCATGGCACATCATCAACTCGCCCTTCGTCGCCCAGCTCTTCCAGCGCCTCCTGAAGTTCGGCCGCCGCCTCGGCCTCTCCTTCGTCGCCGTCGTCCACCACCTCAGCGACGTGGTCGACGGCGCCGCCGCACGCGAAGCCGCCGCCATCCTCAAAATGGCCTCCACCCGCACCATCTACGCCCAGAAGGCCGACGAGGCGAGAGCCACCGGCCGGGTCCTCGGCCTGCCCCGCTGGGCCGTCGAAATCATCCCCACCCTCACCCCGGGCATCGCGGTCTGGGACGTGAACGGCAACGTACAGGTCGTCAAACACCTGATCACCGAGGCCGAACGGCCCCTCGTCTTCACCGACCGCGCCATGACCGAATCGTCCGTGAGCGACCTCCTTCCGGACGACGTAAGGGCCGCCGACCTCGAAGCGGAGGAACGCGCGGCGAGAATCGAGAACCAGCAGCGGCTGAACGAGTCGTCCGAGTCAACGGTGGCATGACATGGCAGGGAGCGACGGAGGGCGGTCCGGCAACGGCGGCAAGGGGGGCGGCATCCCCGACGGCCTGCTCGTCGGACTGCTGGCCTTCCTTCTCGGACTGACGCTGCTGGCCTGGGCGGCCACCGGATTCGCCGGCCTCCTGGCCCACGGTGCCTGGCCCGACGGCGTCACACCGACCGAGACACCACTGGCCCTCCGGCGCCTGCTGGAGGCCCCGCACGACCTGCCCGCCGCCTGGCCCCGCACACCACCGGAAGAACTCTCCGGCTACGGCCTGTTCTGGGGCCTGCTCATCGGCGAACTGATGGTGCTCGTGGTGCTGACGGTGTTCGTGATGGGTGTCATCACCCGCTGGCGCGCCGTACTGGCCCGCCGCCGCGCGGAACGCACGGAGCGGCTGGCCCTCCTCGAACAGGCACACCGCGAGGAGCGCGCCCGGCGTCGGCTGGCGCAGGGCAAGGACCGCAGGGCCGGCCGGTGGAGCAAGCGGCAGGATTACGCGTACGAGGCAGCGCTCCCCGACCCGGAACCGGCCCCCGAGCCCACTCCCGACACTCTCCGCACGACGGCCCCCGTTCCCGCGCCGGCCACCCCCGTTCCCGCGCCGGCCACCCCCGTTCCCGCCGAACACCGCACCGAAACCGCACCGCAGCCGACAGCCCTTCCCGCCGAAGCCGCCCCCGAAGCACTCACCGGCCGAAAAACACGGCACGCACCGACCGACGCCGCGAAGGCGGCCCCCGCAGCGACGGCAGCCACGGACTCGGCCCCCACCGGCCCACTCCCCGCGACCGTCCCCTCCCCACGCACCCCCTTCGTCCTCTACGCCCCCGCCCCCACCCGCCGGGCCACCGCCGTCCAGGCCGTCCGTGAAGCCGACGGCCCCGTGCTCGTCGTGACCTCCGACCCCACCCTCTGGGCCGAGACCAAGGACGCCCGCGCCAAGCTCGGCCCCGTCCTCGTCTACGACCCCGGCCACCTCTGCGACACCCCGGCCCGGCTGCACTGGGCGCCCACCGGCGGCTGCGAGCAGGACGACCGGGCCGCGGCCCGCGCAGGCGCACTCCTCGCCCCCGTCCGCCCCCAGGCCCGCGCCGACTCCGCGACGGCCGACATCGCCGAAACCCTCCTGCGCTGCTGGCTGCACGCCGCCGCCATCGACGGCCGCCCCTTCCGCCAGGTCCACCGCTGGGCCATCGGCGGCAACGCCCACGAACCCGTCCGCCTGCTGCGCACCCACCCCAAAGCGGCCCCCGGCCTCGCCGGGCTGCTGGAGTCCGCGCTCACCGGCCACCCCGAACGGCGCGAGATGGCCCAGGAACTGACGGTGCGCGCGTTCGGCGCCCTCTCCTCCGTGCACGTCCGCGACGCCTGCACACCAAATCGAGCAGATGCGCTCGCACTGGATTCCTTTGCGGACGAAGGGGGCAGCCTCTATGTGGTGGGTGAAGCCATCGAGACCCCGCGATCCGGCCCAGGGACGATGCCCCTGCTCACCGCGCTCGCCTCAGACGTGGTCGAGCACGGCCGCCGCATGGCCGCACGGTCATCCGACGGCCGGCTCGACCCACCAATGACACTCGTCCTCGACGACATCGCGGCCGTCGCCCCCCTGCCCCGGCTGCCCGAGCTGCTGAGGTCCGGCCATACCCAGGGCCTGTCCACCATCGCCCTGCTCCGTTCCCCGGAACAGGCCCGCTCACACTGGACGCAACAGCTCCGGACACCCAGCACGCTCTAGCCGCCCGAAGAGCACGGCTCAGGGCCGCGTCACCGCGTACTCCAGCTCCCGCGCCCTCGGATCGCCCGGCATCGGCACCGTCTCCCCGGTCGGCACGAAACCGAACCGCCGGTAGAACGCCGCGGCGCGCGGATTGGCCTCGTGCACATACAGCCGTACGCGCTCAAGCCGCGGTGCCTCCAGCGACCACGCCCAGTCCACAGCCGCCCGGAACAGCGCGTCCGCCACCCCCGCCCCACGCGCCTCCGGCCGCACGAACACGCCGACCAGGTGGCCCTGGTTCACCGACGCCGCCTCACCGAACCGCGCCTCGACGTCCGGCCCCTCCACGAGCACCGTCACCGAACCCGCCCAGACACTGTCCGGGCCCTCCGCGACGAACTGCCGCACCTCGCCCGCACCGTCCTCGGAGGCGTCGACCGTCCGCTCCCGCCACGCCCCGTCGGACCGCTTCAGCCCCTGCTCGTACGTCTCCAGGAACGCCACCGGGGCGGCCGGGTCCAGCAAGGCGGCCAGCCGGAGCTCCTTCACCGACCGCCACTCGTCGGCGCGCACCGGCCGTATCACGTAGTCCATGCACCGATCCTGACCTGCGCTCCTGTGACCGCGCAAACGCATTCGACCCGTCCACCGGGAGTCGTACCCCGGTACTACGCGCCCCCGCACATCCCGCCTCCGGTCCGACGACCGGCCCGCGCCGGCTCCGTAGCGTCGACCGCATGATCAGGGCACACGCACTCACCAAACGCTACGGGGACACCACCGTCGTCCAGGACCTCGACTTCACCGTCCGCCCGGGCACGGTCACCGGCTTCCTCGGCCCCAACGGCGCCGGCAAGTCCACCACCATGCGCATGCTGCTCGGCCTCGACGCACCCACCCGGGGCCGCGCCACGATCGGGGGCCGCGCATACGCCTCTCACAGCGCTCCCCTCACCCAGGTCGGCGCCCTGCTGGAGGCACGCTCCGTCCACCCCGGCCGGACCGCCTTCCACCACCTGATGGCGCTCGCCCACACCCACGGCATCCCACGCAGCCGCGTCGAACACGTCCTGGACCTCGCCGGTCTCACCGCCGTCGCCGGGAAGCGGGTCAAGGGGTTCTCGCTCGGCATGGGCCAGCGCCTGGGCATCGCCGCCGCTCTCCTCGGCGACCCGGCCGTCGTCATCCTGGACGAACCCGTCAACGGCCTCGACCCCGAGGGCGTCCTGTGGATCCGCACCCTGCTCCGCGACCTCGCCGCACAGGGCCGCACGGTCCTGGTCTCCTCACACCTGATGAGCGAAATGGCCCTCACCGCCGACCACCTGGTCGTCATCGGCCGCGGCCGCCTCCTCGCCGACACCACCGTCACCGAGTTCACCGCCACGGCCGGCGGCGGCTCCGTCACCGTCGTCACCCCTCAGGCCACCGCCCTGTGCGACCTGCTGCGGGGCCCCGGTATCGAGATCACCGCCACGCCCGGCTCCGACCGGCTGGACGTACGCGGCACGGACGCCGAACACATCGGCCGCACCGCCGCCGCCCACGCCATCCCCCTCTACGAGCTCACCCCGCACACCGCATCCCTGGAACAGGCGTTCATGGACCTCACCCAGGAGTCCGTCGACTACCGGACCACCACCGCCGCCGCACCGACCGGAGCGCTCGCATGACCACTACGGCCCTTCCCCACCCCTACCGCGTCACACCTGCCCGGGTGCTGCACTCCGAATGGCACAAGCTGCGCACCCTGCGCTCCAGCTGGATCACCCTCGGCCTGGCTGCCGTCTTCATCCTGGGTGTGGGCATCCTCATGGGCACGACCTACACCTCCGACGGCGGCGACTCGGACATGGACACCGTCATCCTCGTCCTCTACGGCTCGCTCCTCGCCTCGCTCTGCATGGTGGTACTCGGCATCCTCGTCACGGCGGGCGAGTACTCCTCGGGCCTGATCCGCGCCTCGCTGACCGCCGTCCCGCGCCGCCTTCCGGTCCTGTGGGCGAAGGCCGCCGTCTTCACCGTCACCGTATTCACCGCCATGTTCGCGACCTCACTGGTCACCTTCGTCATCGCCCAGCTCTTCCTGCACGACACGGACCAGGCCGCCTCCCTCAGCGACCCGGGTGTCCTGCGCGCCGTAGCGGGGAACGCCGCCGGAACCACCTTCCTCGGCCTCATCGCCCTGGGCCTCGGCGCTCTCCTGCGTTCGGTCCCCGGAGCGATCGGCGCGTTCATCGGCGGTGTGATGATCCTCCCCGAGGTCTTGACCACGCTCCCGTACGACACGGTGGAGACCGCCGTCCGCTACTTCCCCACCCAGGCGGCGGGCGTCCTCGGCTCCGCCACCCCGCTCCCGGACGCCGCGTCTCCGGGCCCCGCCCTGCTCGCCCTGGTCCTGTGGGCCTCCGCCACACTGGTCCCGGCGGCCGTACTCCTGCGGCGCCGGGACGCATGAGCCGCACGCTGCCGGGTACAGGGGAGACTCCAATGGCGGACACCACTGAAGGCCGGGAGCCCGCCCCACCGTCCGCCCCCTCCCCGCTCACCGCGCACATACAGCGCCTGTTCCAGCGCATCCGCGCCTTCGACCGCCACCGACCGTCGGTCTGGAACGGCGCCCTCACCGCGTTCTGGGTGCTGTTCGCCGTCCTCGACGTCTCCACCGGCGGCTGGAGGACGGTCGCCGTCGACCAGGACGTGCCGGAGCCGCTGGTGTTCACCATGAGCGCGGCGTTCTCCGCTCCCCTGCTCCGGCGCCGCTCCCACCCTCTGGCCGTGCTCGCCTTCATGGCCCCGTTCTCACTGGCCAATGTGTGGACGGGTGCGGTCATCCAGGCGTCCCTGCTCCAGGAGATCGTGGTCTTCAACATCGCGGTACGCCTCCCGATGCGCACCCTCGCCTGGTCGGGCGCCCTGGTCGCGGCACCGCTGGTGATCGCCTCGGGCCGGTTCCCGGAGGTCTGGAGCCGTCTCCTGCTCCCGCACGTCTGGATGTTCGCCATCGCCGTCCTGGCGGGGATCCTGGTGCGTACGCGCAAGGAATACACCGCGGCCCTTCTCGACCGGGCCGACCGGCTGGAACGCGAACGCGACCAGCAGGCCCGTCTGGCCGCCGCCGCCGAACGGACCCGGATCGCCCGGGAGATGCACGACATCATCGGCCACAACCTCTCCGTCATCACGGGCCTCGCCGACGGCGGTTCGTACGCGTCGGCCCGCAGCCCGGAGCGCGCGGCCCAGGCGCTGGAAGCCATCGGCACCACCAGCCGCCAGGCCCTCGCCGAACTCCGCCGTCTCCTGGGTGTGCTGCGGGACCAGCCGGAGGACGCCGACCGCACCCCGCAGCCCACCCTCGACGACATCGACGCACTTCTGGAAGGGGTACGCCGCGCTGGTCTCCCGGTCCAGCTGCTCGTACGGGGGACGCCACCGACCGCTCCGCTCACCCCCGGACGCCAGCTGACGGTCTACCGGGTCGTGCAGGAGTCCCTGACGAACACGCTGAAGCACGTGGGCACTTCACCGTCGCTCGCGGCCGAGGTCACTCTGAACTACCACCCGGGCGCACTGGAAACCCTCGTCACGGACAATGGCACCCCGCCCCCGGACGAGCAGACCTCCGTCGGCACCGGGCAGGGCATCACCGGGATGCGCGCACGCGCTTCCCTGTACGACGGCACACTTGAAGCCGGCCCCTCCGCCGAAGGCGGCTGGCAGGTCCGGCTCCGGCTCCCCCTGGAGGACTTCCCCTCGTGACGACCGTGCTCATTGCGGACGATCAGCCGATGCAACGCTTCGGCTTCCGCATGCTCCTGGAGAGCCAGGACGACATGAACGTCGTCGGCGAGGCCGCCAACGGCCACGAAGCGATCCAGCTCGTCGCCCGGCACCAGCCGGACGTGGCCCTGATGGACATCCGCATGCCGCTCCTGGACGGAATCGAGGCGACCCGCCGCATCATCAGGGCCGGTTCCCGCACCCGCGTCCTCATCGTCACGACGTTCGACCTGGACCGCTACGCGTACGACGGTCTCCGCGCCGGCGCCAGCGGCTTCCTGATCAAGGACGCCTTGCCGGAGGAGCTGCTCTCCGGCATCCGGGCCGTGGCACTCGGCGACGCGGTGGTCGCTCCGAGCCTGACCCGCCGTCTCCTGGACGCGTACGTACAGCATTTGCCGGCCGCCCCGGGCGAGCCCGCCACCCAGGACCCGCGCATCGCCGGTCTCACCGGGCGGGAACGGGAAATCCTGACGGTCATCGGCCAGGGCTGGACCAATTCCGAAATCTCGGAACGCCTGCATCTCGCGGAATCAACGGTGAAGACCCACGTCTCCCGCATTCTCGCCAAGACGGGCGCCAGGGACCGCGTCCAGGCGGTGATCCTGGCGTACGACACCCACCTGGTCTCCCCGGGCTGAAACGCAGAAAAGCCCCGTGCCAATGGCACGGGGCTTTCCCACAATGATTGTTCGGCGGCGTCCTACTCTCCCACAGGGTCCCCCCTGCAGTACCATCGGCGCTGAAAGGCTTAGCTTCCGGGTTCGGAATGTAACCGGGCGTTTCCCTAACGCAATGACCACCGAAACACTATGAAATTGAACCAACCGGACAACAACACGGCCGTTCGTTATTTCAGAACTAACACAGTGGACGCGAGCAACTGAGGACAAGCCCTCGGCCTATTAGTACCAGTCAGCTCCACCCGTTACCGGGCTTCCACATCTGGCCTATCAAC